>JBLFZD010000427.1:0-3011 GCA_047610085.1 Ilumatobacter sp. | reverse complement strand
ACGGACTGATCAATGTCAATGGCAAGCGTCTTGACATTGCGAGCTACACCTCCCGCCAGGGCGATGTCGTCGCATTATCGGCCAAGGCTGCCAAGATGATCGTGGTTCAGCACAACATCGACACTCTTGATCGGTCGCTCGTCGGCTGGCTTGAGCAGGGCGATGGTGGCAAGGAAGTCACCGTGCGCAGCCTCCCGCAGCGCGATCACATCGACATTCCGGTGCGCGAGTCGCTCATCGTTGAGCTCTACTCCAAGTAACGCATCGCTGGAGGCAGTCAGCCCCAGCTCATCCACGCACTCGTACACGTTCTCGAATACCCCGAAAGGTCCTGGCACCAATGCTCGTCATGCAGCGCCCCACCATCGAAGCTCTCGGTGAGGAGTCCGACAATCGCCAGAAGTTTGCGGTCGGTCCACTCGAGCCCGGCTTCGGCCACACGCTCGGTAACTCGCTTCGCCGCACGCTTCTGTCGTCCATCCCGGGCGCGGCCATCACTACGGTCCGCTTCGACGAATCTCTTCATGAGTTCGACACGATCGCTGGGGTATCCGAAGACGTCACCGACATCATCCTCAACTTGAAAGACATCGTGGTTACCTGTCTTTCCGAGGAAGCGGTCACCGCACGTATTGACGTGCGTGGCGCTGCTGATGTCACCGCAGCCGACATCGAGTGCCCGGCTGACGTCGAAGTACTCAACGGTTCACTGCACCTCGCCACGCTCAATACGAAGGGCCGACTTGCTATTGATCTCACGATCGAGCAGGGCCGTGGCTACCTGTCCAGTAAGCGTGAAGATGACAACCGCACGATCGGCATGATCCCGATCGACGCCATCTTCAGTCCGATCCGTCGTGTGTCGTTCGATGTCGAGCCGACCCGTGTCGAGCAGGCCACGAACTACGACCGCCTCGTCATTGAAATCGAGACCGACGGTTCGATCACTCCGTCCGAGGCGCTCGCTTCGGCCGGAGCAACGCTGCAGGCGCTCACCGAGCTGGTTGCCACGATGTCCGATGAGCCCCAGGGCCTCGAACTCGGCGAGATCGTCGACGTTGCCGTCAGCTCCCCTGACCTCGACCTCCCGATCGAAGACCTCGACCTTTCGGAGCGTCCGAACAACTGCCTCAAGCGGGCTCAGGTCAACACGGTGGGCGAACTGCTCACGAAGACCGAAGACGACCTGCTCAACATCACCAACTTTGGCCAGAAGAGCCTTGACGAAGTGAAGGCCAAGCTCGACGAGCGTGGCCTCACACTCCGCGGCTGAGCCCAGCTGCGATCACGAAAGACACACTGAATCATGCCTACTCCCCGCCGCTCCCGCCGCTTCGGCTCATCGTCTTCGCACCAGAAGCTGATGATGGCCAACCTTTCGGCTTCGCTGTTCGCAGCCGAAGGCATCTCGACGTCCGAGGCAAAGGCCAAGCACCTTCGTCCAATCGTCGAGAAGCTCATCACGAAGGCCAAGAAGGCTCAGGAAGAGGGCCCGATGCAAGTGCACCGGATCCGTCAGATCCAGAGTCAGCTTGGTGACCGCGAAATGACTTACAAGCTGGTCCACGACATCGCTCCTCGCTACATGGAGCGCAACGGTGGCTACACCCGCATCTTGAAGCTCGGCACCCGTCACGGCGACAACGCCGAGATGGCGCGCATCGAACTCGTCTGAGCATTCGCTCATGACCGACGGCACGCAGCCGTCCGAACAGGCCTCCGCCATGTCTGAGTCAAATGACTCATCTGTGAGTGGGGGTCTTCTCGCGTCCGGGACGGCGTTGGCCAAGCCGTCTGAACAACGTGCGGGCGGGTCTCCCCAGGGCGTCTCCGGGACGTTCAAAAAGGTTGACCCATACGATCGCAACGTAGATGGATCCGATCAGCGTGTGGCTGTCCATCCCCGAGGTGTGTCGCTCAGCAGCGTTGGTCGGCGAAACGTGGCACTGTTGGTGGCATACGACGGGACCGACTTCCACGGCTTTGCCGAATCCAACGACGTGGTCACGGTGATGGGGGTACTGCGCTCGACGCTCGAACACATTCTGCAGGTGCCCCTCGATCTCACCGCAGCGGGGCGCACCGATGCGGGTGTGCACGGATGGGGGCAGGTGGTAACCGGCCGCTTTCCTGAACACCTTGACCTCGCCCGCATGCAGCGATCGATCAACCGGATGTGTGCGCCTTCGATTGCGATTCGTTCCGCAGAATGGGCGCCGGAATCGTTCGACGCACGGTTTAGCGCAACGTCGCGCGCGTACCGATACGACATCTGGGGCGCCTCGCAGCCGAATCCGATGCTGGCGCGAACATCGTGGCACGTGCCGTACGAGCTCGACCTTGATGCGATGAACGTCGCCAGCACACACCTTCTTGGAGAGCATGACTTCGCCAGCTTTTGTCGGCGGCCGAAGGTGGGGGAGGGGTACCCCGAGAAGTCGCTTGTGCGGATCATGCAACGCGTTCACTGGCATCGAGTCCCCCTCGAAGATGTCGGAGGGGCCGACGTATCGCCGTTGCTGAGGTTCGAGATTGCCGCAAGCAGCTTCTGCCATCAAATGGTGCGCAGCGTGGTGGGCACCCTTGTCGAAGTCGGTCGTGGACGCCGAAGTTCAGACTCGATCGTCGAGACGCTTGGCGCTCATGAGCGATCAGCGGCTGGCCCGGTGGCGCCGCCAACTGGACTGGTCCTGTGGCACGTGTCGTACGAGGGCGAGCGCTGGGATCAGGGACGTTCCGGGTTTCCCGACACGATGTAGCCGCCGACTGTCTTGTCGTCGGGCGGGCCGTTGATGGTGGGCTCGGACGCGAGGACATGTCGGGGAGCACGGGTCGAGCCTGGTACGGGCCCGGATCATGTTCACCCACCGGCTTCGGTGTCGAAGCCGAAATTCATCACGGCGAGCCCGATGTTGAGTTCGTCGAAACGAACGAAGTCACGGATCGATTTGTCGAGCACCTTGCGGGCACGCACTCGAGTATGCAGGAGCAATGCGGCCGAATGTGGTTCC
>JBLFZD010000426.1:0-3026 GCA_047610085.1 Ilumatobacter sp. | reverse complement strand
CTGCGTCACCACAGCAACGCGTCGAGCTGTCTCGGGGATGAGGTCGGGGAGTTCAGCGATCACACCATTCCCCACGATCACGGGGTACGAACGGTCAGCACCGCCCCCGCCGAGCGGAACGGTCACCCGGCGCATCTCAGCACCGCCCCCGCAACATCGTTGATCGAACGGTTGTCGACCGAGACGATCGCATCGGCGACGTCCTGGTACAACTCGCTTCGCTCTTCGTACATCTTGCGCAGCATTCCTTCGGGGTCGTCATCGAGGAGCGGCCGGTGCATTCCCGCCTTTACCCGATCGAGCAACAGGTCGACATCTGCGAGTAGCCACACCACATGGGCACCGCCGTCTTTGAGCACCTCACGATTGGCCTCGCTCAACACGACACCCCCTGCAGCGGCAATCACCGAGGGTGACGTCGCATTCACTGCTTCGCGTAGGACCTCGGTCTCGACGGCTCTGAAGGCGGGCTCGCCTTCTTCGTTCCAGATCTCCCGCACGGTTCGACCGGTGCGCAACTCGACCATGTCATCGCTGTCAAGCAGTGCACGGTCGAGGCGCTTGGCAATGACGCGGCCGACCGACGACTTTCCCGCTCCCATCATTCCAACGAGCACGATATGGCGGTCGGCGCACACACTCACAGCGCCTCCATCACAGTGTTGCGGCGAAGTTCTCAGCATTCCGGACGAACTCATCAACCGAATCGCCACCGAACTTGCGCTGAGCCTCGGCGGCGAGTGTGAGCGCCACCATCGTTTCGGCAACGACGCCCATTGCAGGAACTGCGGTGACGTCTGTACGTTCCTTGAACGACACACCCGATTCTTTTGTGGCGGTATCGACCGTTTCCAGCGTCGGCCTATTGAGCGTTGCCAGCGGCTTCATTGCTGCTCGGACGACAAGCAATTCGCCGGTAGTCATGCCACCCTCGGTGCCGCCGGCCAGCGAGGTCTTGCGGCGATACTGATCGGCCTCGGAATCCCATGAGATGGCATCGTGGGCGTTGCTTCCCCTTCGCCCTGCCACGTCGAATCCGTCGCCGATTTCGACGCCCTTGATCGCTTGGATACTCATGATCGCCTGGGCGAGCATGGCGTCGATCTTGCGATCCCAGTGCACATGCGAACCAAGTCCGACGGGCACCCCGAAGCCGAGCACTTCAACCACGCCACCGAGCGAGTCACCCTCCTTGGCGCACGCCTTGATCTCGGTGACCATGTCGTCGCTCGTTGCCACGTCAAAACAGCGCACCTGATTGTCATCGACCCGGTCAAGTTCGCCAGGTGTTGGACGGACGGCACCGTCGGGCACCCGCACCGAACCCATCTGAATCACGTGCGACATGATGTCAACGCCCAGCGTCTTCAACAGCTTCTTGGCAATCGCACCAGCGGCGACGCGTGCAGCGGTCTCACGGGCGCTGGCCCGCTCAAGTACGTCACGCGCATCGGTGAAGCCGTACTTCTGCATGCCGGTCAGATCGGCGTGACCTGGGCGAACCTGGGTGAGCGGTGCCTTGGTGGAGCCCGGTGCGGGGTCCATCTCCTCGTGCCACTTGTCGCTGCGAAACCACTCGCTGTTCTTGATCTCGATAGCGACAGGCGAGCCGAGTGTGCGACCGTGGCGGACGCCCCCGATCAACGTGAGTTCGTCAGCCTCGAAGCGCTGACGAGGGCCGCGCCCGTAACCAAGACGTCGCCGGCCCATCTCTTGTTGGATCTCTTCCACCGTGATTTCCAGCCCGGCGGGAAGCCCTTCGAGCACAACAACGAGCGCCTGGCCGTGTGATTCACCAGCGGTGAGATACCTCAGCATCTCACCGATGCTACCGATCACTGCATACTTGGGAGATGCGGTTCTTGATCATGGCTCGACTTGGGGCTCTCGGGGTCGTGTGTGCCGGGGCGCTGACCGCCGCTCACGTCGCTGCAGCCCCGGCAACCGTTGAAGTAGTTGCTGTCGCAACTGCTCCAGCTGAACGGATCCCGTCACCTCCGGACCGAGCGCTGCTGATCAGCGACTCCGCCTGGCTCAGTTTCAAGCTGTACGGCGCGATCGACGCCGTGCAAGGGTTCGATCACACGTTCTCGCTGGCCTCATGTCGTCGCCGGGTGTCAACGTCATGCACGAATTTCAACGGCTACGTGCCGATCACGCTCTTGGAAGAACTCGATGCTCATCCCGACGGGTACACGACGTTGATCGTGGCGACCGGGTACAACGACAGCGACAACAACTTCATTGGCGACGTCGACACAATCGTCAACCTCGCCCGCTCGCACGGCTACCAGCGCATCGTGTGGCTGACGTTGCGATCCAACGTGCTCTACGAGTCGCCCGATGACACCGGGTTCTCCGAAGTGTTCGAGCGGAGCAACGCAACGCTTCAGCAGATCGTTGATGACAAGACGTACCCCGAAATCGTCATCGCCGATTGGGCGAGCTACGCCGTCGCGCAACCCGGCTGGTTTGCCCCTGACGGCATTCATCTGCGCTCCACGGGCGTGTACGCAGCCGGCGACTACATCTCCCGCAAGATGGCGTTCTTGAATGACACGGCCTGCGCTCAGCCGGCGTTCGCCGAGGTAGAGCCAATGGATCCCTGCCCCGACCCTGACGTCCACGGCCCAGTGATCGGCCTCGACTCGCTCTACCCGCTCGGACAACGTGGACCTGACGCCTCGTTCGAACTGTTGTGGGAAGGCTCCAGTTCCTGGCCGCTCCCCCCATGGTGGGAGCTCAAGTAGCGCAAAACCAACCGGTGTGGGGCCACGCGCCTTGACCACGACTCGATCCGGTGATCCGTGCTGCTCCTACGAACGGGCGGCAAGGGCGGCTTCGGCTGCAGCCCGCATCACGACGGTGTCGATGACGGCGTCGTCGCCCAGCCAGATGTGCTGCTGAAGTGCGGCTTGGTGCACGAGCATGCCGAGCCCGTCGACCGTCTGAGCGCCGCGCTCCGTGGCCAGCTTCATCCAACGCGTCTCGAGCGGGTGGTAGATCAGGTCGGCGACCACTTGGCC
>JBLFZD010000425.1:0-3038 GCA_047610085.1 Ilumatobacter sp. | reverse complement strand
CGGGCTGCATATGTGGCTGCGACATTCCCAGCCGGGCCACCACCGAGGATCACAAAGCGTTCTGCCACGAAGGACAGGCTACGCCTTACTCGGCGACGAGTCCGGCGTCATCGAAGATCGTGGCTCGCTCCGTGACCATGAAGGATTCCTCACCGTCTTTCAGGGTGACGATGTTGGGGCAATACCTCGATGGGTAGGGCAACTGGTCGCGCGGCTCACCGACGTACTCGAAGTGCATGCCATCAGGTGTGAGGTAGTTCCCACCCCACGCGAATCCATGCTTGCGGAAAATTCGAACGGCGGCGCAGCCACCGGGCCGAGTGACGAAATCGGGCGGCGCACATCCCTGGCATGAACCAACCGTGTTCGTATCGATTGCCATGCCCCACGAATGCCGCGAAAGAAATCCGATCGAGGTGCTGTTTGCCAGGCGGTTAAAGCGCGGATACCAACAGCCGCCCGCCGAGTTGGCGTCGCCCACGTTAAAGACATTGCCGAAACCAGCCGCTGCCACTTCGGCCAGCGCTTCCTGTAACGCGGGCTCGATGACGAGGTGGCATCGGGCCACGATTCGGATCGTTGCGTCCAACAACCGTCGCCCAGCAGGCAGGTTCGCCGACTGCCATGAGGTTTCCTGGGTGACCGAGCCGCTCGGATTCACCCGGTAGCCGAATTCACCGAGCAGTTCCTTGGTGAGACCCATGCCCAAGGTCGAATCCGGGTCAAATGGATCCCAGCTGCGCCGTATGCGGATGCGGGTCGACACGAGTCCGTTGTCCCTCAGCGCTTGATCGATGACTTCCCGCGATGCGAATCCCCAGATCACGACACCACTCTTGCGATTCAAGCTCAGCCTCGCCGAACCTTCCAGGGTGATCAGTAGCTCGGTCCCGCCCGTAATCTCATCGGCGACCACAGCACCGATCGTGAAGTCGACATCGGCGCCGAACGCCGAACGAAGCGTGACCACATCTCCAGCCTCAGCGCCGCGCAGATCGGCTGTGCGCTGACTCATCACGAGCGAATTCGAATCGAGCACCCCCGACACCTCGGGGCCCATCAGGGTTCCGATGACGTCGACGTCGAGCACCGTCGTTCCCATTGGAATCGACATCGACGGCGGAGCGACTTGCACATCGATCGATCCACGTCGGATTCGTTGCATCGCGATCGACGCAGCGCTGCGCACCGCAATGTCGGCGTTCGCGTCGGCCGCAGCAGCGAATGCCGCAAGCTCCGTACTCCTATCGAGCGCTCCGGTGTCGTACACGCTCACAAGGTCGCCAACCTCTGGCGATAATCGGACGGCTTGCTCGGTGACCGTTGCGCCGCGCCCGTCGGAGATCGCCGACACAGCAACGGGGATCAGCACGGCCGCGGCAACAGCAAACGCCATTGACGATCGAGCGCGCCAACGAGATGGCGTTCCAGGAGGGGCTACCGACACAAGCACATGTTACGAACCGATGACGACCGATTCTGGTCATGCGCTACAAAACACGATGACGATGCTGCGACGACCGCTCCGCTCGGAACATGTCCTGCGAAACAACGTCGGGATGGCTAGCGTCAATAAGTCGTGAGCGAACACACCCCCGCCTCCAACGACAACGACTCGACCGACGCTGCCTCCGGCGACGTCGACGAGCTGACGGGAAGCGGGCTTGCTGCAGAAAAGGCGCGCCGGCTTGCGCTCCTC
Organism: Ilumatobacter sp.; assembly: GCA_047610085.1. Taxonomy (GTDB): domain Bacteria; phylum Actinomycetota; class Acidimicrobiia; order Acidimicrobiales; family Ilumatobacteraceae; genus Ilumatobacter_A. Next base: position 1,339 of record JBLFZD010000425.1, on the reverse strand, counting down.
GACACCATGCGTGAGCAGGGACAGAACCCATATCCGTACCGATTTGACCGTTCGCACACGCTCGCCGAGTTGCGAGCGAACTGGGGCGAATTGGAGCCCGGCGTCGAGACCGACGATGCCGTCTCGGTCGCCGGACGCATCATGCTCAAGCGAGACTCTGGCAAACTGATCTTCGCCACCGTCCGCGACCGCTCAGGCGAGGTCCAACTCTTCATCTCGAAGGCCATCGTCGGTGACGAGGCGTTCGCGTCGATCAAGTCACTTGATCTCGGCGACTGGGTGGGTGTGTCCGGCACCGTGATGACCACCCGAAAAGGCGAGCTTTCCGTCAAGCCCGTCGGCGAAAACGGCTGCGAACTGCTATCGAAGGCCGTGCGTCCGATGCCCGATAAGTGGCATGGCCTCTCCGACGTCGACACCCGTTTCCGCCAGCGCTACGCCGACCTGATTGTGAACGAAGACGCTCGGCGCAACTTCGAGATTCGCCATGAGACCGTCGCGAGTTTCCGGCGCACGCTCTCAGCGCACGGCTTCATCGAAGTTGAGACTCCGGTACTCCATCCCGAAGTGGGCGGCGCTCATGCCCGCCCCTTCGTCACGCATCACAATGCGCTGGACATGCCGCTCTATCTGCGCATCGCCGTCGAGCTGTACCTCAAGCGCCTCATCGTTGGCGGCATGGAGCGGGTCTACGAAATTGCCCGCACGTTCCGTAACGAGGGTATATCTCCTCGCCACAATCCTGAGTTCACGATGATGGAGCTCTACCAGGCGTTCGGAGACTGGAACGACGTCATGGACATCACCGAGGAACTCATTACGACAGCTGCTCGCGACGCGCTCGGCACCACGGTGATCAACATCCGAGGCGAACAGGTCGACCTCGCCGACCCGTGGCCGCGCAAGCGGATGGTTGACTACGCATCGGAGGGCACCGGCGTCGAGCTACACCCTTCAATGCCCCTCGACGACATCCGCAAGGTTGCCGCTGACCATGATGTGTTCGTCGAGTCCTACTGGGGTACCGGCAAGATCATTGAAGAGTTGTTCGAATCAACATCGGAAGCTTCGATTGTGCGCCCGACGTTTGTTACCGGCCACCCCGTCGAGATTTCTCCACTCGCGCGCGTCGACCGCAACGACCCCTACCTGACGGAACGCTTCGAACTGTTCGTCGATGGTCGCGAGTTGGCCAACGGGTACTCCGAGCTCAATGACCCCGTCGAACAGCGGGCCCGTTTCGAGGAGGAACAGGCAGCGAAGGAGGCCGGCAACGACGAAGCCGGAAGTGTTGACGAGGACTACCTTCGAGCACTTGAGTACGGCATGCCACCAACCG
>JBLFZD010000424.1:0-3038 GCA_047610085.1 Ilumatobacter sp. | reverse complement strand
GACATCAAGCGCATCCTGTCGTTCCACATCGTCAGTCAGATCGGCTACATGATGCTCGGCCTCGGCCTGTTCTCGGTGGCCGGTGTGGCGGGAGCGATCATTTTCGTCGTCCACCAGATTCCAGTGAAGACGGTGCTGTTCCTTGTGGCTGCGATGGTCGAGACAGACCGAGGGAGCTCCACATTGAGTCGCCTTGGTGGCCTGGTTTCGTCACGGCCGTGGCTCGCCCTGGCATTCGCACTGCCCGCGCTGAGCTTGGCGGGGCTGCCTCCCTTCTCCGGTTTCGTCGCCAAACTCGCCTTGATCGACGCTGGCGTTGCATCGTCGGCAACGATCATCGTCGTCGTCGCACTCGTGGGAAGTGCTCTGACGTTGCTTTCGATGGTGAAGATCTGGAACGGCGTGTTCTGGGGTGCCGAGAGCGATGAGACGAAGAGCGAGGCGGCGGCGCCTGGTTCGGTCGGCGGTTGGCGTGTGATGTCAGCGGCCACCGGTGCGGCAACGGCGCTCACCTTGTTCATCGCTGTGTTTGCCGGCCCGCTGTGGGATATGAGCGAGCGCGCTGCGGAGGAACTGCTCGGCGGCGACGCCTACATCACCAGCGTGCTCGGGACAACGAACGAGGTTAAGGAATGAGTTCCGTGACCGAACGGGCTACCGAGGTCGTTCGCGACGCGTTTACCCTGCGGCGCCTGTGCACCGTGGCGGCATTGACCGTCGCATGGTGCGCACTGTGGGGTTCGCCGAGCGTCGCCAACGTGCTCAGCGGTGTCGCGGTGTCGCTGTTGGCGTCGTATGCCGGTGGCAACTCGCGAAATAGCGTTCGGTTCGTACCGTTTGTGCGGCTGCTCTGGTTGGTGTTTGTCGACCTTGTTGTGTCGACCGGGGTGGTGGTTCGCGAGGTACTCACGCCCAATGACTACACCGACGAAGCAATCGTTGCGGTTCCACTTTCTGGCGAGGGGCGCAAGCACTTGCTGTTCATGTATTTGGCGATCACGGTGACCCCTGGAACCGCCGTGGTGGCGGGGGATAGCACCGGTTCAACGATGTACCTTCATGTATTGCATGGTGATCGAAGCGACGACGTGGTCGAACATGTCGAAGAGTTGTCGTCCTTGGTCGCCCGAGCGTTTCCACGGGTGGTGCCCACATGATCATTTTCGTGGCGTATGCGGGATTGGTGCTCGGTGCGGCGGCAGCGATCTATCGCTTGCTGATCGGTCCGTCGATTGCTGACCGAATCATCGCGCTCGACCTGCTACTCGTGACGTTGATGACCGGCATCGTGGTCGACGCGGTGGACCGCGATGATCAATCATTACTCAACCTATTGGTCGTGATTGCGATTATCGGCTTCACCGCGACGGTTGCGGTCGCTCGGTTCATGGAGCGTTCGAAATGATCGCTGTCAACCCGTTTGCGGGCGCGTTCCTGCTTGCTGGTGTTGCCGTGATCGTGTTAGCCGGCGTTGGCTTGTTCAAGTTAAAAACGCCGTATGCCCGCATCCACGCCGCGGGCAAGGCGAGCCCGGTGGCGTTCCTGATCGCCGGCATCGGTGCCTCGTTTGAATTGGGCTGGTCAGGTGCTGCGCGCCTGGCGCTCGCCGGCGTGGCGTTGGTGCTCACGCTGCCGATTGCGGTGCACCTGCTGTTCCGGGCTGTCCACCTGACCGAACCCGAGTACGACCCGCCGCTCGACGAACTGCGCCCTGAGATGGACTGAATCGACCGCGTCAAATCGGCCGCTCGGCCGGAGATGTTGTCGTTGTTGGTGGCACCGGCTTGGGGTGTGAGGGCTTGAGGGAGCCAGGCCACGCTTTCTGCAGCGAGCCTTCCTGGGGCACTCCGGGTGATGTCTGATCCGAATCCGTTCACTATGGGGATGCGATCGTGGAGGCGGGACTCGATTCGTGCGTCCTCGGGCGAGAGCATGTCGGCGCCGACGGGCACTACGCCCATATCGGTCTCTGGCCAAGGGCCGCTTCGAAGGTCGTATCGTCCGCGACTATCTTGAGGGTCTGCGGGCAACGAGGCCGAAACGTGGTCGCTCTCGCGTCGCCGAGACAGTGACCGCACGCATTACCAAAATCGCTATTGAGTTGCCCGAGGCGAGCCTGGGGCCACGGTTGAACTGCTCTACTTCCAAGACGGCTTTTTCGAAGACGTCACACCCCTCAAGTTGGCGTCACCGATCATCAACGACGGAGAAGGCGCCGCTTGGTTCGTTCGACTGCCTGCGCCAACAAGAGTCGGGACCTAAGTGGTGAGCGCCGTACGTTGCGGAAAATCCGACGGCGGTCCAATCGACCTTGAATCCTGCACAACCTGAGCCGACCGGAAAACGACGAAGAGCCCCGCTGTCCTCTGAGGGGCAAACCAGAATCTCCTTGAAACCCCTCGACTCCTCAGGTCATCCCACCGAACAACTTGGTCGGGATCGCCTCGCCATTTCCTCTGATTTCGTCAGCGTCAGGCGCGCCAGTTGCGCTTCACGAGTTCAACACTGCCGTCATCGACGAACCGTTGTGCGATGGTGAAAGGGCAGGGTCGAGCGGCCGGCTGAGCGTCAAGGGGTCTCACCTGTCGTCGGGTTGGTGGCGCGTTGCCGACCGGGCAAACCTTGTCTGACAGGGCCGGAGTAGGGGTGCGGTGACCAGGCCGAGGCGTCACGCTGTGACCGATCTCCGCCTGTCCGTTCAGCCTGCGTTCATCGGGGCTGACTACGTTGCCTGCCATGTCTCAAACCGCCAGGTCCGCCTTGAACGACGATCGTCTCTCGATTGTCGACCACGATGATCGCCGCATTGTGTTTGATGGCGTACACAACTTCCGCGACCTCGGTGGCTACGAGTTGGCCGACGGCCGGACGATTGGTTGGGGCCGGCTGTTTCGTGCTGACGGTTTGTACCGACTGACCGAGGCTGACATCGACGTCATCGACTCGCTCGGCATCCGCACGGTCGTGGACCTTCGGTCAGCCGGCGAGGTCGCGGATCACGGCTGCTTCCCGATTGAGCGATACCCGGTCGACTTCCA
>JBLFZD010000423.1:0-3039 GCA_047610085.1 Ilumatobacter sp. | reverse complement strand
TCCACACGTCGCTGATCGACTCGAACATCCGCACGGTCAACAAGTCTGCTGCATCGAGGAACCCGACCGACCATCCCTCGGTCGCCAATCGCCGCGCCAGTGCGATGTCCTCGACGACCTTGCCCGCAACGAGCGACATGGCGCCCGCATCGAGAAAGCGAGAGCGGGGCAGGGTCATGCATTGGCCATTGGCCATTGTTCGGTCGGCACGCATCGGCACACCCGGTGGTCCGAAGCGATACACGAGCGTGGTCAGCATGGAGGCGTGTAGCCAGCGAGTGGATGGAGTCGGGCACTCGAAACGGCCACCGACCGTCAAGAAGTCGAAGCCGTCAGCCAGTGCCCGAGCCACGGTCGCGGTCGGCAACTTCGGGTTCGGCCGGGCATCGGCATCCAATGTGACGACCCACTCGGATGCTGCGGCTTCGATCCCCTGCTGAAGCGCCCACGCTTTGCCTGCCCAGCCATCGGGAAGCGGTGTCCCGGCGACCACGCGGGCACCTGCTCGTTGAGCGATCGATGCGGTGGTGTCGCTCGATTGATCATCGACCACGATCACCTCGGACACGCCGGGGGCACCGACGATCGCGTCGAGCAGTGGACCGATCCGCTCGGCCTCGTCACGTGCCGGGATCACCACGCTGATCGACGGGGTCGCACCGACCGCAGGCACGAGACCTGGCGCAGGCTTGGCTGCTTTCGCCAACCTTGAGACGGCGATGGAGCCGGCTCCGAGGCGAACCCCTCGCGTCATCAACTTGAGCCAGGAGTGGCGACGGGTCATGCGAGGTCGGCGGCGATCATTTCGGTGACGATCTTGGCGCTCGTGGTGACCAACGGAAGCCCGCCGCCTGGGTGGCTCGAACCGCCCACGAGGTAGAGCCCGGCTTTGGTACCGCGGTTTGCCGGCCTTGCGAATGCTGCCCGCTTGCCGTTCGATGATGTGCCGTAGATCGCCCCGCCCGGTGACCGGTAGTTGTGCTCGATGTCGGCTGGAGTCATGTGGGCACAGAACCGCATGCGCCGTCGCAGGTCGATCCCGCGGCTCGCCAATCGGTCGAGGATCAAGTTGCGGTACTGCTCGGCATCGACGTGAATGCCGGGTGGCGTATTGACCAGCAGGAACCAGTTTTCGTCGCCTTGCGGGGCCTGGCTCGCGTCGGTCACCGATGACACGCATCCGTAGATCGTCGGGTCGTCAGCCAACTGGCCTGCATCGATCGCCCGGAACTCCTGATACGCATCGCCGGAGAACCAGACGTTGTGATGACGAATATCGGGGGTGGTCCCGCGGGCCCCGATGCACAGCACAAATCCGCTTGTCGACCGCTTCGCCTTGCGGACCTTCTTGAGCGCAGCGTCGTCGGGCAAGAGGTCCGCGTACAGATGTCGAGCGTCGACGTTGGCGATCACGATCTGGGCGTCCAGCGCATCTCCATCGACGAGCCGGACGCCGGTGACCCGGTCGGGCGTCGAGATGATCGACGCAACCTCGGTCGAGGTACGGATCTCCACGCCCACGCCACGAGCAACGCGTTCGAACGCATCGCGGAGCGCGCTCAGCCCGCCCATTGGGTACCAGCATCCGAACCGAGACTCGATGTGTGGAATGCAGCTCAAGGTCGCTGGGGCTTGGTTCGGCGACGAGCCTGAATAGGTGGCATACCGCCCCGCCCATTGCCGCATCCGATGATCGGTGAACGTGTCTCGTGCCGCACGGCGAAGCGTTCGCTGTGCGTCGATCGACAACAGATCCCGCGGTGACTCCATGCGCTGCATCAACGACATCGGGCTCGACATCGGCCCAGCAAAAAACGTGCGCTCAGACACGTCCCAGATCGTTCGGCCATTGGCATCGAAGCTTCGCCACTGGTCACCCGCACCAGGCGAAAAATCGTCGATCGCCTCAGCGGTGGCATCTGGATCATCTGGCACCTCGAGGATGGACCCGTCCTTCCACGAATAGCGGAACTGTGGATCCAAACGAACCAACTCGAGTTCGTCGTTGAGTGACGTTCCCGCGAGCTGGAACACCTCGTCGAAGACGTGCGGAAGGGTCAGTAACGACGGCCCGACGTCAAACGTGAAACCCTCTCGTTCATACATCGCAAGCTTGCCGCCAACCACAGCGTTTCGTTCGAGCACGGTGACCGAGTGCCCGGCAACCCGCAGCCGAATCGCTGCGGCCAAACCGCCAACACCGCCACCCACCACGATGGCGCGAGTCATCGCGTCGCTGCTTTGCGTGTGATCACATTCTTGGTGGCCGCTGCCGCTATCGGCAGCATCCCGAGGCCACCAACGAGCGCGACGATGGGGTCGCGGAAGTACTTGGCGAACCCGAGCGTCTGCATCACCGACACGTAGCCGTACTCGCCAACAAGGCGAGCATCCGGGTCGCGACGGGCGGCAGGCAGCACCACTTCAAACAGCGCCATGATGCCCAGCCCGGTCACGAACCAGCCGGCGAAGTTGCTGAGTGGAATGCCTCGATACACGCCCCGACGCACCCACGCCCAGTAGCCCTCGCTGACCATCTGAGGGTCAAGGAACAAGTCCCAGGCAGTCATCGCAACAGAGCCGAGCACGATTCGCGTGGCCGGGGTCGAGTGGTCACCGAGCGCGGCATGAGCAGCTTCGCGCGCCGGTAGTGCCATACCGAACCATGCCAGTGGAACGATCACCGGCACTTGGGCGACCTGGGGCTGCAACGCGGCGGTGTACCCGTACTGTCCAAATGGCAGACCCGTTTTGGTACCGATTCGTTCAACGGCGCCCGTCGCGACAGCGGTCACCGCAGCGGCCCCACCAGCCCGGGCGGCACCCCATCGGCGAACGGCGTTGGCTGCCGACGTCGCGAACATCCCGCTCACGACGACCGATGACAAGATCTTTCTACCCTGACCCTGCTGAGGCAAGAGTGGGGTCGCGATCATGCCGGCGATCGTGATCGCTCCCGAGATCGCCGCGACTCGGTCACTGCGACGGATGGAACTCATCGGATCAGCGAGGCGACGAGGCGGGCTTTCTCGGTGGTTG
>JBLFZD010000422.1:0-3047 GCA_047610085.1 Ilumatobacter sp. | reverse complement strand
GCGCAACGGGAAGCTCACCCTCTTCGTCGGGGGCGACGCCGAATCGGTCGACCGAGCCGCTCCGGTACTCGCCAACCTCGGGCTCGTCATCAAGTCAGGCGGGCTGGGTAACGGCAACGTCGTCAAGCTGGTGACGAACCAGCTCTGGTTCATCGCATCCGCTGCGATCGGCGAAGGTTTTGCGACGGGCGTGGCAAACGGCGTCGACCTCGAAACCCTCTGGTATGCGATCAAAGAAAGCGTGGGCGACAGTTTTGTGGTTCGTCACGATGCGCCGTCGATCTTCGCTGGTCACTACGACCCGTCGTTCAGCCTCGACCTTTGCCTCAAGGACCTCGGCTTACTCAAAGAACTCAACGAAGCGGTTGCGACCGACCTACCGATGACCGATGCGGCACATGGCGCCTTCGCCCGTGCCGCAGATCGATACGGGCTCGACGAAGCCGAGTTGCACGTCGTCAAACGCATCGAGGACGATGCGCAGCTCTCATTCCGACTTGACGGTGACTGGACTCCGCCGTGGGAGCAATAGGCCAGCGCAACTCGCCCTGAGCCGAAGCGGTCGTTTACTGCTTCACGTCCGCGCACCGAGCGACGCGCAGCGCTCCCGGAATGATGTCGAGACGCAAGGGGAGTGGGCCGAGTGGTTCGCCGTCCGCCCAGACCTCGACGTTCGCGCCATCGATGGTCACCGACGACCCAGAGGCCGTGCTCACCTCGGACCGCTCGACGTGGCGGCCGGAGAACACCCTCGGAAAGACTCGGAGAAATGTGCGACGGGGAACGTCGCCGATATTGACCACTTGGAGTTGTCCGTCATCGGGGCGGGCATCTGGACAGATTCGCATCCCGCCGCCGAAGAACATCGTGTTGCCGACGGCGAGCAGGGTGGTGTCGCCGCCGACACGCCGGCCGTCGACATTCACCGAGACCGCCATGGTGCGGAGCCGTGGAAGTTGCAGCAGCGTCGCAAGCGTGTAGCGCGACTGGCCGCGAGGCCACCCAAGATCGTTGGCGCGAGCGGTGACGTCCCCACTGAACCCAAGTGTCGCGACCGTCGCCACCCAACCGTGGTCGGTGCGGATCGCGTCGACGGCGACCGGCTCGGCCAGGGCGTGCTCGACCTGGGTTTCGATATCGCCACCAAGGAGGCCAAGGGCCCGAGCAAAATCGTTGCCGGTCCCGAGCGGAACCACACCGAGGACCGTTTCGGACTGAGCCACCGCGTTGACCGCGATGTGTACGACCCCGTCTCCACCGACAGCGACCAGCCGGGCCGACCCCTCGTTCACCGCGCTCCTCGCACCGGCATGTGCATCGGCGACGGTGCGCGCCTCGATCACCGTTGCCTCGAAACCGCGCCGCGCAAACGCGTCGACGACCTCCCGGATTTGCACCTCACCGCCTCTGGCTGTCGGGTTGCTGAGGAGCTGAATCGGAGCCATGTCCGAACGGTAGACGCAGCCCGTCCAATATCGGGTGACGGCCTGCTCCGGCGAGTTGCGAGCGTCAGCTGAAGCTCCGAATGGCCGGACAGCCCCGGTGTTGGTCGTCGAGGTGATACGTCCAGATTTCTCGTGATCGTGATCGTTATTACGACGTTGCTCTTGCCCTCGGCGACGGTGTTTCAAACCGTTTCAATTAGAGGAAATGTGTGTGCACTCTCGAGGGCCCATCAGTCAAGTCAGGTGGCGATTGGCATCAACGGATGCTGAAATCGCTCATCCCAGCGCGGTGCGATTACCGACGGCACCGCCCGGAGATCGTCGATGACCGACCCGGCGACGACCAAGCGAACGCACAAAGCCCGGTTCGCGCGAACGTTCCTCGCGCCGGCGGACACCCTCGTCGCGGACTCCGACATCGCTCACCGCGCGTTGCGTCGAGACCCTCGATACTGCCGCCATCGCCATCTTGCTCGACGATTCCGACGGGGGAACCTCACCTGATTGCTGCGTCGAGCGAACAGGCTCGCCTGACCGAACTCTTCCAGCTCCAGAATGTCGAGGGTCGGTGCCTCGAAGCGTTTGCCTTCGGTATCCCGGGGTGCCACACCGACCTTCGAGCGGCGATCGGGCGGCGATCGAGCGGTGGCCACGGTTCACCCCTTTCGCCCTCGGCGCCGGATACGGGTCGGTGTACGCGATGCCGCTGCGACTTCGCGGCAACATCATCGGGGCACTGAACCTATTCCGATCTGCGCCCGGACCACTCGCCGTCAGTGACATCGCCCTTGCCCAAGCAATCGCCGACCTTGCAACGATCACGATCCTGCAAGAAGTAGCGACCGCCAAGGCACTGCAACGCGACGAACAACCGCAATTTACGCTCGGTAGTCGCGTCATCATCGAACAGGCAAAAGGCACGCTCGTTGAACACCGCCGGATGGACATGCCAACCGTTTTCGCCCTCATCCGCGGAACACCAAATTGACCGATGTCGCAACAGATATCGTCAATCTCCAGATTGATCTCGAGAGACTCGCGGTGCTGTCACCCGGCGGTCAGTGAACGTCGGGAGCGCGAGTGGCCGGCCGGGCTACGGCTCGAGTGTGATGAGGTCCCAGCCGACAAGCGTGCTGGTGTCGCAGGAACCCGTGGTTGTGACAAGGATGCGTTTGTCGGCCTCCGCTGCCTCGGTGAAGTCGCCGAGGGCGCCAAAAGAACACGGAGCAAACGGCTCGACTCCACTGAGGCGCAACTCGGACTGCCACGAGTGGACCAGTTCGACGACCTGTCTTTGCCCGTGGGCGAGTGCGAACTCACTGCGTTCGGCATCGCCGATGCGATCGAGTTCGCCTGGCACGTCGCGCCACACGTCAGTCATCGGGTTCGATGAGTCGATGAAGACGAAGACGCGTGACGTGTCCTGGGTCGATGAAGCAACGAGTGCGTAGCCGCCGAAGACGACGGCGATCGCCGCGAGCCAGATGGCGAGTGGTTTCACCGTTCAGCCGCCAGCGTTGAAGAGCGCAGCGATCTTGAACTCGACGTCGTCTTCGGTTGCATCGATGCTCGCAGCCTCGACGAGTGACGAGACCCGCCCAA
>JBLFZD010000421.1:0-3048 GCA_047610085.1 Ilumatobacter sp. | reverse complement strand
TCTCGATCTGGTTCCACATGTCTTTGCCAGCGACCGAGTCGCCTTCGAGACCGATCGCGTTGAGCCCGGTTTTCTTCGAGTTGTAGTTCGAGGCCCTGCGCAAGGCTCGTTGGCGGTCGTGTTCGGTCTTGGTGCCACCAGGGGTGGCTTGTTCGGCGACGAACTCATCGGCGAGCGCTCGGCCTTGGTCGGGGTCGACGTCGGCGATCTTGTCGATGAACGCGGCATCGACTGCGGCTGCGCCGTTGGTCTTGGCCGATGCGTCGGCGATGACATCGAGTTGTTCCTCGCTCAGCTCACCGGACTCGACCTTGTCGGCAAGCGAAGCGTTCTCTTTCGCCGCCGCGGCGCGTCGTGTTGCCCGGGCGATCGCAGCCCGTGAGGTCTTGCCGTCGTTCAACGCTCGTTTCGCGGCCCGGTCATCACCGTCATCGCGAATTAAGCCACGGACGAGTCGGGTCTCGATCGCCGACAACGAGGCCCTGTATCGGCGGACTCGGCGCAGCGCGGCCCGAGGCTCCAAGTCGACGACGCCCTCGGCGATCAGTTCGAACGCAGTATCGATCGGATCATCGTCTGCGCACATCGGGTTGTCTCGCTCGGTGTCGAGATCGAACGTCAATGTCATGATTCGATCATGACTGGGGGGTGTGACATTCTCAGCCCAGAAGTGGACCCGTCGCAAAAGAAACCTGAACTTCCCCTCTTTGGGGTATCGCTCGTGGCCCGCTCGGACTTTGGTGGCATCTCAAAGTCACGACAGGCCAGCCAAGTGGGGGCGTTGCACACCGCCTGCATCCAACCGGCGGCCGGGTCATTTGCGCACACGACGAACAACGTGTCGACAAGGGTTGAGAGTTTTGCTTGCCGAGTGGAAGGTCGAACGATGTGACCAGGCCGGTTCGGCCATTCACAAGTCCGAGGCGATCAAGTGAGCGAGAGCTATCTGCCATCGATGCGAGTTGACTGCCATGTTGCCGTGGTGACCGGGGCTGGCCGATGATTGACCGTCGGTCGGTCCGACAGACTCGAGCGGCTCGCTGAGCCAGATCAGGCGCTGAGAGGGAACACCGGGGGATCTGGCTGGCGGCCGTTGCCGTTGACCCGGTACCAGCCGGCGATGCTGAAGCGGTCGGTTACGGCGTCGAGGACCTCGTGAGGAATCTCCTCGCTCAGGAAACACACGAGGGTGCCACTGGTGGGGTTCGCAATCCGCTTCACCGTGCGCGGGGCAGTGGGGTCGAAGTCGGCTTCGGCGGCGACAGGTTCATAGAGCACGAGCTCGCCCCCGTCGGCTGGCTGCCAGTCGTTGTTCAGGTACAGCACCGTCGAGACCTTGCGATTGTCGTCACCTCGGAAGGCATCGACGTGGGCCACGTAGAAGGCGCCTGGTGGATACCAGGCGAGATGGCATTCATAATCGAACAGGCCGAGCAGCAGGCTGCGGTTCAGGCCAAAGCGGAGCGAGTCGACCCAGCGGAAGTACCACTGGGACGCGTCGCTCTCGGGGTCGAGCCAGTGGACTCGGTCTTGGCGCACCTCGTCGGTGCGTTGCCAATCGTCGCCCCGGCCGACGCCTGCTTGAGCAAAGGCTTCGTCGTCGAGCGTCACCAGGTCGGCCCGCAGTGAGTCAACAATCGCTGGTGAAACCGCTTCGTCGATCACAGCCCAGCCGACGCGGAGTAGCCCGGCGGCGATCGTCTCCAGGGCCGCTCGGTCGATAATTGATGCTTGGCCCTGCCTGCTCGACTGGCCCTCCACAATGGACAACGTGCCAGTCCATCAACGGGGCCAAGAAGTTCGGCCTAGTGATCAGGAGCGTATGGCCTGACGTAGACAACAAGGCAGGGCGAAGGGTATGGGCTGTACCGAGCCCAGCTGTCATCGCATTGGTATACGTTGGGCGGCCTTTGGCATCTGTCTGCCAGGAGATAGCGGTCAAAAGATCACAGCAGAACGCCACAACGGTGAGCCTGAGGCCGCAGAGTGCGCCTCGACGACTGGCGGTCGGCTTGGGATCGGCGCGGCGGCACCGCATAGCGTGAACCTCACCAGTAGAGGCGCGGCTGCGCCCCGGAGGAATTCTCGTGACCGACGCACCGAAGCGCATGATCCTGAGCGCATTCACCATGAATTGCGTGAGCCACATCCAGCAGGGGTTGTGGGTACGCGACGACACCCGCCAGGCCGAGTACACCTCGCTCGACCCATGGATCGAGCTGGCGAAGGTGGCGGAAGCCGGCTGCTTCGATGCCGTCTTCTTCGCCGATGTTGTCGGCGTGTACGACACCTATGCCGGCAGCGGTGACACGGCGATCCGCACCGGTATGCAGACGCCGGTGAACGATCCCATGCTGTTGATCCCGGCGATGGCCGCGGCGACCGAGCACATTGGCTTCGCATTCACGAGCTCGATCTATCAGGCCCATCCGTTCATCTTCGCCCGGCAACTCTCGACGCTCGATCACATCACCCGGGGCCGAATCGGCTGGAATATCGTGACCGGCTATCTCAGGAACGCCGCGCTGAGCCTGGGGCTCGGTGAGCTACCGGCGCACGACGAGCGCTATGACCGAGCCGAGGAGTACCTCGATGTCGTGTACAAGTTGTGGGAGGGCAGCTGGGAGGAGGACGCGGTGCGGGCCGACCGCCGGCTCGGGGTGTACGCCGACCCGACCAAGGTGCATCCCATCGATCACCACGGCGAGTACTACGACGTGGCGGGTCCCCATCTGTCTGAGCCGTCGCCGCAGCGGACGCCGGTGCTGTTCCAGGCCGGGTCGTCAGACCGAGGTCGCGACTTCGCAGCGCGCCATGCCGAGGCCACCTTCATCGTCGCAAGCCATGCGCAGCAGATCGTGCCCGACCTGCGTAAGCGTGCTGCCGAGGCGGGCAGGCATCCCGACGATCTCAAGGTCATCGCAGGGATCTCGCCCATCGTCGGCGGTACCGAGGCCGAGGCCAAAGCGATGGAGCGCGAATATCTAGAGGACCTATCGGTCGAGGCGGGGCTCGCACACCTGGCCGGCAGCCTGCAGGTGGACCTGG
>JBLFZD010000420.1:0-3052 GCA_047610085.1 Ilumatobacter sp. | reverse complement strand
GACGCCGGGGCAACGAAGGGATACCCAACCTGAGCTGACACAAACAACCCACATCGCCAGCAAACGAAAACGGTACCCCGTCCACACCAAGACAGGCTCACGCAGTTGCCGAAGAATTCGGGCCGTACCAACCGTTCTGCCTCCGCCGTCTACTCGCTCACGTGCGGGAGGAACGCAGAACGGCTGGAGAGAACTTACAACTCGAAGACAAATTGCAAGATCTCAGATCAGGCTTCGGCCGAAGTCCCGTCGCTCCCGGGAGTCTCCCCGTCGACTCGCTTTTTCGAGAAACCCGAATCAGCGGCGAGGTCGGGCTCATCGCGAAGTTGATATGCACTGAGTTGGAGGCCTCCGGCAACCACCACGGCATAGACCGTGATGAAGAAGACAAAGATGCCGACACCAAAGATGGCCAGGGTCATGAGCCCACGTCCTGGCGTTTGGGAGCAATATCGTCTGCACTCGCAGTGATGATCAGCGTGCCGAGGGAATGGATTGATGGGACCCAAAGCCCGACGAAGATTCCAGCCATCTCCTCCTCCAACACGAAGTACAGGTAGACGGAAAACAAGAAGGAGAGGAAACCCGCAAAAAGGAAGGGGAGCCTGACTCGAAGCGTTGGGGGGATCTTGGCAAAAAAGGATTTCATGGTCGTCTTTCAAGAGAGTTCGGCAATTTTATCACTGTTGAGCACTATATGTTTATGGGGCTGAAATTCAGGGCTCCAAGGCGTGGAGGCACGGGGCAGTCCAAGGACCCCCGCTCCTGTAATGATAGACGAGTATGTACATCCCCGATGAGACGCTTGAGCGGGTGCGAATCGATGGCTACGCGGTCATCGAGGGCTTTCTGGACGATGACGAGCTCACCGCAGCGCGCTCCGCGCTTTTCAATATCTTCCCGCGACCCGACCGGTACTTCGCTGCCCCCAACGCACACGAGCAACATGTCCGCCACCAATTCGCCGGGCTGCACACCGGGCCACTCCCCTCATGGGACCTCAACCGGATTGCGTTCCACCCTGACCTTGTCGACGCTGCCGAACGATTCTGCGACACATCTGACCTCGAGCTCTACAAGATCGAGCTCTGGGGTAAGTACTCCGGCGGCGCTGACTACGACCAGCCCCATCATCGAGATTTTGGGAATCACAGCATGGTCGTGCCACGACGCGATCGACGATGGCCACAGCTGACGTCGTTCATCCTGCTGTCCGACGTGACCGCACACGACGGACCAACCATGGTGATCCCTCGAGCAACCGGTGACGAGGTGCCGTTCGTGCCTCGCGAACTCGCGATGGGCGAACTCGTCGATCAGGAGGTTGCGATCGTGGGGCCCGCCGGCTCGATCTTGTTGTACACCACCGATGTGTTGCACCGCGGTTCCACGATGACCGGCAGCACATCGAGCCGTTTCAGCCTGCTCTCCGACTACTCGGAGCGAGGCAATCCCTGGATGGGCAAGATGAGCTGGCCGGGCCTGGCGCTCCAACCCGGATGGCACGAAATGATCGAACGGGCCAGCGCTCGCGAACGAGATCTCTTCGGCTTCCCAGCCCCCGGTCACGAGTACTGGAACGATCAGACCCTCGCCGATGTCCAAAACCGGTACCCGAACATGGACATGTCGCCGTATCTCTCGGCATAAAACTCGGTGGGGCAATCACTGTCGGTAGCGGGCACGCGCCAGCC
The DNA here is from genome assembly GCA_047610085.1 of Ilumatobacter sp. GTDB lineage: Bacteria > Actinomycetota > Acidimicrobiia > Acidimicrobiales > Ilumatobacteraceae > Ilumatobacter_A. Next base: position 1,358 of record JBLFZD010000420.1, on the reverse strand, counting down.
AGGAGTGTCACACCCCTTGCGTACTGTGGGTCAGACCGACTCCCTCCCTCACCACACCTGCGGCCTTAGCTGCTCATCTCGAGGGGAATCCATGCTCAGTCACCCATTCACGCAACGGCTGGCGAAGACGCCAGCCGACACCGTGTCCGACCCATTCGCCGCGCTGCTTCTCATCGAAGCCTTCATCAGTACTCCTCGCCAACCCCAAGTCGTCGTGCTCCTCCTTGACCACGAACGTCGCGGGATGACGTCGCTCAACGTCAACAACATTGGCGATCCGGACTCCGTGCTCGGCGTCGCCGACAGCATCGTGACCCGGCGTGACCAAAACGAGCGCTTCGGTGCAGTGGTTCTCGCTTCGGTTCGTCCCCGTGGATCCGACGAACTCGATGACGTCGAGCGGTGGCTCACACTCGACGAAACGTTTTCCTCCGCTGGCGTTGACCTGATCGAGTGGTTCGTGCTCGGCCGGTCGATCTCATGCCCACGCGCCCTGCTCGGCGAACCACCCCGGTGGGCTGCGTGATGGGACCACCGCACTGCGTCAGGCGTCGTCGGATGCAGCCGTGGCCGCAGCAGTCCGGGTGCGTCGTTCGGTCGGGCTGAGCCGCAGCCCTGCTCCCCTGAGTCGGCGCAAGAGTTCGCGGCTCTCCACCTCCACGGCTCCCGCGTCGATCATGGCCTCACGATATTCCTGGGGGATATCAAAGTGATCACCCTGGAAGGCTCGGCGCGGAATGTCGAGGGCATCGGTGAACTCCAAAAGTTCGTCGTACGACACGTCGCTCACCATGTGGCACCATTTCTTGCCCTGAAACCACCAGCGCGCCTCGTCAATCAGGATCGTCACGGCGCCGAGTGTGCCACGTCCTCGTGCGCTGCCACACTGGTGACGTGACCGACGCACTCCTCGAGGCCTGGCAACAACACATCAGCACGGACACCAAGCTGTTCGATCGACTCACGTCGCGTCATCGTGAGAAGCATCGGCGATACCACCGCCTCGAACATGTCGACAACGTCGTACGGCACGTACGAGACCTCGCTGTGCAAGAATCCGTCGACGACCTCGATGCCGTTGTCGCCGCAGCGATGTACCACGACGCGATCTACGAGCCGGAATCCCCGGCCAACGAGCGAGCGAGTGGCCGCTTGGCACGCCGCGATCTCGCGAAGTTGGCATGGTCCGAGGATCGCATCAACAGCGTCGTTGCGATGGTCGAAGGCACCCAGGACCACACCGATCCTGCCGACATCGACACCTCGGTGCTCTTCGACGCCGACCTCGCCATCCTCGGAGCCGATGAGTCCAACTACGCCGCCTACGTCACCGCCGTCCGATCTGAATACCGCCACCT
>JBLFZD010000419.1:0-3077 GCA_047610085.1 Ilumatobacter sp. | reverse complement strand
CGCAGTTCTTGACTTCCTTGGTGATCGTTTCGCGGTACGCAACCTGGGGCTTGCCCACGGTGGCTTCCACACCGAATTCACGGCGCATGCGGTCAACGAGCACTTCGAGGTGCAGCTCGCCCATCCCGGAGATGACCGTCTGGCCGGTCTCATGGTCGGAGCGAATGCGGAACGTGGGGTCCTCGTCGGAGAGCGACTTGAGGGCCTTACCCAGCTTCTCCTGGTCAGACTTGGTCTTGGGCTCGATGGCCACGTGGATGACCGGCTCGGGGAATTCCATCCGCTCGAGGATGATCGGGTGGTTCTTGTCGCAGAGCGTGTCGCCGGTCGTGACGTTCTTGAAGCCGAGTCCGGCAACGATGTCACCAGCCATAGCGACCTCGAGGTCTTCACGCTGGTTGGCGTGCATCAACAAAATACGGCCGAGACGCTCACGGTCTTCCTTCACCGAGTTGTAGACCTCTTCGCCTTTTGCGATTTCGCCTGAGTACACGCGGAAGTAGGTGAGCTTGCCGAAGGGGTCAGCAACGATCTTGAAGGCCAGAGCAGCGAACGGCTCCTTGATGTCGGCCTTGCGGTAGACGTCGACTTCTTCGCCACCCTGCATCATCGTGCCATGTGCCGGCGGTATGTCCATCGGGCTCGGCATGTAGTCGACGACGGCGTCGAGCATCGGCTGAACGCCCTTGTTCTTGAACGCCGAGCCACAGAGGATCGGGACAAAGTCGAAGGCGAGCGTGCCCTTACGAATCGCTTCCTTAATCTGGTGCTCGGGGATCTCTTCGCCGCCGAGGTAGGCGTCCATGAGGGCCTCGTCTTGGGTAGCGATGGTTTCCATCATCGCTTCGCGATACTGGGCAGCCTCGTCGACCATGTCCTCGGGGATGTCTTCGATCTCGTAGCTGGCTCCGAGATCTTTCTCGTCAACGTTGCGCCAAACGAGCGCTTTCATTTTTACGATGTCGATGAGACCCTCGTATGCCTTAACGGCTTCGGGGCCGCCAGCGCCTATAGGGAGCTGAATCACGAGCGCATTCGCCTGCAAGCGCTCGATGACCATGTCGACCGTGCGATAGAAGTCGGCGCCGATGCGGTCCATCTTGTTGATGAAGCACATGCGGGGCACGTTGTAGGTGTTGGCCTGACGCCACACCGTCTCGGTTTGCGGCTCAACGCCTGCAACGGAGTCAAAGACGGCAACAGCGCCGTCGAGCACACGAAGCGAACGCTCGACTTCGATGGTGAAGTCGACGTGGCCCGGCGTGTCGATGATGTTGATGCGGTGGTCATCCCACACGCACGTGGTGGCAGCAGAGGTGATCGTGATGCCACGCTCCTGCTCCTGCTCCATGTGGTCCATGGTTGCGGCGCCGTCGTGAACTTCGCCGATCTTGTAGCTCTTGCCGGTGTAGTAGAGGATGCGCTCGGTAGTGGTCGTCTTACCGGCGTCGATGTGCGCAACAATCCCGATGTTGCGGGTGCGCTCTAGTGGAAACTCTCGTTTAGCCATAACTACGTCCTGCTCCGAACTCTTCTTCTACTCTCAAGGGGCTACGTGCGGCTCGTGTAATCCGGGCCACCGTCGTACTGCGCAAAGCGCGCAGGCACGGCGTGTAAGTGTATTCGCCCGAATCCCACGCGCAACCCCGTCGGGCGAGTGTGACGCGAGTTCAGGTCAGGTCGGAGCAACCACCGGAACCGACGTGAGATCTGCACAACCGGGCCCCACCGATGACCGTTGACGCAAGGTCTCGGCAAACTCGCCGGTATCAACAAGATCCGAGAGTCTGATGTCCTCGGTGGCCAACGTCAATCCGCCTACCGCAATGGCCGAGGCGGCGGCCCCTTCGACGTGGTGCGACAGCTTGCGAGTGAACCGTGCGGCGAGGGACCCGAATTGTTTGACCGCCATATCCGAGGTGCAGCACCGTGCTGCAACCACGAACGAACTCGGTCGTCGTCGATGACCTGTTTCCATCCCAACCCGCCAGGAACGACGAGAACATCGATCGCCGGAGCATCGGCCGGTAGGCAGCCGATTTCCACCGGGCGAGACGGTTCGACGGCATGGACACGACCAACCTGCGGGCCGACGAACACGACGCTTGCGCCCAGGCGCTGGGACTACCCGTCGTAGCCGCTCAATTTCCTCACGGCCCCGAGTGCCTGAAGTCAGCTGACGTTGCCTTGGATGTAGTCGTGGAGTTGATCATTTTCTCGTTCGAGCTCGCCGAGGCGGAACTTCACGACATCGCCGATCGAGATCATCCCCGCAACCCCACCATCAGCATCGACCACAGGGAGGTGACGGATTCGGTGCTCGGTCATCAGCGACATCAGCGAATCGATCGAATCGCCCACCCTGCAGGTGAAAACTTCACTCGACATGGCACTGGCGACATCAGCCTGCAATGTGGCAGCGCCATTGACTGCGAGCGAGCGGACGATGTCGCGCTCAGACAAGATGCCGTCGAGCGACAAGCCATCGACACTCGCAACCAGCGCACCGAAGCCGCGCTCGCGCAACACTTCGGTGGCCGCTTCGAGACTGGCCGTGGGCGCGATCGTGACGACCTCGGCTCCCTTCACGGAAAGAATCGACTGGACGTTCATGGCGTGCTCCTCTCGTTGCTCACGAACATAGTGCACTCGTGAACGGCCGTCGACCACAACACGTTCGCGGACCGCTCCACGCCAGCCGGGAATCCGTTCGGCTTAGCTCGCGAGGTAGCCCGCGACGTCGGCGGTGAGGTGCGCTGTCTGACTTGTGAACAGGCAGAGCTTGCCGTCGCTGTCGAGCTTGGCAACGATCTCGTTACCACCGTTCACGAACGGCACATGGTTCAGATTCGATGCCAGTGGCAGCGTGGGCTCGCACGGATGCACCGTGACGAAACCACGAGCTTCAGCCTGGACCGCCGTGACGTTGATGACAACCGATTCCACACCAACGGGAATGTCATTGCGTCCAGCGATTTGGAGTTCGTACTGGGTGCCAGCCGAGCGCGCACCGACCCCAGCATCTTGACCATCGATCGTTGGTTGGCCAGATCGAGTGTCGAGGAATCTCGCCGGCG
>JBLFZD010000418.1:0-3083 GCA_047610085.1 Ilumatobacter sp. | reverse complement strand
CGGCAACAGATCGCGACCGACGCACCCTCTTCAAGGAGCCGCCGAGCGATCCCGCGGCCCAAGCCTTTGTGTCCGGCCGACACGAGCGCACGTTTGCCATCGAGGTGAAGATCCATGTTGGCCACCTTTGCGAACGCGCTCGTGTCCGCACGAAGCGGAGGACATTGCTCATGCACGTTGGTGAACGGTTGGGGACGGGCCCCAACCGTTCACCAACTCACTCGATCCAGGCTTTGATGGCCGACATGTCGTCGAGGGCATTTGCGCCCGTGGCATTCACCGTGAGGTGGGTGACACCGACACTCTTGTACACATCGAGGCGTTCGCGAATATGTGTTTCGGTGCCGATCAGGTTCGCGCTGTCGACGTATTCGTCGGGTACCGCTGCGATCGCTTCGGCGCGCTGGCCGCCAAGGAACAGGTCCTGAATCTTCTCGGCCTCGTCCTCCCAGCCATACCGCTTGAAAAGGTCGTTGTAGTAGTTCTTGGACTTGGCGCCCATGCCGCCGACGTAGAAGCCAATATGTCCGCGGGCGGCCTCGCGTGCACCGGCAACATCTTGGCTTTCACCGATCGCGAGTTGCGCGTCACCGAAGATGCTGAGTGGCCCGAGGTCGGCTGAACGCTTCGCGTTGCCGGCCGCGAGTGCTTCGCCCCACACACGATCGAAACGATCGGGAACGAAGTGGATGGGCTGCCAACCGTCGGCGATTTCGGCGGTCATCTCCACGTTCGATGGGCCGATCGATGCAATCACGATTGGGATGTCCGGTCGGCTGATCCGGTTCATGAACTTCAGCGGCTTGCCCAGCCCGGTGCCCTCGTCGGCGGGGAGTGGGAGCGATACGGCTTTGCCGTCGTGGATGACTTTGTCGCCGCTCCACACCTTGCGGCAGATGTCGACGGTGTCACGAGTGCGGCCCAGCGGACGCTTGAACGGCACTCCGTGCCAGCCCTCGACGACCTGTGCCCCGGACGTGCCGATACCGAGTGTGAAGCGACCGCCCGACAGCGCGTCGATGGTCGCTGCGCTCTGTGCAATGAGTGCGGGTGATCGTGAGAAGACGTTCACGATGCCGGTCATCAACTCGATGCGTTCGGTTTTGGCGGCGATGTATCCAAGCACGGAGACCTGGTCGAAGCCGTAGATCTCAGGAATGAGGACGAGGTCGATGCCGGCCGCTTCGAGATTGACGATCTGGGAGGTCAATCGCTCGACGTTGCCGTCGAACATCATTGCGGTGCAAAGCTTCATGGGGATCTCCTTCGAGGTGTGTTCCTACAACCCAACCGTAGAGCTCGGCGCCCATCTGGATGGAATCCGTTGAACGCGATGACGTGTTCCGCGAGACCTACCGGGTGCCATGAACAGCGAGCGCGGCTCCCATGACTCAACCAGCTCCGTGCCGAACTTGGGCAACAGCGACCGTGCGAGTCGGCCCCGTTGAGGAGCTTGGCTGGCGGATTTACCGAGTGTTTGCTCGCGCGTCATCTCGCGGTCGGTCGGCGTCCATGTACATCGTTGAGGCTCGTCACATGCGCAACTGGTGGAACACGACGCTCGAATGCATGGGCCGCTACATCATGGCGAACGGATGGGTCGACCCGACCGGAACGGCGCCACCGATCTGGTTTGCTGATCTTGACCGGGCGGTCGACACGCTCGACGTCGAGGATGCAGACGATGTCCCCCGGGCTGCCTGAAGTCGGGGCCGACGGTCTGTTCTTCAGTTGACGTGGCTGTCGCGCCGCCGCCTGAAGTAACGGCCGGCGAGTGTCGCAGTCAGACGAAATCGAGGACGTCTCTGGCTCACTGCGTTGTGTCGTCGAGGGGAGAGCGGCCGACATCGCAAAGAAATCGTCGGTGTATATCGGCGGTTCGTTGGCTTGCGGGATCGCAGCGTCTACTCGACGGGTGACGTCACTCGTAAATTGTCCACGCCATTGATATGTATCGTGGTGTATGCGTTCACCTGACGAGGGCGAATCCCACATTCGTCGGCTTCTCCGGAGAATCGTGTACGTATCTCGCACGATCCGACACGCCCTCGAATCACGTGGCCCCATTTTGAACGTTTAGCTACAGGAGACTCCATGACCTCGAAGACATCAGCAGTCAGCAATTGGAAGATCGACCAGCTCGATGACCTCGCTGGCAAGCAGTACCTCATTACCGGCGGCAACTCCGGCGTGGGCTTTGAGGCAGCAACACACCTTCGCCGAGCCAACGCGGATGTCTCCATTGCCGCTCGCTCCCCGGAGAAGGGCAAGCAGGCGGTCGTCGACCTCCGCAAGGTTGAGGGCAAGGGTGCCGTCGAACTCATCGAGCTCGACCTGGCAAGCATCGACTCCATTCGCGCTGCGAACGCGACGATTCGTGAACGCACCGACGGGCTTGATGCGATCATCAACAACGCGGGCATCATGCAAACTCCGCAGCTCGAGACAGCCGACGGGTTCGAGCTGCAGTTCGGCACCAACCATCTCGGCCACTTCTTGTTGAACTATCTGATGTTTGATCTGGTGGCGGCCCGTTCGGGACGCATCGTGCCGGTCAGCTCGATCGCACACCGGTCTGCCAATGGCATCAACGTCGACGATCCGATGTTCTCGAAGAACTACTCGGCGACAGCGGTCTACTCGCATAGCAAGCTTGCCAACTTGGTCTACGGCTTTGAACTGGCCCGTCGACTCGAAGCAGCCGGGTCCGACGTGAAGTCGGTGTCGGTGCATCCGGGCTACTCGGCGACCAACCTGCAGAGCACCGGACCGACCGGCATCTTCAAGGCGATTTACAAGGTCAGCAACAAGTTGATGGCCCAGCCCGCTTCTGCTGGGGCAATTCCCGAGGTGCTTGCTGCCGCCGGAAATGAAGCACAGAACGGCGCGTACTACGGCCCGACCAAGTTCGGTGACAGTCGAGGCCCCGTCGGTGAGAGCACGATTTCTGACGCGGCAAAGGACCTGGAGAATGGCACAAAACTGTGGGAGCTGAGCGAGCAAATCTTGGACATCGAGTGGAAGGTCGGCTGACCCGGGGACGGTGATTCCGCACCCGGCAGGCCCGCACAGCTCGAACCTGG
>JBLFZD010000417.1:0-3106 GCA_047610085.1 Ilumatobacter sp. | reverse complement strand
TCTGATCGGCATCGTGCTGATCGGTGCAGCGTTTCAGGCGCCAAGTCCGGTCGTCCCATCGGTGATGGGCGGGCTCGTCGTGATGAATGCAGCGATTGCCAAGGGACCCGCCTCGGCGTTTCCGTTGGTGAGTCGAACGGTGCACCGCTGGCTTGACGTCGTGGTAATGCTGCTGCTGGTCGCCGCAGCGTTTCAGCCGGTTCTCGATGTGGACAGTACGGCGCGCCTGTTGCTCTGCGGTATTGCGTTCGTGATGTTCTTTATCTGGTTGAACTCTGACTTTGCTGAAAAGGCGATCAGCAAGAAAAACAAGCAGCAGGTCAAGCAAGCTCGGCAGGAGCGGTTGGCGCGTCCGCAGAGCAAAGAGGTCGGCAAGAAGGCTGGTCGGGTTGTGGGCAACGGGGTAAATGCGGCGAAGCGGATGCACAAGAAGCGCAAGGAAGCTGGGCCGAAGAGCGCACAAAGCGAAGCGATTGGCAAGAAGGCTGGTCGGGTTGTGGGCGACGGGGTGAATGCGGCGAAGCGGATGAACAAGAAGCGCAAGGAAGCTGATCACGAGTGACGCGGGTCGTGGAGCGTTCGCACTCTCGGCGACGATTATCCTGGCGGGATGACTTTTGAACCGCCTGCTCCTGATCTGGTCAGGATTATCGCTGCCTGGGACGAGTTCGAAGCCGGCGAACAACAGCCTGGCCGCGTGCTGGCGAATATGAAGACTGCAGGTCTTGCGCATGTGCTCGCGGAACTGGTCGAGCAGGGTTGGAAGCCGTCCCATTGAAGAGCCCCGCGACCGGTATGCGTGCCGGCGGTGCGCAACGCGATCGCGTCCCCCGCCCTCCTGCATTTACTGAACACTTCACCACGCCATGGGAGCTTGGCTCCTCTTGGTCGGTTGACGAGTTGGTTGCTCCGGTGCCGCAACGGTCTGGGCCGATGTTGCCGACCTTTCCAGACGCCAAGCTCTCGGCTGTGCTGTGCCTGCTCACTGACGGACCTCTGGGGGCCGAAGTGTTATTGACGCGGCGCTCGATGGAGATGCGCAACCACAAGGGCGAGATTAGCTTCCCGGGTGGTCGTGTCGACCCAGGTGAGACGGCAATCGAGGCTGCTGTTCGCGAGGCACAGGAAGAGGTCGGGCTCGACCCCGCTGTATCGACGATTGTCGGCGAGCTCGAACATCTGAGCACCATCGTTTCGAAGAGCTACATCGTGCCAGTGGTGGCCCGACTCGATGCCGGCGAACGGCCGCATCTCGAGCCGCAGACCATGGAAGCCGATCGAGTGATGTGGACGCCGATCAGCGAACTCACCAAACCATCGACGTATCGCCTGGAGCGTTGGGGCAACCTGCCGCTCGACCGGCCCTTACACTTTTTTGAGCTTGACGACGAGACAATTTGGGGTGCCACCGGTCGGATGCTGTTCGATCTGATCACGCTGCCCAAATAGTGACGCATGGGGTCAGGCTTTTTTGGCAAATATCTGGTGGTCAAGCACCCCAGCCGCCGGAGAAATCGAAGAACTGACCGGTCTGGAATCGGTTCTTTCCATCGATGAGCGGAGCGGTCACGTGCGCCAACTCCTCCGTCGTGCCGAGGCGTCGCAGAGGCGTTTGCGCCTCGATCTTGGCGCGTCGCTCGGGATCGTCGGCGCCCGTTGCTTTGATGAACCCGGGAAAGTCCATGAAGTTCGTGCCCACAGCGTTGACCTGGATCCCGGCGCGGGCCATCTCAAGGCCGACTGCTCGGACGATGCCATTCGCTCCGGCCCGGGTGCCGCCGTAGATCGAGGTGATTGGGTCGGGACGAGCGCCCGTCGACGATGTGAACACGACGACTTGGCCCTGACCGGCAGCCTTCATCGGTGTGAGGACGGCCTGGAGTCCGTGAAACACCATGTCGAGGTTGGTCAGCTTGATTTTCTCCCACTGCTCGGTCGTCATGTCGAGAAACTTGCCGGTGATGATTGCGCCAGTCACGAGACATGCAGAGTCGAGCCGGCCGAACCGTTCGAGGGCAGCCTGCACCGCTGCTTGGTTGCCGGCTGCCGTGGTCAGGTCGACGTCGGTGATTGTCTCGACTGCGGCACCGTGGGATTCGAGGTCAGGGACGAGCTCGGAGAATGGCGTTTCAGCGGTGCCCATCCGGCCGCCCTCGTCGGCGCCGTGGAGAACGAGATCGAAGCCTCGGTGAGCCAGAGTACGAGCGAGCGCCGGGCCGACGTAGCCGGTGGCCATAGTGAGCAGTGCAACGGGGCGAGTCATCCGTCGATCGTGGCAGAGCCGGGCTTCGTTGTGCGCACTGGCAATGAGCTGCGAAAGGGGCCTGACCCCATTCGTGAACCCGGTCGTGACCCCATTCGTGACCCCATTCGTGAACCCGGTCAGCGCCGCATCAGGTTGGCAGTTTGCTGGACGTTGCAGCGCCCAGGAGTGCAAAGCCGATCGCAACGACGAACACCAGGGTGAACCCGCCGGTGACATCGGCAATCAAACCGCCGAGCTGCGGCGACGTGACCTGTGCAATGCCGAACGCAAAGGTTGCCGCCGCGAAGCTCGGGCCAAACGCTTCGGGGCTCGTGTTCCGGACGACGTAACCAATGATGACCGATGGCAGCCCACCAAACATCAGGCCGATCACCACCGAGCTCGCTGCAACCACGCCGACAACGCCGGTCAGGACCCCGGCGAGTGCCGTAGCAAATAGTATGTACCCGGTGACGAGCGTTCGTCGCTCGCCGAATCGGCCGGCGATCACGCCCATCATGACACCGCCGAGAACTGCTCCGATTCCAACAAGGGTGAACATCGTCGAGGCGCGGCCCTCGCTGAATCCGGCATCGTCTTCCAGTCGCGACGTCAGGAATGAGATGGCGATGAGGTAGCTGAATCCGTAGGTGACGTAGGCGCCAGTGATCGGAATCCAACCGGGCATCTGGCGCAGAACGCCGAAGCCAGCACCGCTGACGCTTCGGCCACTGGGCGCGTTCTGGCGGTGACGCAGAAAGAGGACGATTGCAATGACAATTACGATGCCGACCGCGAGGTCGATTCGGTAGACGTCACGCCAGGCGGAATCGCCCGAGCGGTCGCGCGCAACTCGGGCCA
>JBLFZD010000416.1:0-3125 GCA_047610085.1 Ilumatobacter sp. | reverse complement strand
GGCCAGGCCCCCACTGTCCAGCAGATCAGCAGATCAGCAGATCAGCGGATCGGAAGGCGGCGGCGCTTCGCTAACCGCAACGCTTCGCCCGGTCGGCTCGGGGCCACGAGGAAGCCCGACATGTGGATCGCCTTGCCGTTTGGTTCCTGGGGCGTGAATGCGAACACGGTCGACACGGTCTCGCGAGTGTCGATCTGGATTGCGTACCCACTCGCTGGCCCGGTGAGGTCAGCAGCGGCGGTGTCTGTTCGAGCTAACCCGATACCGAGCAACTGGTCCGTTCGAACCATCAGCGTGTCGGCCAACACGACGGGGTCGTGAACCACGATCCCTGCGGGGACCAGGACCAACCAGCGACGCGACATTTTGTGCCAGCGTGGTCCAATGAAGATCGCCCCGGCGATCGCGATCAGCGTCACCGGCACTCCGCTGGCCCAGTTCGTCGCCGCGAGCAGCAGTGGTCCAGCGATGAACGCGGTTGCCCACAGCAACCAGCTCACGACCGCTGCCGTACCAGCAGGTACGGGGCTGCGCAGCGGTAGGCGATCTTCGTCGCCGTAGGCCGAGGCCTGCACCATCCACCGTCCGACCTCTGCGGTGAAGGTGGCCGCAACGGCGACGACCGCCGGGACCGCGAGCAGTGCGACGTCGACGCCGGGGCTGCCAGCGATTGCCGCAGCGCCCGTCGCGCCAATGGTGAGCGGTGTCCCAAGACGAACGATGGTCAGCGACAACACCGACGGGATCAGCAATGCAAGGGCCACTGTGGCGAAGACTCCCCAGCCGCCGATCGCGGCGGTCCAACGGACAGCGTCTGATCGATCGTCGACCGCGGACTCGATTGCTGAACCACCGATCACAGCGACGAGTAGCCACGCCGCACGCGCAGCCCAGTGCGCGAGCCGCGAAGCCATCGACACAGATTCTGCGTCGTTCGTTGCAGCCGCTGACACCGGCCTTGGTGCCGAGGTCGGAGTTTTACTCATCCCACAGTTTGGTGAGGAAGGTGCCCGCCGACCAACGTGTGGTCATGTTGTTCGTCACGCCGCCGTCTGGAAAGGCCTCGGCGGGCCCGGTGATTCCATCGGTCGAACGCTTCGCAAATGGTCAATCTGTGGGTGTTGGCAGCCTCCCGCATCGGGATGCCAGCGCTGCTGCAGCCTTTGCGTTGAGCGAGTTTGACATCGCCACGGTTCCCACGCTGCCGATGCGTTCGCCTGCAGAGGGAATGGTTGCACAGGCGATCGCGGGGCTCCCCGGGGTGTCGTTCGGCCAGTACGGCAGCTTTGCGATCGATCCGGTTGGACTCGCTGATGACCAGCCGATCCTCACCGATTTGAGTATTGATGGGTTCGGTGGGCTCCGGGCATTCCTCGACCTGGCCCGCCAGGTTGGCACCGATGGCTCTCCGGTGAAGTGGCAGTTCATTGGTCCGGTCACACTCGGAATTGCGCTGCAGCGCGCCGGTTTGCGGAGCACTCAGGCGTTCACCATCGCTGCAGAAGCAGTCCGTCATCATGTCGCGCAGATCAGCGCAGCGGTGGCTGAGGTGCTCCCGAAAAGTCCGCAACTGATGATGCTCGACGAGCCATGGTTCTCCGACCTCATGTCGCCGGACTTCCCGATTCCACCCGACGTGGCGGTCGACCTCATCTCCACGAGCATGGCTGCGGTCGGCCCTGGCGTGGCGGTCGGTATCCACTGCTGTGGTTCGGCAGACGTGGCCACGATGCTCGAGTCAGGTCCGCAAGTCATTTCGATTCCGTTGGCGAATGATCTCATCGAATACGCCGGCTACCTGAGCCGGTTCATCGAGAGTGGTGGCGTGATCGCCTGGGGCGTGCTCCCGACGAGCGGCCCGCTGCCGGTCAAGTCTGACCGCTACTGGCGCCATCTGAGCGATCTATGGTGCCTGCTCGTCGAGCGGGGCGTCGATGCAGCCGCGTTGCGCCGCCAATCCCTCGTCACGCCTGTTTGTGGGCTGGCCCAGCATCAGGTTTCGACGGCCAGACGGGTCGCGCGCCTCACGGCCGACGTGGCGCACAAAGTTGCAGCGCAAGCAACATCAACGAAGCTTGCCCTCGGGGCCTGACCGGCGTTTGACGGTTGCGCGTTGTCGGTGACCAACCGGTCCGATCATGGATACTGTCTCACTCGATGACCGCCGAAGCCGCCGACCGGATCACCGAACTCCGCAAACAGATCACCCATCACAACGAGCGTTATCACACGCTCGACGATCCCGAGATCAGCGACGCGGACTACGACGGCCTCGCCCGAGAGCTGCGTGAACTCGAGGCGCACTACCCCGAATTGCTGACCGATGACTCACCGACGCAACAGGTGGGCGGCGCAGTCAGCGCGACTTTTGCACCCGTCGAGCACGAAGTCCCGATGATGAGCCTCGACAACGCGATGGATCGCGATGAGTTGCGGGCGTGGGCCGATCGTGTCGTGAAGGGCCTCGATGGAGCCACACCGCGATTTGTTTGCGAGTTGAAGTTCGATGGGCTGGCAATGAGCTTGCGCTACGAACATGGTGCGTTTGTGCGTGCAGCGACCCGAGGCGACGGCCGAACAGGCGAAGACGTGACCGGAAACGTGGCGACGATCAACGACGTTCCACACCAAATTGGCGATGTCCTCAACCCGGCACCCGACGTGCTCGAAGTGCGTGGCGAGGTGTACATGGCCACCTCGGCCTTCGAACGCCTCAACGAACGAGCCGCAGCGGCTGGTGATAAACCGTTTGTCAATCCCCGCAACTCTGCAGCGGGAAGCCTGCGTCAGAAAGACTCGACGAAGACTGCGCAACGTGAGCTGTCGTTCTTCAGCTACCAACTCGGTCAACTTGAGTTCGACCGATTACGGCCGGCACCCGATCTCGGTACCCATCAAGCGCAACTCGACTTTGTTGGATCCCTGGGTTTCCCGGTAAACGAACACGTGCGTTGGTTTGACACGGTCGACGAAGTCGCCGATCACTGTCTGCACTGGCAGGACCATCGTCATGATCTTGACTACGAGATCGACGGCGTGGTCATCAAGGTCGACGATCTCGACCAACGTGACGTGCTTGGTTTCACGTCCCGCGCCCCTCGGTGGGCTATTGCCTACAAATTCCC
>JBLFZD010000415.1:0-3162 GCA_047610085.1 Ilumatobacter sp. | reverse complement strand
GCTCCGTCCCTTAAGTTGACTGAGCCGATCGAGTCGACCCGACTAATTGAGCCGATGTCTCGCGCTGTTGTACGGTCGAAAGTGCGCGCTGACGTTGCCCGTGCGGCCACGATCATTGCGCCGGCGTGGCCATTGACCTCGTTCGTCGCGGTGAACCCGCTCGGAGGCCTCGAACAGCTCGGGTTCGAAGAGGCAACTGCCGTTGCCCGGCGCCAGCTGCGTGCCCGGACTCACCTCTCGCTGGAGGAGTTCCGTCACGACCACCAGGAAGGGTTGACGACAGTCGACGACGTGAACTGGGCGATTGAGTCGCAGTTCATCGACCTGTGCTCGATCCCGCCAATTCGTATCGATGGTCGCACTGTGTCCGTGAACGAGATTGTCCGGCTCGACATGCTGCACAGTCCCGATCTCGACGATGAGCTTGAGCCACACACGGCGCTGGAACACGTCGAAGGAACGTCGGGTCCGCTGGGTGCGATGATCGATGCGACGATCTTCCACTCTGCCGCCCAGTTTGCCGGCCGTGGAACGGGAACGTTCCAGGAACTGTGGCGTAACGACGCCACCCAGGTCGCGGGCCTTCGGCGACACCTGAGCGGTGACGCACAACGGTGGATCCGGCAGCTGAGCGACGACCCAGCCGAGGTCATCGCAACCGCATTCGCCGTGACCGGTGTCGATGCCCATATGCGCGTGGCCGAGATGAGAGGACACCTCTGCCGCTTGCGGGGTTGGGCTGGCTATGCAAAATGGCGGACGGACTGGGCGCAACCTGACGAACAGCGTCGGAGCCCCTCGCTTATCGATCTTGTCGCCGCCAGGTCGGCGCTTGAGGCAGCGTGCGTGCTCGGACACACGATTGGCGACCGATCGCCGTCGGTCGGCAACGTTGCCGACCAAGTGCTGGCAGCTCGCGTCGACGCGGTCATCGCAGCGGGATTCCCCCACGTTGACGTCACCGAGCGCAGCGACATCGAGCAGGTGTTATCTCACGTCGAACCATTCGACCGCAACACAGTGTGGCTGCGCGCTCAGGAACGAAATGTCGAGCAGCGTTTGCTGTCCAAGCTCGATCGACTCGATCCGGGGACTCCGGTACGTCTCCCGGACGCGCAGCTCGTCTTCTGCATCGACGTGCGCTCCGAGGGACTCCGCCGTCATCTCGAGGCCGCCGGCCCCTACGAGACCATTGGCTTCGCCGGATTCTTCGGTGTTGCGATGTCGGTTCGCCGCCTCGAATGGCAGCAGCCTGAGCCCCGCTGCCCGGTGCTCGTTAAACCCTCTGTCCTTGCGGTTGAACGACCAACTGATGTGCCTGACCAACGAGACGCTGTTGAAGCGTGGCTCTCCCGCGACAGGCTCCGTGCCGGTGCGACAGCGGTGCACGCCTCAACGAAATATGGCCTCGGTGCGCCGTTCGTCATGGCCGAAGCAGCCGGATGGATTGCTGGACCCGTGGCCGCGGTGCGCACCCTGGTTCCGTCTCGCCGAGCAACGACGACTCGGCCCCCAACGGTGATGGAACTCGACAGCCCAGCCGAGGGTGGGCTCGATCTCGAGCAACGAGTATTTACCGCGGAAGCAGTACTCAAGACGATGGGACTGACCAAGTGTTTCGCGCCGCTTGTCGTGCTCTGTGGGCACGCGAGCGACAACGTCAACAACCCTCATGCCACCGCACTCGACTGCGGGGCCTGCGCAGGAGCATCTGGACAGGACAACGCCCGCACCGTCGTACGACTCTTGAACGACGTCGATGTGCGGTCAGGGCTGCGCGAGCGCACCATCGACATTCCCGACACGACGCACTTCGCTGCAGGCATGCACGACACCATTAGCGACCACGTCCAAATCCTCGACACCCACGCCATTCCACCGGCGCACCACGACACGCTTGCACAGCTCATCGAAGCTCTCGACGTCGCCGCTCAAGGCCAGTCGGCCCAACGAGCACAACACCTTCCAGGACCATCTGCAACGGTGCGCAACCGTGGCGGCGACTGGGCACAGATCCGTTCGGAGTGGGGCCTCGCCCGCAACAACTCGTTCATCATCGGGCCCCGCTCGATGACCGCTGGCCTCGACCTCGACGGACGCTCGTTCCTGCACACCTACAACGCCGACGAAGACCCCGACGGCAAGGTCCTCGAAACAATCATGACTGCACCGCTCGTGGTCGCCCACTGGATCTCGGCGCAGTACTATTTTTCCACCGTGGCCCCCGACATCTTTGGAGCAGGCGACAAGCTGATCCACAACATCGCATCCGACACCGGCGTGATCTCAGGCGAACATGGCGACCTCCGCGTCGGCCTTCCACTTCAAAGCACCCACATCGGCGAGCGGCGGCATCATCAACCCATCCGGCTTCTCGCGGTCATCCAAGCGCCACTCGAACGCATCGAATGTGTCATCGACCAGAACCCGATCCTCACCACGCTGGTTGGCGGGTCCTGGATCCGCGTCGCGGGCCGCTCGCACCCGCACGAGCGCTGGTCGATCCGAACGCCAAACGGCACCTGGAGTGCCGAGCCTCGCCCCATCGACATCAACAACACACTGGAGACTTCATGAACACCTGGACCGGATTCACCACCATGGCCCGCATCGAAGTCGTCATCGACGGCGAACACGTTCCCACGGTTCGCGACCTGCTGCTGGCAGCCGGGGCCAAGGGCTACACGGCGATCGAGGGTGTCTCGGGGTTCGGACACTCTGGCGTTCACGAAGGTCGCCTCTTGTTCAACGACCGGAACAGCCTCTCGTTACTCATCAGCGTCGTGCCCATCGAACGCGCTGAAGCGATCGTTGCTGGCATCCGTCAACTTCTCGACGACCACCACGGCGTCGTCCTCATCAGCGAAACCCAAGTCAGCCGCGCCGACTACTTCTGACCCAACACCGCGAACAGAATGCCGAAGACAGAAAGGCAAGCCCGAGCATTCGCTCGGCCAAAACGACGATCACTATGACTGACGACAGGGAACATGACCATGGCACTGCAACTGCTCACCGACAAGAAGATCCTGATCACGGGGGTCGTGAACATCGAGTCGATCGCTTACGCGACCGCAGTGGCCGCGTCGAAGGCCGGCGCGCACATTGTCCTGTCCGGGCTGCAACGCGACATCGAACACACCCAGAGCGCGGCAGCGACAC
>JBLFZD010000414.1:0-3162 GCA_047610085.1 Ilumatobacter sp. | reverse complement strand
TCGGAAAACATGCGCGGCCAGATGTAGTCGGCATCGGTGGCTTCCTTCCCAACCCAAACCGCAGCGCCAAGGTGCTGGCCCGCTTCGATGCCTTTGACGTTGCGCATGTACTCAACGCCTGCGACACAGGCAATGCCGTAGCGGCCGCTCTGGATATCGGCCATTGCCGCCATCGCCGCGAGCGAGCCCGAGGCACACGCACCTTCGTGGCGCGATGCCGGCATGCCAGCGAAGTCGGCGTGCACATGGCCGAAGTAGCCGCCGAGCATCCCTTGGCCGGTGAACAACTCGGCCACGAAGTTGCCAACGTGGCCAACTTCGATGTCGTTCGCGTCGAGACCGGAGTCGTCGAGCGCACCGAGGACAGCATCGGTGAAGAGGTCGAACAGGCTGAGATCCTGTCGCGACCAGTTGGTGGCAAAGTCGGTCTGACTCCCGCCGAGGATGTACACCGGTTCGTTCATCACGTGCTCCGTTCATTCATGTTCTGCGTCGTTCGTGGGTCGTCGATCGGGCGCCAAGCACCCGTTCGAAGTTTTCAGCTCTGGGCGTTGGCGAGCCCGGCAGCGATCTCATCATGCGATGCCCAGGTGGCGTGCGTGCCACTGGAGATCTGATGGGGGAGGATGATTCGGCAGATCGGGCCGGCGGCGACGTCGCGTGCATCGATGATCACGCACTCCGACCGGCTTTCGTTCATGTCGGTGATGAACGAGATGAGGTAGCCGTCGTCTTCCGCCGTTGCGCCAACTCGCGGACAGAACGGGGCTTCGCTGCCGAATCGGCCCTCACCAAAACCGAGGTCCACCGAGTCGCCGGTTTCCATGTCGTGCTTGACGATGCCATTGAACATGAACCAGCCGGGCTCGGCAGTGGTGGAGTAGAGGTACCGGTTCTTGCGTCCGGCGTACTGCTGATTCCACATGCCGAACTCGAGGTTTCGTTCATCGAGGTGCTCCTCGCGGGTCTGGCCGGTGTCGAGATTGAAGCGCCAGCGGTGCAGCTTTGGCTTGAACGACGCCTCGTCGATGCCTGCCATGATCTTCGCGATCCGCGGGTCGCGGCCCGGCGCTTCGAGCGGAGCGGGGTCCGGGTCTTCCTGGAAGTACCCGTCAAGGACGATCTCGTTGCCCTCCTCGTACGCATTCATCCAGTGCAGAACGAAGGTTGGGTCGGCCTCGAACCAGCGGATCTCGCTCGGGCTACCGAATCGTGGGACGATCGCGAATCGCGTGGGGAGATGGTCGTGGAACGTCGGGACGAAGAAGCCCGCTTCGAGCAGTTCTTCGTTCCAAAAGAACGGGAGGTCGATCAGAATCGAGAAGTTCTTCGTGAACGCCATGTCGTGTGGCAGCCGGGGCCCGGGCAGTTCGATCGGAATCAGGTGCTTGAGTTTTCGGTCGGCCCCAACGACGCCGTAGTGCATGTACGGCGCCTGCTGGCCGTAGTTGAAGAACATCATCTCGCCGGTTTCGAGGTCGACCTTGGGGTGCGCGGATACGCCCTCGGGCGGAACCCAGTTGGCGGTGCCGACCTGCTCCATCGTGTTCGGGTCGAAGCGGTAGCCCTCGCCGCACATGTAGTGCGTCGAGATGATTTCGCCAGCATGCACCACCACGTCGGTTGACGATCCGTCCTTCATCCCACCGCGAGCACCCCAGCCGGGTCGGAGGGACTTCTTCGGGTTGCCGGTGAGCCCCGACCAGAGCGCGTGACCAGCTTCCGCTTCGGCCATGAACCCCTCGGTCCGCACGAAGCGATTGCGGTAGGTCGCTCCGCCGTTGCGAAACGACATGGTGTGGAGCATTCCATCGCCGTCGAAGGGGTGATAGATCCCGATCGAATCGTGCACAGGGTTCTCTGTATTGCGGACGTAGATGCCATCGAGGTCGGTTGGGATTTCACCGATCACTTCCATCTCGGTGGCATCGACCTCCTCATACTGCGGCGTCCAGGCGCCGTTCATATACGGGTGATCGTTGGGCGTGATGGTCGGCGTGACGCGGTTGACGACGGTCGCAGGCATTCCTACATACTGACCGACGGTCAGTAACTCGTCAAGCGCAGCGGTTGCTCTACCCTGGCGCCCGTGGCCACCCAGGCGGAACGACGAGCAACAACACGAGCCGCCATCATCGACGCTGCATTCGTGGCGTTCGAACGCCACGGTTCGCCCGACGTTCCGCTCGAAGAAATCGCTCAGGCTGCCGGCGTCACCAAAGGCACGATCCACTATCACTACACAAACCGAGCTGGCCTGCTCGCTGCCCTGACGCTGCGGTTGTTCGGCGAAATCGAAGACCGCGCAACCATCAGCAACGCGCAACACGGCGTCGACGCCGAGAGTTACATCCGAGCCGTACTCGTCGAGCAGGCTGCGCCGGTGGGGCGAGTGCTCTTCACCGTCGGTGACGAACTCCTTCGGATCGGCAGCCTCGAAAGCGTCGACCCCTACCGGTACTTGTGCTCCAAGCTTGAAGAGCTCGGCGTCGCTGGACAGCCAATCGTGCTTGCTGGCGCCGTTCTACAATTCGGTCGCCAACTCGCCTTCGGCCTCGCCGACCCCAGCGAAATCGAAACGATGATCGCGGCGCTCGACCTCTGAAAGAAACACACATGCTTCGATGGGCCATCCTCGGAACCGGATTCATCTCGAACACCGTCGTTGACGCGATCGCACTCAGCAACGATTCGCGGGTCGACGTGGTCGCTGGACGCGACGCCGGTCGAGTCGCCGCGTTCGCGGTGGCTCACGGCATCTCGCGCCACTGCGTCAGCTACAACGAGGCGATCAACGACCCCGACATCGACGCTGTCTACATCGGCACGCCGAACCACGAGCACCACCGGCTTGCGATTGCCGCAGCTGCAGCCGGCAAGGCGGTGCTGTCCGAAAAGGCGCTCACGACCACGATGGACTCGGCCCACGAGCTCGCCGATGCCGTGCGCGATCGCATCTTCTTCGTTGAAGGGCTGATGTACTTATCGCATCCGCTGCACGCCCGATTCGTCGAAGTGTTGAGCGACGACCGGACCGGCACCATCACCGCGGTGCACGGCCGCTACGCCGCCAACATCGCCCACCTCGTGAACCCTCTCGGTCGAGGCACGATCTACAACATCGGCTGCTATCCAGCATCGCTCCTCCACCTCACGATTCAG
>JBLFZD010000413.1:0-3229 GCA_047610085.1 Ilumatobacter sp. | reverse complement strand
GAGATGAGGCATGATGACGTCGGTCACATGAACGTGGCTGGTGGACGAGAGGCAACAGTGATGCAACAACTGTCGGGGCTCGATGCGAGCTTTCTCTACATGGAGACGCCCAACACCTACGGGCACGTCAACGGGTTGGCGATCTATGAACGACCGTCACCTGACTTCGAACCGTTCGATCATGTGTACAAGCGCTTCGGCGACATGGTTGGCCACCTCGAACCCATGCGCCGGCGTCTGGCTGAGGTTCCGTTCGGCCTCGATCACCCGTACTGGGTCGATGACCCTGATTTTGACCTCGACTATCACGTCCGCCACATTGGGCTCGCTCCTCCCGGCGCCGCCGACCAATTGGGTGAGCAGGTCGCGCGCATCGTTGGTCGACACATGGACCGACGACGGCCACTGTGGGAGGTCTACGTAATCGAAGGGCTCGCCGATGGTCGGTGGGCGATGTTGACCAAGTACCACCACGCCACCATCGACGGCGCAGCTGGCGTGATCATGTTGAAGATCCTCACCGACGCCGCACCCGACACGAAGTGGACTATGGAGCCCGTCGAGTGGGAGGGCGAAGAGATGCCGCGTGACGCCGATCTGCTCAAGCAGACGGCCCGTCACCTTCTCGCGAACCCTGTCAAAGCAGCCCGTCTTCAGCTCAAAGTTGTGCGTCATCTTGCTGAAGTCGCCGGTATCAACAGCGTGAGCGGTGCAGCAAGTCAAGCTCGCGACGCGATGAAGGCGCTCGTGTCGAGCACCTCGGGTCACCACGATCGAGATCATCACGAGTCGAGCGTGAGTATTCCGCTCAGCCCGGCACCGCCCACCCCGTGGAATGCCTCGGTCACCCCAAACCGCCGGTTTGCGATGCGATCGATTGCACTTGCGAATGTCAAGGCGCTCAAGGAGGCCACTGGCGGCACCATTAACGACATCGTCATGGCGATCGTTACGGGGGCATTACGCGAGTACCTCATCAGCCATGACGTGCTTCCCGATGCGCCGTTGCGAGCCATGGTGCCGGTGTCGATCCGTACCGGTGACGAGGACGACGTGTGGTCAAATCGCGTCTCGGCAATCGTCGCAGAATTGCCCACGAACTGTGCCGACCCCATCGAACGCGTCGCGTTGTGTCGAGAAGCGATGACCGCCGCCAAGCGTCAGTTCGAACTGGTGCCCGCCGAGACGATGATGGAGGCCACCCAGATTACTTCTCCGGTGATTGCTGCATCGGCGATCCGGCTCGTTGGTCGACTCAAGTTGGCTGACCGTATGAACACCCCGGTCAACGTCGTGATTTCAAACGTGCCGGGCCCGCGTGAGGCGCTCTACTTCGCTGGAGCCAAACTTGATGCGTACATCCCGGTGTCGACCATCTCCGACGGCATTGGGCTGAACATCACCGTTCACAGTTACGAAGATCGTCTTGATATCGGCCTCATCTCCGACCGCGAGTTGGTGCCCGACTTGTGGGACATGGCCGATTTACACGTCGACGAAGTCGCTCGGCTCTTCGAAGCCACGGGAGCGGAGTGGGCGGTTCCCCAAGCGCCGACGCCGATGCGGCGCGGTGGGCTCGGCGTCGAAGCCGTTCCTCCGAGTAGCCCAGAAGTCGCCGAACGAGTCGCGAAGAAGCGTGTTGCAACGCAACAGCCATCGATTGCCACGCCAATCGCCGCGGTGAGTCGGTCGCCGAAGAAGCCTGTTGCGAAGAAGAAGGCCGTTGCGAAGAAGAAGGCCGTTGCCAAAAAGACTGCAGCGAAGAAGCCTGTGGCAACAACGAAGGCCCCTGCCAACAAGGCGGTTGTGAACAAGAACCCGGTCGTCAAAAAGAAGACGGGGGCTCGGAAGAAGTAGCGAGCCCACCTCATCGCCATGACGCTGGCACGGCTACGGTCGCCCTCGGAGGGCTTGAGTGGAGTAGGGGATTCGAGATGAACGACAAGATCAGTGCGCCGCCACCGTGGATGGCAGCCTTGGAGTATCGGGCGATGCCCGAACGAGCCCAGATGTCGGCTCTGCGCCCACTGCTCTCGCGGCTGCCCAACGGGGACGGCCATCCCGTGCTGGTGCTCCCGGGGTTTGGAGCCAGCGATCGTTCGACCGAACCGCTTCGCCGTGTGTTGCGCGACCTCGGTTATCGCACCTACGGCTGGGGACTCGGTGTCAACGTTGGTCCAACGCCTCGTATTCTCGAAGGGCTCGTCCGTAAGCTCGACCGGGCTTACCAACGCAAGAACGAACCCGTCACCATTGTGGGATGGAGCTTGGGCGGCATCTATGCCCGTGAGCTTGCTCGCGCACACCCCGACATGGTCCGCCAGGTGGTCACGCTCGGCACCCCGATTCAGATGATCGAAGCAGATTCCTCGTCTGCGCAGCCAATGTGGAAGGCGGTGAGCAAGTACCACGCCAGCGGGTTTAGGCAAGTCCGTCGCGACGTTGACCGGCCCGATCTTCCCGTTCCGAGCACCTCGATCTACTCGCGCACCGACGGCATCGTGAACTGGAAGTCATGCCTCATCGAGCGAACCGAGAACAGTGAGAATATCCGGGTCTTTGGAAGTCATTGCGGCCTTGGCTTCAACGCGGCGGCGATTGTTGCCATCGCGGATCGTCTCGCCCAGCCGCTGGGTGAGTGGGAACGTTTCTCGGCTCCGTGGTGGTTGCGCGGTGCCTTCCCGCTCGCTGCTGATCTCGATCGCTCGAAGCTTCCGGCCGCTGCTGCTGCGGCTTGACGAGTGGGCGGGCGAGACGACACCGAAGCGTGCGTCGATTTCTGGTCCTGACGTTCGCCTCGGTAGCGGCATGTACCGGTACCTCTGACCCAATACGTGAAGGTGGCGAGCCGACCGACTCATTGCTATCTATCGATCCGCCAGCTGACGTCGCCCTGGCCGCTGGAGCGCCTGGAATCCGCATGATCGTAATCCGCCCCGCTGCTTGACCCGATTGGGTGGGGTTCCCACTTATGGCAAGAAGTCCGACCCGGCGTGCAGCGGGGTCCCTCACTACGGTCGACGAATGGACTTCTCGATACCTGAATCGACTCAGCAGTTGCTCGACCAACTCGACGCGTTTATCGAGTCGACCATTCAGCCAATCGAGCAGGAGGATGACAACATCCGCTTCTTCGACCATCGCCGGGAAGACGCCCGCACGGATTGGGATCGAGATGGCCTCCCTAACGCCGAGTGGGAAGCACTGCTGCGCCGGATGCGCGTGGCTG
>JBLFZD010000412.1:0-3230 GCA_047610085.1 Ilumatobacter sp. | reverse complement strand
ATTGGAATGCAGCTCGCTCTTGTGATGCTCGAAGTAGCGCCCGGCTCGGCCATTCTCAGTGAATTCTGTCCCGGATTCCGGGGCAGATTTCACTCAGAACGCCGAATCGCTCAACATTGATCTGCAGCGCGCGAGTCGGCCCTTGCGCGAGATCGAGCACGGGCAGACCAGTTGAGAACCCCTTCTTGATGACGTGCTCGGGGGTGTTTCGATATCGCCGGATTGGTGGCACGTCATAGACCGGGCAAATGTTTCCCGACATGGCACGAGCGAAGCTTCTCGGTGACAATTTTGTCATCGAGGACGTTCTGCCGCCGAGCGCGTATTCGTTTGAATTGCTGCGGATTTGTTCGCCACCAACGGTGGTGAGAGACCTCATCATTGGCCGTTCGGTAGCCGGTGGAGGTCATCGCGGGACTCGCACGGTCGTTCTCACATTGCCAAATATGCCCGACGGTACTGAGCATCAAGATGCTCAGGCCGCCTGGTCGCTGCGGGGCGGCAGCGGGTGGAGCTGGTTGGCAGTGTTGCGGGATTGCGTTTCGGCGAGTTGGCGACGGATTTCGGCAACGTGCTCAAGACCTCGCCGGCGGGTGGTCGTCGAGAGACGAAAGCGAGCGTGGGCCGTGGAGTCCGTGAGGTCCTTGAGAGCGCCGTCGTCGGACAGCAGGGTGAGTTGCTGAGGTGCGGTGTGCTCCGTGCGGGTCTCCGTGGTGATCATGTACTCCATTTAAGCGAAGGGGTACTTCAGAGTCTTTTGGAGTGCGTTTGGCCTGCTCAGCGACTATGTGGCGCGAAATGGTGCCCAAACATGTCGCCAGACGCGACGAAGGCCGCCACCCTCCCGCAGGGGATGATCGCGGCCTTCGACAGCGTGCTCAGTCGAGTGCGTGACGAATCAGTAGATCTCGATGAGACCGGCTGCGCCTTGACCGCCACCGATGCACATCGTGACGACGCCGTACTTGGCGCCGCGACGCTTGCCCTCCTGCAGGATGTGGCCGGCGCAACGGGTGCCGGTCATACCGAAGGGGTGGCCGATGGCGATCGAGCCGCCGTTGACGTTGTACTTCTCGGGGTCGATGCCGAGGGTGTCACGTGAGTACAGGCACTGCGAAGCGAATGCTTCGTTCAGTTCCCAGATGTCGATGTCGTCGACGGTCAGACCGTGGCGCTTGAGGAGCTTCGGCACGGCATAGATCGGGCCGATACCCATCTCATCTGGCTCGCAGCCGGCAACGGCCCAGCCCTTAAAGGCACCGAGCGGCTCGATGTTCTGCGCCGATGCTGCTTCATCGGACATCATCACCACGGCAGCAGCGCCGTCGGACAGCTGGCTGGCGTTACCGGCGGTGACGGTATTGCCCTCGCCACGGACTGCGCCGAGTTTGGCGAGACCCTCGAGGGTGGTCTGCGGGCGGTTGCACTCATCGCGGTCAACGACGTAGTCGACGATCGACTCTTCCTTGGTCTCACGGTCGACGAGCTTCATCTTCGTCTCCATCGGGACGATCTCGTCGACGAACAGTTCTTGCTCTTGGGCGCGAGCCATGCGCCGCTGGGACTCGAGGGAGTACTCGTCTTGGTACTCGCGGGACACGTTGTATCGCTGGGCCACGATGTCGGCAGTCTCGATCATTGCCATGAAGATGGCGGGGTACTGCTCGGTGAGTGCCGGGTCGACGCCGCCGAGGCTGTCGAAGCCGCCGCCGGGCATCGTGATCGACTCCACACCGCCGGCCACGGCGACATCGACGCCGTCGAGTTTGATCTGGCTGGCTGCGACGGCGATCGAGTTGAGGCCTGACGAGCAGTGACGCTGAATCGTGTTGCCGCCCGTGGTGACGGGGAGGCCAGCAAGGAGACCAGCGAGACGACCGAGGTTACCGGCGCCGTGCGAGCCGTTGCCGAGGGCGACGTCTTCGACAGCTGCGGGGTCAAGACCGGACTGAGCCACTGCATGCTTAATGGCATGTGCAGCCATCGACATGGCCGGAGTCATGTTGAAGCCACCGCGGCCGGCCTTTGCCAGTCCGGTGCGGGCGTATGAAACGAAGACTGCTTCGCGCATGTGAAACTCCTGAGATGGCGAGCTCGAACGGGGATCGTTCGAACAACTCGTGTGGCCCGAAACCTATCCGAGCCTGCCCGAGATCGAAGCATCTGTGATCCGCGCTGTACCTTTCGGAAATGGGACGACTCGATGGAAAGACCGCGCTGATCACTGGAGGCGCACGTGGCCAAGGTGCCGTTGAAGCAGAACGCTTCGTCGCCGAAGGGGCAACGGTGGTGATCACCGACGTGCGGGTCGAAGAGGGCGAAGCGACCGCCCTCCGTCTTGGCGAGGCGGTGACCTTCCTCGAACACGACGTCACCAGTGAATCTGAGTGGCAAGCCGTCGTTGCAGGCATGGTCGAGTCACACGGACGCATCGACATCCTCGTGAACAACGCGGGGATCTTCAAGATCGCCCGGATTGTTGACACCTCGCTTGATGACTGGAACCAGATGATCGCGGTAAATCAGACCGGCGTTTTCCTTGGAGTCCGCGAGTGCGGCCAGGTGATGAAGGCGCAGGGGAGTGGCAGCATCATCAACATCTCGTCGGTCGCCGGGCTCGGCGGCGTCGGTATCGCTCACGCCTATGCCGCTTCGAAATGGGCTGTTCGAGGCATGACCAAGTCGGCCGCACTGGAGTTCTCTCGCTCCGGTGTGCGGGTCAATTCGGTGCATCCCGGGATCATCGAAACAGACATGATGCACGAGTCCGGTGTCCCGGACCCAACGGCTGGAATTCCGGTCGGGCGAGTTGGGACGGCTGAGGAAGTGGCCAACTTGGTGCTCTTTCTCGCGTCGGATGAAGCCTCGTATTGCAACGGTCACGAGTTCGTGGTCGACGGAGCGTTGAAGGCATGAGCTTGCTGCCCGATGAACTTCTCGCTGCCGGTTTACGTTGCGGCGAACTCTTGAAAGAGCGTGGCGAGTCTGTTGCGGTGGCCGAGGGAAGTGGTGGCGGGTTGGTTTCTGCGGCGCTGCTCGCCGTACCCGGTGCCTCGGCGTACTATCTCGGCGGCAGTGTGATCTACACCCGCAACGCGCTCGATGGGATGCTTACTGGGCCGGTCGAGCGCCCCCGCAAGCTCCGGGGAGCATCGGAACCGTGGGCGACGCACCTCGCTCGGGCCACCCGAGTTCATCTTCGAGCGACGTGGGGCATTGGTGAAGGTGGA
>JBLFZD010000411.1:0-3233 GCA_047610085.1 Ilumatobacter sp. | reverse complement strand
CGCTGTCGGCGACCGCATCCTGCAGCTGGTCGGCCAGCGGCTGGTCGCAGCCTTCCCCAACGAGGTCGTGGCCCGCTACGACGGCGATTCGTTCGTGGTGCTGCACCGTGAATCCACCGCGTCAGTCGTCGACGCAGCGGCGGGTCGGGTCATCAACAGATTTTGTGAACCGTTCAAGGTGGCCCATTACGAATTGGTCATCAGTGCATGCATCGGCATTGCCTACGCCTCCGGTGATGACACTGCTGATTCGTTGCTGAGCGACGCCCATTCGGCGATGTACGAGGCCAAGCGGAACGGACGATCCCAGACAAGCACGTACGGCAGCCAGAATCGACAACGCGCCATAGAACAATTCAACACCGAGGTCGCGTTGCGCCATGCAATCGATTCCGACGAGTTGTTTGTCGAGTACCAACCCGTGATCTCGTTGCACGACGAGTCGATTGCGGGCGTGGAAGCATTGGTGCGCTGGGAGCACCCGCTTCTCGGGCAGATCGGCCCCGACGATTTCATCCCCGTGGCCGAGGAGAGCGGGTTGATTATCCCAATCGACCGCTGGGTACTCGATCAGGCACTCCGTCAGAAAATCCAATGGGCGCGCGAGGGCGTGCTCACCAACGTGACCATGGCGGTCAATCTCTCACCCCTTGAGATCCTCGATCCAACACTGGTGGCCTCTGTAGAGGCAGCCCTCGACCGGAGCGGAGTCAATCCGGAGGAGCTGACGCTCGAGATCACAGAGAACTTCCTGATGCACGACATCGAACGGTCGATCACCGTCCTCGGACAGCTCAAAGAAATGGGGGTTCGGCTCGCGGTCGACGACTTCGGCACCGGTCACTCTTCGATGATGTATCTGAAACGATTGCCCATCGAGGTGCTGAAGATCGACCGTTCATTCGTGGCGGGCCTCGGACTCAATGCCAACGACTCGTCGATTGTTCGGGCCATCATCAGTTTGGGAGCGGCACTCGATCTTGCCGTCGTCGCCGAAGGTGTAGAAACAGCGACGCAGCTCGAGGCGCTCCATGCCCTGCACTGCGACTACGCCCAGGGCTTTTTGTGGAGCCCCTCGCTGAGCGGATCTGAACTCGCAGCATGGGTGATGGCCAGGCGCTGAGCGATCGGAGCGGTGAAGGTCGGCTTGATCGTGGCGTTCGCCGTCGGCCTCGCCTACTCAATCGGCACGGTCATAACCTTCAGAATCCAAAAACCACCATGAACCGCGACATTGAAGCAGACGATCTTGCTGGCGACCTCAAGCACCGAACGGGCCAGTGCGGCAGAGCCCACTCCCGCCGAAGAGAGATGTGCGTTTCGATCATGGCAGCCATTTCGCTGACAAATCCGTGGCCACGCGACCGACCTCAGCGTAAGAAAGGCCACATGACCAGGTGTTGATTGGCGGAGGTGGACGGGAATCGAACCCGCCGGATGGGGATCGCCCATCCCAACCGCTTTGAAGGCGGCGGAGCCCACCAGGTACCCAGACACCTCCCGGTAGCGCCGGGACATGCTACCGGTGCACCGAGGGTGCCTCGGTTTCTGTCAATCAGATTTCAGCGGCCGTTTCCGATCCGTGCAATCTGGATCACCGGGGAGCCGAAGGTGGCGGCATGCTGAATCTCACCCACAATCCTGACTCGCCACTCCATGGCGGGTAGGCCATCTCATGCCGAGACGTGATCCTGAGTTGATACGGCGTCCCCAACCCATCACACGACACCAAATTTCCATCACGAAATGCCACATCAAAACCGACGTGTCGACCGCGCGCCTCAACCCCCACTGGACGGTCCGTCAGACGAACAACCGTCCGACCCGGTCTCCTCAACCCCGTGCTGTTCCCTCGGCCTTCGAATCGGCATCGAGCGAATGATCGCGATTCGAGCACTTCGCGACGCCTTCCGCGATATCGGGTCTCAACACGTTCGCCCCCCAGTCCCTCCAGCAACTGGCCCATCCGAAACAAGGCGATCCAACCCAGCCACGAGGTCTTCGTAGGACCCTGACTCAATGGGAAATACGGTGAACGAGCCAACGCACCGAGGTGCGATCATCCCTGGCGAGGACGGCACATGAACCCAGCAGACTCACCCACCAACTTTGAGATCCCGGCGGCTGCCAAGGAAATCATCGACCGTCTCGAACTCGAACCGCACCCCGAGGGCGGTTGGTACCGGAGGACATTCGCCGACGAAAGTGTCGACGGCACCGTCGCCTCCACAGCGATCTATTACCTCCTCGCACGCGGAGAACAATCGCATTGGCACCGGGTCAACAATGCCGCGGAGGTGTGGCACCACTACGCGGGCGATGCGATGCGGCTCAGCACCTCCGCTGACGGCGTCACCACCGCACATCACATTCTCGGCACGAACCTCGTCGACGGCGAACGGCCGCAAGCCGTCGTCGCATGCGGCCACTGGCAGTCGGCCGAACCGATCGGTGCGTGGAGCCTCGCGGGCTGCACCGTCGCGCCTGGCTTCGACTTCGCCGAATTCGAGATGGCCCCACCTGGTTGGCAGCCCGGCAACTGACACGCCACCTCAACCAACAAATCGGCACAACGGCGCGCTGCCGTTCGAAGCTCATGCTCCATCGGGCTGTCAGGGCGAACGAAGCGCCACATTCACCGCGGTCAATCCCTCCGG
This sequence comes from Ilumatobacter sp., assembly GCA_047610085.1. Classification (GTDB taxonomy): domain Bacteria; phylum Actinomycetota; class Acidimicrobiia; order Acidimicrobiales; family Ilumatobacteraceae; genus Ilumatobacter_A. The sequence continues at coordinate 576 of JBLFZD010000411.1, read as the reverse complement.
ATCACGGGCCGGTGAGTTCGGACGGTCGGTGCACGGTTCTGACATGGTCCCGCTGCGTGCAAAAATCCCAGGAGAAGGCCCTGTCCTACCGGAGCGGGAGCAAGCCGAGATCCGGGGAGAAGGACGGCGTGTCCGCCGCCGCTCTTTCCGTCCTGCCGATCAGTTCTGCAAACACCAAGCACCAAGGTCACCGAAATAGGCGTGCGCCGTCGGTGTCGACGAGCAGATACGGCTGACATCGGCGGGCTCCGGCTCGTTGTTGGCGAAGAGGGAACCGAGGATGCCGAAGTCGGAAGCGACCTCTCGGACATCGAACTCGCCGACGATGCCAGCCAGTTCCGCGGCTACTGCCTGGGCTTGATCGAAGTTTCCTGTCTCGTCGATCAGCCCGTTCTCGACTGCATCGGCTGCTGTAAAGACGCCAGCCCCGAGCTCGTCGACGATCGTGGCAAGAGGGATGTCGCGGTTGGTGGCGATGTGATCGACAAAGTCGCTGTAGCTGCCGTCGACGAGGGCCTGGAACATCGACTGCTCGCTGGGAGTCAGGTCGCGGAACGGGTTGCCAGCGTCTTTGCC
>JBLFZD010000410.1:0-3240 GCA_047610085.1 Ilumatobacter sp. | reverse complement strand
TGTGAGCACGGCGAACAAGAGCAGATGCTTGCCAACGGTGAAACCGAGATTAACGGTCGCCTCCCGGTCAACACCGACGGTGGCTGCCTGGCCAACGGCGAGCCGATCGGTGCATCTGGCTTGCGTCAGGTGTACGAAAACGTGCTGCAACTGCGCGGTGACGCCGGCGAGCGCCAGGTGCCCAATGATCCCAAGGTTGCTTACACCCACGTGTATGGCGCTCCTGGTATCAGCGGCGTCACCATCCTTTCGCGCTGACCATCTCTCCGCAGCCACGCGCTGCGCTCCCTGAACACGAACTTTCGATCGACTGGACACACATGGATTTCTCGCCCGACGTCTTGATGGACATGCACCGCCGCATGGTGCGTATCCGTCTCTTCGAAGAAGCCGCTGGCCAACTGGCCGAGGCCGCAAAACTGCCCGGTTTCCTCCACCTTTACGTCGGTCAGGAAGCCGTTGCATCAGGTGTCTGTGTTGCGCTCAATGATGGCGACCAGATCACGTCGACGCACCGCGGCCACGGCCACCTCGTGGCCAAGGGCGGCGAGTTCCGCCCGATGATGGCTGAGTTGATGGCGAAGTCCACCGGCTACAACAAAGGCAAGGGCGGTTCGATGCACATCTCGAACCTCGACGTCGGAATGCTGGGTGCAAACGGCATCGTCGGCGCCGGCGCCCCGATCGCTGTCGGTGCTGGCTTCGGCAACAAGCTCAAAGGCAACGGCAACGTGGCAGCAGCCTTCTTCGGTGATGGCTCCACCAACATTGGCGCCTTCCACGAAGCGGCGAACATGGCGTGCGCACTCAAGCTGCCCGTGCTGTTCATCTGCGAGAACAACGAATACGGCGAGTTCACCCCGCGTGACAAAACGATGGCGATCACCGACATCGTCGACCGTGCTGCCGGATACGGCATGCCCGGCGTGATCGTCGACGGCATGGACGTGGTGGCCATTCACGAAGCGACGATCGAGGCGAAGAACCGTGCGCTACGCGGTGAAGGCCCGTCGCTCATCGAGGCAAAGACCTACCGCTTCTACAACCACCACGGCATCCAAAACCTTGGGCTGAAGTACCGCACCGATGATGAGGTCGCTCAGTGGAAGGAACGCGATCCGATCTTCACGTTCGAAGACCGGATGATCGAGGCTGACACAGCCAGCCGCGACGACTTCGACACCGTGTGGGCCGAATTGCGCGCCGACATCGCTGACGCGATCGAGTTCGCCGAGCAAAGCCCCGCCCCCGACCCCGATCAACTCCTGGTCGACGTATACACGCGCAACAGCCACGGAGCAGCCTCATGAGCCGCAAGATCAGCTACGTCCAAGCCTTCAACGAAGCCGTACGCCAAGAGATGGCAGCCGACGAGACGGTGTTCTGCGCCGGCGAGGACATCGGCGCCTTCGGCGGTGTATTCCAGAGCTATGCCGGCCTCCAAAAAGAGTTCGGCGAAGACCGCGTCGTCGACACCCCGATCAGCGAGCAGGCAATCATCGGCCTCGGCGTTGGTGCCGCGGCAACCGGCTTGCGCCCGATCGTTGACATCATGTTCATGGACTTCATCTGCGTTGCGTTCGACCAGATCGTAAACCAGGCCGCGAAGATGAAGTACATGTTTGGCGGCGCGGCAACGGTTCCGCTCACCATCACCACGGGTGGCGGCGGCGGTCTGTCGGCAGCTGCCCAGCACAGCCAGTCGCTCGAAGCGATCCTGTGCCACATTCCTGGACTCATGGTGGTCCATCCGTCGAACCCGTATGACATGAAGGGTCTCATGACCGCATGCATTCGCGAAGACAACCCGACGATCATGATCAAGCACAAGCGCTTGCTCGGCATGCAAGGCGAGGTACCTGAGGAGGCCTATGCAATTCCGCTGGGCAAGGCTGCAATCCTGCGTGAGGGCAGTGACGTCACCGTCGTGGGCTGGGGCCGAATGGTCAATGAAGCCTTCGATGTAGCCGAGAAGCTCGAGGCCGAGGGCATCTCGGTCGAAGTGATCGACCCGCGCACACTGCAACCACTCGACACTGCGACCATCGTTGAATCCGCTCGCAAGACCGGCCGGGTCGTAGTGGTTCACGAGGCGGTTCGTTTCGGTGGCCTGGGTGCAGAGGTTGCTGCTCAGATTCAAGAGGAAGCGTTCGACTACCTCGATGCTCCCGTCGGTCGAGTGGCCGCGCCGTTCTCCCCAGTGCCGTTCTCCCCCGTCCTCGAACAGGCATACCTCCCGTCCCCTGCCGACATCGAGCAGGCGATCCGCGACACTGTCGCCCGCCCCGGAGCCTGACATGTCAGCCCCGATTGCGACCGTTGGCGTCATCGTCAACCCGCACGCGGGCAAAGATATTCGCCGGCTGGTCTCGGCGGCGGGCCACACCTCCGACTCGGTCAAGATCGGCATCATGCGCCGCGCCGTAGCTGGCGCGATCGAGCAGGGTGCAGAGCGGGTGGTCATGAGCGTCGACACCCATCACCTTGCTGAACGGGCCACCGAGGGCCTCGACGGCCCGATCGAGTTCGTCGAGAGCCCCCAGACGGGGTCACACCTCGACACGGTTGCTGCGGGTAACGACATGCTCAAAGCGCAGGCCGGTGCGGTGATCGTGCTCGGTGGCGATGGCACCTGTCGAGACGTCGCCAACGGGTGGCCAGATGCTCCGCTGATTGCGATTTCAACCGGCACCAACAACGTGTTCCCATCGTCGGTCGATGGGACCACTGCAGGGGTGGCGGCTGCACTCGTTGCATTGCGCCAGGTTCCGATCGAACTGGTCGGCCTCCAGGCAAAGCGGGTGACGATTCACATCGACGACCCTCGCAAGTCGGGCCCGCTCGACGAGTACGCACTCGTCGAGGCCGCACAGATCGACACAAAGTTCGTCGGCGCCCGTGCCGTGAGCGACCCATCGAGCATCCGCTGGGTGATCGCCGCAATTGCGAGCCCATCGACCACCGGCTTGGCGAGCATTGCGGGCCGCATCCACCCGGTCGATCGAACCGAGGCCGGTGGCGTACTGATTCGCCTCGGCCCCGGCGGCCGCAGAGTGCGCGTGCCCCTCGCCCCGGGCACCTTCGCCACACTGAACGTTGCCCACGTGCAGCCCCTCTCACTCTCTGAAACTGTCAGCCTTCCCAGCGGGGGCGTTCTCGCCTACGACGGCGAACGGAACACGCCGGTCTCGAGCGACGCAACGATCACCGCTTCGATCGAACAATCCGGACCACACATGA
>JBLFZD010000409.1:0-3261 GCA_047610085.1 Ilumatobacter sp. | reverse complement strand
CGAGTCTGACTTCACATGGGCGTCAGGCGGCCTCGACCGGTCTTTCCTGTGTATGGCTGGCCCTCAAGCACCGGTCTGGGAGAGCAACAGCACACTGCTGGCAACTGCCGAAAACCGTGGTGACACACACCTGTTCCGTGTCACCGCCAACGGTTCCACCGCCCCGGAGGCGCTGACATCGGGCCGGATCACTGTGCACAGCTACGATTCGACAGCGGGCACGATCGTGACATCTCGATCGATGATCGACCACACCCCTGAGCTGTATGTCGGCGACGACAAGCGCACCTCGGTTGGCGATGTGCTCGCTGCCCAGCTGCTCGGCTGGGAGAAGTTCGCAACGCCGACAGCCGACGGCACCGACGAAATCGACTGCTGGATCATGCGCCCGGCCAACTTCGACGAATCGAAGACGTACCCCGTGCTCCTCAACGTCCACGGCGGCCCGTTCACCCAGTACGGCGACTACTTCTTCGACGAGGCGCAGATGCAAGCCGCAGCCGGATTCGTCGTTGTACTTGGCAACCCGCGTGGCGGCAGTGGCCGACACACCGAGTGGGGCCAGGCCATCCTCGGCCCGAAGCACCGGCACGCGCCGGGCTCCGGCTGGGGCCACCTCGATGTCGATGACGTGCTGTCGATTCTTGACGGCGCGCTCGACAACTACGCCTTCTGCGACCGCGATCGTGTCGGTATGATCGGCGGCTCATACGGCGGCTTCATGGCCACGTGGCTCGCCGCCAATCACGGCGAACGCTTCAAGGGCATCTGCTCTGAGCGCGCGGTCAACAACCTCGTGTCGGAAGAGTGGTCGAGCGACATCGCCACGGCGTTCCGCACCGAGCACGGCCCGTCCCACATCGAAGACGTCGACGTCTACGCCAACCACTCGCCGATCAAGGACGTCCGCAAGATCAACGTGCCGATGCTCCTGATCCATTCCGAAGAAGACTGGCGCTGCCCGATCATCCAGGCCGAAGAGCTCTGGGTCGCCCTCAAGCTGCTTGGCAAGGAAGTCGACTTCTACCGATTCGCTGGCGAGAACCACGAGCTCTCCCGGAGCGGCTCGCCCGTCCACCGCGTCCAGCGCGCCGAGATCATCCTCGACTGGTTCGCCGCCAAACTCTCCTGACGCGCATGGGGCGGCTCCCTCCTCCCTCCTCCTCTCCCCCCCCATCCCCCCGCCCCCCTTCCCCCCACGTTTTATGCAAGCGATAGCGGTTTCGTTTCCCGCCACCGCTCACACAACAACTGAGCGCAATCAGGTCCTCGACGGTCCTCGGCCTCTTGGCGCGACAGGTGGGGCGGCTACATTCTGCGGCATGTCGAAGATTTCACTGATTGCCAAGTTGACCGCTGCCGAAGGAAAGGCCGCCGAGCTCGAAGCCGTGCTTGGCGAAGTCGTCATCGCCGCTGAAGAAGAGGCCGGCCTCGAGATCTATAGCGCTCACAAAGACTCAGCCAACGAAGGCGTGTATTACTTTTTCGAGCTCTACACCGACGGCGACGCACTCGGCGTCCACGGCAAGGGCGACGGCATGAAGGCTGCCATGGGCAAGTTTGCTGGCCTCCTCGGCGGCCGACCGGAAATCACGATGATGAGCCCGGTTGTTGCAAAGGGCATGGACATCTAGTTTCACTCTGATGTATCGACGAACTGCACTCACGGTCGGGCTACTGCTCACGGCTGCCGCGTGCGGTGGCGGCGGCGAGAGCACCGTCGATTCGACGGCCGCGCCGGTGACAGAGGCCCCGACCACCGAGGTCTCTGTCACCTCAGCACCAACAACTGTTCCGCCCGCTACCGACCCGCCAGTCACGGAACCTGCGACCACCGAAGCACCTTCCACTACCTCTGCGCCAGCACTGGCCATCGGGCCGGCTTCTCTCGACGCGCTTATAGCGCTGGCGACGCCGATCAACCTGTCTCATGCCGGTGGCGACCAGGCCGCTCCGCATTCGACGATGTTCGCCTTCCGCGAGGGTGTGCTCGCCGGTGCCGATGCACTCGAAATGGATGTGCAGCTCACTGCCGATGGTGTGTTGATCGTGCAGCACGACGACACCGTCGACAAAACGACGAACGCCACCGGCCCGGTTGCCGGTTTCACTCTCGAAGAAATCCAGTCGCTCGACAATGCGCACTGGTTCTCGCCCGAGTGCTGGCCATGCCAAGACCGACCGGTCGAGGAGTACATCTATCGAGGCATCCGCGCGGGTGATGTCGAGCCGCCGAAGGGCTACTCCCCCGACGACTTCCGGGTCGTCACGTTCCGCGAGGTCGCCGAGGCGTTCCCCGAATTGGTGCTCGATGTCGAGATCAAGGGCTCGTTCCCCGATGCCGTTCCGGTGGCTGAGCAATTGGCTGCCGAGATCGCCGAACTCGGGCTGGTCGATCGCACAATTGTCGTGTCGTTCGACGACGACGTGATCGATGCATTCCACGAGATTGCACCGGATGTCGCAGTCAGCCCCGGCCTCACCCGCCTCACCGAGTGGTTCCTGAACGGCGCCGAGATCGAGCCCTACTTCGAGGTCTTCCAGGTGCCGCCTTTCCAGGGCGACATTCAAGTCGTCGATGCCGAGACAGTGCAACGAGTGCACGACGAGGGCCGCGAGGTTTGGGTCTGGCCTGACGATGCGTCAAAGCAGGAGAACGCCGAATTCTACAGCCGCCTCATCGACTACGGCGTCGACGGCATCATCACCGGCCGTCCGGCCGCAATGGTTGACGCACTGTCGAACTGACCTTGCCAGGCCGTTGGCCGTCGGTCACTGACAGCAGCGGTTTAGCATTTCGGCCATCCAGACGGTCCGCACGGTGTTGTCGCCATCCTGTTGGCCGCCTCCCGCATCATCTGCCCGGCGAACACAGCTGATCGGCCTGGGTCAGCACGATGACAAATTCCTCGCCGCCCCAACGGCAGACGGTGTCAACCGGCCGAACGAATGCGATGAGCACGCCGGCAATTCGTTGCAGCGCATCGTCGTCCACCTCGTGATCGAGGCGGACCCAGGCAAGCGTCTGACGGAGCGAAACTTTGTCACGATGGCAAGTTTGCATCAAGTTGAACCGAGGGGTCTTGACAGAGAGTGGTCAACAAATAAGATCGCTTCCAGCAACAAAATGAGCAAATCCAACTTGAAAGAGGTTCATTTCCAATGGAAGCAACCCAACGTGCCAGCTTCGTGCGCGGCTACACCAAAGTACTTACTAACGCCTGGTCTGACGAGTCGTTCATGGCTCGCCTCACCGATGCC
>JBLFZD010000408.1:0-3274 GCA_047610085.1 Ilumatobacter sp. | reverse complement strand
GTCGCGCTGGCCGGCCGCGGTCTGCGCGTTGGTCTCGTCGATGCCGACGTACACGGGCCGAGCGTGCCCGGCATGCTCGGACTCCCGTTCGACGGCGGACCACTCGGTACCGAGGACGGACGCATGCTCCCCGGTGAACGCCATGGCATCAAGGCGGTGTCCATGGGTCTGCTCCGAGACGACGACAACCCCGCCATCCTGCGCGGGCCGATGGTGTCGAAGTACCTCCAAATGTTGGTCGGACAGGTCGTCTGGGGCGAGCTCGACTATCTCATCCTCGACCTGCCGCCCGGCACTGGCGACACGCAGCTGACGCTGGCACAAAGCCTGCGCCTGTCGGGCGCCATTATTGTCACCACCCCGCAGGACGTCAGCCTCAAAATCGCACGAAGAGGCCTGCGGATGTTCGAGACGGTGAACGTCCCGATCCTGGGAATCGTCGAGAACATGAGCACGTTCACCTGCCCGCACTGCTCCACCGATACCGATGTGTTTGGCCATGGCGGCGGTGAGCAAATGAGCGGCGATCTCGATGTGGCCTTCCTCGGTGCGATCCCGCTCGACGCCGACATCGTGTTGGGCGGCGACGGAGGCAACCCAATCGTGATCGACAGGCCGGAGTCGGTGGCGGCAAGCAGCTACCAACGGATCGCCGAGCGGCTTCACACCCAACTGCAGGGCGGCGGCCACGCAGAGCTCCCGTCGTTCTCTTGGACATGGGACTCCGACGCGGGGTCTCCCGAGTGGCTCGAGGAGCACACCCATGCCAGCGGATCGCCCACTGTCCCCCTGGGCTTCGCCCGTCACGACCCTCGGACGTTGGCGATGCTGTGGGAAGACGGACGCATCGACCAGCTCGACGTGCGCGACCTGCGCCTCGCGTGCCGCTGCGCAGCTTGCGTCGAGGAAATGAGCGGTCGTCCATTGCTCGACCCGGCCAGCATTAACCCCGATGTCAGCCCACGCGTCATCACCACAGTCGGCAACTATGCATTCACGCTGAACTGGAGTGACGGCCACAGCACCGGCATCTACACCTTCGAGTACCTGCGGATGCTTGCCGACCGCATCAGCGCCCAAGCCGTGGAAGATGTCTGACTCGGCCGGCGGCATCAGCGCGGGAGCCACGGTCATCGGGATCAAGGCGGAGACTTCGGTCGCCGATCCCGACTCGTGCAAGTTCACCGTCGACCGCGTGGTCCATCCGGGCGGACCGTTCGCCTACCGCCACATCGACCCGACGACCGACGCGCCACTGGTCGCCCGATTGTTCGGGCTCGGTCAGGTCACGCACGTGCTCATTGCCGGCCCAACCGTCACCGTGAGCAAGTCAACGGCAGCACCGTGGGACCCGCTCCGACGAGAAATCGGGGCGGCGATCCGTGAACATCTCACCGCTGGCTCACCGGCGATCATCGACAGCGGAGCGCCGGGCGCCTCGGGGCGCAGCGAACGACAGGTACGCGTTGCGATCGAGGATCTGCTTACGCGCACCGTCAACCCGTCGATCGCCTCGCACGGCGGCACCATCACCGTCGTTGATCTGACCGACGGCGTCTTGTCGATCGAGATGAGCGGAGGATGCCAGGGCTGCTCCTCGTCCACGGCCACCCTCCGCGACGGCTTTGAGACAATGGCTCGCCTGGCTGCCCCAGAGATCACCGAAATCGTCGACACCACCGACCACGCCAGCGGCACCGCGCCGTTCCATCCGCCAGGGTTGTCGCCGGCGACCAGCACAAGTCCAATCGCCATGACCCGCAGTGCCAACCACAGGAGCCACACACCATGAGCACCACCGAAATCACCAATGAGCCAACCATTCGTCCCGTGATCAGTCTCACCGACCAAGCAGCCGCCAAGGTGGCCGAACTGATCGCCGCCGAATCAAGTGACGAAGAACTCGGCCTCCGAATCGCAGTCAGCGCCGGTGGGTGCTCGGGGTTCTCCTACGAGATGGTCTTCGACCCGGAGACCAACCCCGACGATCACGTTGCGATCTTCGGGACCGTGACGGTCAAGGTCGACTCGGCGAGCAGTCAGCACCTCGCCGGTGCGACCCTCGCGTACAGCGACGGCCTACATGACGCCGGATTCAGCGTCGAGAACCCTAACGCCACCCGCAGCTGCGGTTGTGGTAAATCCTTCTCGTGACAGGTGACGCAGGGTCGGTCACCGACACCCTGGGTCGTCCTGTCAGGGACCTCCGCATCTCGGTCACCGATCGCTGCAACTTCCGCTGCACGTACTGCATGCCGAAGGAGGTCTTCCATCGCGACTTCCAGTATCTGGCTCGGTCCGCGTTGCTCGACTTCGATGAGATCGAACGCGTCGCTCGTTCATTCGCCCGCCACGGAGTGACCAAGCTGCGTCTCACCGGCGGCGAGCCGTTGCTTCGCAGGGGTCTCGAGGATCTCATCGCCCGCCTCGCGGCCATTCCTGGGATCGACGATCTCGCCATGACCACCAATGGCGCCCTCCTCGAACGGAAGGCCTCAGCGTTGGCCGCCGCCGGGCTCTCGCGGGTGACCGTGAGCCTCGACTCGCTCGACGACGCCGTCTTCATGGCGATGAACGACGTCGGCTTCTCGGTGAACAAGGTGCTCGACGGGATCAGTGCTGCAGCTGCGGCCGGGCTCGGGCCGATCAAGATCAACATGGTCGTCAAGCGCGGCGTCAACGACGAATCAGTGGTCGACATGGCACGGCACTTCAAAGACGCCGGCCACACCCTTCGCTTCATCGAGTTCATGGACGTCGGTTCGACGAATGGCTGGAAATTGGATGACGTCGTCACCGCCACCAGCATCGTGGAGATGCTCGACCGCGAATTCGGTGTCGAACCCATCGAACCGTCCTATGCCGGTGAAGTCGCCACGCGATGGCGGTACTGCGACGGCACCGGGGAAGTCGGGGTCATCGGTTCGGTCACGAAGCCCTTCTGCGGCAATTGCACCCGGGCTCGCCTGTCGGCCGAAGGCGTGCTCTACACCTGCCTGTTCGCTGCCGGCGGCACCGACTTGCGCGAGTTGGTCAGAAGGAGCCACGAGGGGCGGACCGTCGACGAGGCACTCGATGAACAGGTCCATCAACTGTGGAGTGACAGGACTGATCGCTACTCCGAGGCCAGGTCATCGTTCACCGACGGGACGACCGCTGGGCTCACCGTCCGGCCCGCAACCCGTCCGACCAAGGTTGAGATGAGCCACATCGGGGGATGAGGCTTCGTCCGCGCCCTGGCGTGAGTCGGTGCCAACGAATCCCGTGAACAGAG
>JBLFZD010000407.1:0-3282 GCA_047610085.1 Ilumatobacter sp. | reverse complement strand
CCTGCGGTCGAAGCTGGCGACATCGATGGCACCTTGTTCTTCGTCGACACCGGTTCGCTTGACGAGCGTGGCGCATCTCGTCTATCGGGCGACGAAATCGACATCGGCTCGGTTGAGTTGGCTGACCAGGTCACTCCCGCAGTTGACCCCGCCAGCGAGGCCGACGGCGAGACGGTTGTGACCGTCACTCGCTCAGGCGCTGGTAGGGGAGCTGCCTCCGTGCGACTCTCTACCAATGTGGGCACCGCTGGTGCTGATGACTTCACGGCACTCGACCAGACGGTCGAGTGGGCCGATGGTGAGCCCGGTGCGATCACGATCGATCTGTTCGTCACCACCGATGATGCGGTCGAAGGAGCCGAGACGTTGACCGTCGAAATCGCTGACGAGATGAACCTCGAAGTCGGCGCCGACAGTGTGGAGGTGACAATCACCGATTCGACAGTCGTCACGCCGACTGCCACGACGACGCCGACCACCGTGACGACGCCGCCGGTTCTATCGTCAGACAACTCGCCGCCCGAGATCACTCCTGGTGTTCAGGCGCCGGTTGCCGCAGGCAAGGATGTGGTGATCATCGAAGATATTGATGGCGACGAACTTGAGGTGAAGGTCACGTCCGCTGACCCGAGCTTGCTCCAAGTCCTCAAGGTCGAGGAGTCCGTTGGAAACGCGAATCAGCTGTCCCGGCCGACGTATGACATCACGGTCCGCCCTTGCGTCGGTCGGTCCGGAACGCTACTGATGACCGTCAGTGACGGTGAGGCCACAGACATCAAGACCCTTCCTGTTGTCGTCACCAACGCTGAGCTCCCGGCAACGGGTTCCGATGGCGCCGAGCGCACCGGCATGATCGCCGCGCTGCTCATCGCAGTTGGCGCAGCGTTCACGTTCGACAGCCGTCGTCGCCGAACCAGCTGATCCGTCAGCAACTGACGCTGTGCCAGAAGGCGCGGTAGATCTGGTAATCGAGGTCGGGTGTGATCCACCCGGCCTCGACCAACCCATTGTGGAGCGTGGGAAGGCTTCGCCGCAGCACGCCGATGTCGACGAAGTGGGCCAGATGCCATCCAACGTTGTACGGGACCGTGCAGTATCAGGCAATCCGGATCTGGCGGATTACCTGTGTGGTCTGACGGCGATCATGTGACCGGATCATTCCGCCGTGTTCCCCAATGGCACGCAGGCGATTCGTGAACTGCCAGGCCACGCGCGGTGAAGTGCTGAGCCGTCTCGGTTCGATTTACTAGAACAGCAACGGAACTGCCATCCAATGGGAAGACAGGAAGCACGACTCGTCGGATGCCGGTGGAGCGATCTTCATGGCAATCGGGATCGTGTAGTTGCCGGCTGCTCCTACAAGCGGTGGCGGAGACTTAGTACGAGGCGCCAGCGGGTCCACCACGACGACGCGTTCCACGGCGTTCTCGTGGCTTGATCACCGCACGCTTCACGGCGGTTTCGAACTCAACCTCGGGCGGCTCGACAACGCCGTCGAGGACCTGACGCATCATTGCAAGATGCTCAGGCGAACTGCCGCAGCATGCACCAATGATCTGCACGCCCGCCTCGCGCTGGCGGTGCGCGTGAGCACCCATAATTTCGGGTGATCCGCTGTAGTGCAGCTCGGCGCCAACCCATTGGGGCATACCGGCGTTGGCCTTGCTGATCAGCAAAATGTCCGGATTTTTCGCACGCATTTCGGCAGTTGCCGCTTCGGTGTCGGCCAAGTTGTTGCCACAGTTCGCGCCCATTGCAGCGACACCGAGTTCGGCGAGGCGGGACACCGCCTCTTCGCCCGTTACTCCCATCATGGTGCGACCTGCGGTGTCGTAGCTGAGCGTTGCGCAGATGGGTAGGTCACTCACGGACCGTGCGCCCTCAATGGCACCAGTGATCTCATCGAGGTGACTCATCGTTTCAATCCACAGCACGTCGGCGCCGCCTGCGTCGAGTCCCTTTGCTTGCTCGGCGAATGCCGCGGCGCAGGTGGCGGGTGTGAGTGACCCCATTGGTTCGAGCAACTCGCCGGTGGGGCCCATCGAGCCGGCCACGATGACTCGGCGGTCGCCACCATCGGCGGCTTCTCGGGCGACCCGTGCCGCAGCCTCGTTTAACTCGATGACACGCTTGTCGAGTTGGTGCAACTTCATACGAAAGCCGGTTCCGCCGAACGAGTTCGTGAGGATGATGTCGGACCCAGCGTTGACGTACTCGGTGTGAACGGCGACGATTAGGTCGGGGTGCTCCACATTCCACAACTCAGGGGCTCCGCCGGCCTCCAGGCCCCGTGAGAACAGCTCGGTTCCCATAGCACCGTCGATCAGCAGGACGCCGCGCTCGTTGAGAAGTTCATCGAGGATGTTCATGCTCTGCAGTGTGGCCGAGTGACCGGCACATTCCGAGCGATGTTCGATATCGGGCCGGCTGGTGGTGTTTTGGTGACCGCCACGCGACATCGATGGGGCGGTCGTTGGCTCTAACGTCGTGGCGTGCGCAAGGTGATGGGTTGTTTGCTGGTTGGTTCGATGTTTGCTGCTGCGTGTAGCGGCTTGGACCGAGCCGACGTTGAGCGTGAGTCAAGCGTGGCGTCACCAACCGAAACCGAGCTTTCCGCACCGTCGGTCCCGGTCGATCCGCCTGCGAACTCGTCCATCGAAACCGAACCTTCCGCTCCAGAACCACCGACGACCGAACAGCCCGAGTTCGAATCCGAGCGACTGGAGCCCGTTCCATCCGAGACGGTCGGTGCGGACAATGCGGGGGACTCGCTGTATCCGCTCATGGGGAATGGTGGTTACGACGTGGTCAACTATCTACTCGAACTCGACGTTGATGTCGAGAGCAACGAACTTGAGGCGACAGCCACCATCACGGCGACAACCACGCAGGATCTTTCGCAGTTTAACTTCGATCTGCATTCCCTTGAGGTGGCATCGGTTCTCGTCAACGGTGAGCTGGCAGAATTTGAGCGTGATGGCGACGAGTTGGTCGTCACCTCACCGGTGACCCTGGTGAGCAACACCGACTTCACCGTTGTGGTCGCATACTCGGGAACTCCGCAGGGGGTCAGTGACCCCGGGGTCCCATTTGCCATCCTGGGGTGGCAGAACGACGAGGGCACCGTCTACGTGGTGTCCGAACCCTCGGGTGCCATGTCGTGGTACCCGAGCAACAACCACCCTTCCGACAAGGCGACGTTTGAGTTTGTCATCACCCACGACGCCGAACTCACCGCCGTTGCCAACGGAGTGCAGCAGCGCATCGAGTCCGATGGTGGCA
>JBLFZD010000406.1:0-3282 GCA_047610085.1 Ilumatobacter sp. | reverse complement strand
CGGGCAAAGCCGGATGCCCCGCCGATCAGAATCGCCTTCAGTCCCTTGATCTCCATGGTTGCTCCCTTGTGACTGTTGTGTGGTTCCAACAGTGTCGCGAATCGCAGCGGCTGGTCTCGATGTGGGCGTTGCTGTGTCGGCGCCATTCATCGTGATCAGCGATGCATCAGAGAGAGCGTTTCGTTCAGCTGGCGGGTTCGAGAACCACGACCGGGATTTCCCGCTCGGTCTTTTTTTGGTACCCGGCGTAGTTCGAGTTCTTGGCGGTGATCTGCGCCCACATCGCTGCGCGCTCATCGCCCGACACCGTTCGTGCGGTCATTTGTTGTGTGCCGGTCTCTGTGCGCACGGTGACGCTCGGGTTCGCGTCGAGATTCAGATACCACGCGGGGTGAGCGTCGTTACCGCCAGCCGACGCCACGATCGCGAGGGCGTTGCCTTCACTCCACGGGCTCGTCAGCATCGACGACCGTTCCTGACCGCTCTTGCGGCCCGTCGTGGTCAGTTCGAGAACGGGCATCTTGCCGGCGGTCCAGCCGATCTTGCCACCACTGACCTTCATCAGGCCGCGGTGCACCGTGTTCATTCCTTTGAGGACGAAGTTCGCAGGCATGACGCTCAGTTCCTCACCAGACGAAACACGGGGATCACGCGGCCAGCTTCGGTGGCGCTCTTCTCGTAGTCGTTGAAATTGTCCATCATCGCTGCCTGAGCGGCGTACAGGCGGGTGCGCTCGTCGCCCTCGGTGAGCGCCGCTGTTGCCTCCCACTTGTCGGTGCCGACCTCGACCGTGACGGACGGGTTGGCAACGAGGTTGTGGTACCAGTTGGGGTGCTCCGGTGCGCCACCCTTTGAGGCGATGATGATGACGTCGTCACCGTCGGTCGAGTGCACGAGTGGCGAGCAGAGTTCACGGCCGCTTTTGGCCCCCGTCATGTTGATGAGCACCATCGGAGCACCCTCGAACGGTCCGCCGCAGACACCCTCGTTTGCTCGGAATTCGTCGATGACACCTTGATTGAATGCGAGAAAGTCCATGCACCTTTCTATCCGCATAGCAGAGCAAGGTGGTTGCTGCGTGCTCAAGGTGGAGATTGCTGGGCGCCGATCAGCGGCTGGCGTAACGACCAGGAGGCCTGGAGAGCCGGTGTGTGGTGAGTCGGTCAGGATCAGAACAGCAGGACGGGCTTGATCACCGAGCCGTCGGCGCTGGCTGCTTCGGCCTCGTTGACTTGGTCGAGATTGAACGTGGTGATCAGTTCGTGGAACGGGAATTTCCCGTCTGCGTTGAGTTGCGCAAGCTTGGGGATGAACTCGTGCGGGGTGGAGTCACCCTCCATCACGCCCGTGATCGTGCGACCACCGATGAGCGAGATGAAGTCGAACGTGAGATCACCGAAACCGACACCGGCAAGGCCGATCGTGCCGAGATTGTTCAACCCGTCGAATGAGGCGCGCACGACAGCGGCGTTTCCGGTGGTGTCGAACGCATAGTCGGCGCCGCCACCCGTCGTGGCGTGAATGGCTGCAGTCAACTCGGCTGGCTCGCCTGACAGCGTTGTGGTCGCGCCGTACTTTGTAGCGAGCTCCAGGCGATTGGCATGACGATCGATCGCGATGATGTGCTCGGCACCCGCAAGCTTGGCAGCCATCACTGCGCTGAGGCCGAGCGCTCCGGCTCCGGTGATCACGACGGAAGAACCCGCTTCAACACCGAGCGTGTTGAAGATCGCACCCGCACCGGTCTGGATGCCGCAGCCGAGTGGGCCGAGGCGAGCCAGGTCAAATGATGGGTCGACCTTGACGACCGACGTTCGGGCAACAACCGAGTGGCTTGCGAACGACGACTGGCCAAAGAAGTGCGAGCCGATGGCGTCGCCGGTGGCATCGCTGAATGCCTTCGAGCCATCCGGGCGGCCACCACTCATGTTGTAGGCGGTGAGGTTGAAGCAGTACGGCAGCCGACCTGCATCACAGGCTTTGCACGATCGGCAGTGATTGAACGACAGGACCACATGGTCGCCAACCTCGAGGTCGCTCACCTCGGAGCCAATGGACTCGACCACACCCGATCCTTCATGCCCGTACACCTGGGGGCCGCCGAAGAACTCGGGAGGGAGCTCGCGCGATAGCAGGTCGGTGTGGCACATTCCTGAAGCGACCATCCGAACCAAGACCTCGTCGGGGCGGGGCTCCTCAAGCTCGAGTGTCTCAATGGTGAACGGGCCGTCGCCTGTGCGCATTACTGCCGCTTGTACCTGCATGTCGTGCTCCATTCCGGGGAATCTTTGGTATCCGGTGATGTTCGCGCATTCTGCTGAGACGGCACGGTGTCGGAGTGTCTGCTGAGGCGTGCGGTGCGGATTGAGTGGTTCCCTGACGGCTGTTGATGTATTGTCAAAATAACAAACAAATGGACCCATCGTTTGGGTCAATAGCCCAAGGAGAACCCCACATGGACAGCACGAAACCCGGACCAAGGCGCGCGTGGCGATCTCGCTGGGCGGCGCTTGGCGCTGCGGTTGCGGTCACATTGGGCGCCGGTGGAATCGTTGCAGTGAATGCGGCGTCGTCGTCGCCGTCGGCGTTCGTGGCAATTGATCCTCTCGTCCGTATTCTCGATACGCGTACCAATGTCGGGCTGGTTGGGCCGTTCGCTTCGGGGGTCGCTCGGACACTGCAGGTCACGGGCAACGTGCCGACTCAGCCTCCGAACAATGCCCCGCAGGTCAACGCTGTAGTGGTGCCAGCGGGTGCCACGTCGGTCGTGTTGAACGTGACCGTGATCGGCCCGCAGACCAATGGCTTCGTTTCGATTCGTCCGGGTACGGCGATCGGGTTCCCGGGGACGTCGAACCAGAACTTTGTTGCGAACGGCCAGAACATCGCCAACTCGGTCACGGTTCAGCTTCCTGCAGACGGCACGATCAACATCTTTGTTCAAGGCACTGTCAGGGCGGTCGCCCTTGACGTCGCTGGTTTCTACAGCCCAGTTGGGCCACCCAGGTACTTCGGTATTTCCGGCGGTAAAACGCAACCCGTTGATATCGCTTCGACTGCGAATGGCAATCCGAACCAGATCACCGAAATCGACGTTCCTGCCGGAACGTACCGCGTGGCCGCCAAGCTCACCGCTGACTACACGAAGTCGAGCTCTGGTGGGTTGGACACGCTGACGTGTTTCATCAGCAACAAATTCCCTGACTTGCGGGACGCGGTTCAGGCCGAAACATTTGACTCGACGTCCTGGCTCGCGGAATACCCTCGCGACGCCAACCCGGA
>JBLFZD010000405.1:0-3295 GCA_047610085.1 Ilumatobacter sp. | reverse complement strand
AGTGACGAAACCGAAGCCACCGAAGACGACCTCACTTCAGCTCCGCCCATCGACCCCGATGAGCTCATGAATGAAGTCGAGCAGTTCCTCCGCGATCAGGACTGACGCCACACGTCCGAGCGGACTGGATCAAATGTTGCGTCACTGGCTTCTCCGTCGATAGCGGCGAATGCCATCGAACCCCACCACTGAGCACCTGCGGTGGCCTCAGGGAGCGCGTCACGCTTGAACCACCCGACGTCGGCAGTCTCGAGCGGATGCGGGGTGAGTTCGCCGCCGGTGGCGACACAGTGGAACAACAGCATGTACATGCCGAAGCGGCTGAATCCCATGCGTTGACCGTCGACAACTCCGAGCAACCGTTCCACGTCGCAGTCGATCCCGGTCTCTTCACTGACTTCCTTCGACGCAACTTCGGAAGGTGAGTAGCCAACATCAGCCCAGCCGGTCGGGTACAGCCAGATGCCCGAGTCCTTACGCTGCACGAGCAGGATCTCGCCATTCTCGTTGCCAACGATCGCACCCACCGCCGTCTTTGGGGTGACATAGCCAGGCACACCTTCGCCAATCGACTCCATCCACTCCCCCACGAAGTGATCGATCTCACGGGCTACAGCGGGGTCGCCATCGGCTGTTTCGAGTTCGCGTGCGACGGCCTTAATGTCCCCGGCGACATGAAGAATCTCTTCGTACCTCTCGCGCTCATACAGGCTCTCCGTGAACGCCATCCCCGTCCGGGCGATCGCCGCCAACGATTCGCTCCACCTCGCCAGATCACGTGCCTCAGCTGTCACAACGCCAACCTAGGCGAGCCGCCCACCTCTCCCCCGAGCCAACCCCTGTTTCTTGGACTGGGGACGAGAAACAGGGGTCAGGAGACGACGTGGAGGAGGGCTTTCTGGATTTCCTTGCGGTGGGCGGTACTCGACACGAGGCCTCCGGACCGCGTCCGGACGTAGAACGTGTCGACGACTTCCATGCCGATGGTGTGCACTGCAGCGTGACGGATATCGAGACCGACCTCGTCGAGCGTCTTGGTAATCCGGTGCAGAATCCCCACCTTGCTCACCGTGCGAACCTCGATGACCGTTGCGTTACTTGAGCCGCCCTCGATGAACTTCACCTTCGGTGGGCCGGGTGGCGTGGCCTGCAATTTGCGACGGCGACGGTAGGTCTTGGCACGCTCGACGAGCCGTGCCTCAATCGCAAGTTCGTGCGCAATGCCCTTGCGGAGGTCGTTCTTCAGTGTCCGCCAGTTGATCTCACCCTTCGGTGAGGACACCCGGAACTGGGAGGCCGCCATGCCCTGCTCGTCGGAGTACGCCCGAGCGGTGAGCACGTCGAGGCCGTGCAGCGACAGCACCCCCGCAACTTGGCTAAACGTGCCAGCGGAGTCCGGGGTCACCACCGTAATCAGATCGTGGTCGCGAGAAATTTGAACATCGCCGACGGCCATCGAGGCCAGCGTCGATTCATCTGGGAAGAGTCGCCACGTCACCTCGGAGGCGCGCCCACCGCCGAGTACATGCTTCGTGCGCGACACCAACTCGTCGACGAGCTCTTCTTTCCAGCTATTCCAGGCTGCTGGACCGGTTGCCTTTGAGTCAGCTTCGGTGAGCGCATCGAGCAACTCAAGCTTTTCGATACTGCCCGCAAGGCCCGCCACGAGATCGATCGTCGCCTCATCGGTGAGGTCACGACGCATGGCCACGTCGGGCAGCAGCAGGTGATGCTCGACCATGGTCACAAGTGCGTCAACATCGTGCTTGTCAAAGCCCATGCGTGGAGCAATATCGCGGACCATCGCCATGCCGACCTCGGTGTGATCGCCCGGGTAGCCCTTTCCGATGTCGTGGAACAGGGCGCCGATGACGAGGAGGTCTGGACGACTGACACGATCGACCAGTTGGGAAGCGTTTGCCGCAGCTTCCCAGAGATGCCGGTCAACAGTGAACCGGTGATAAGCGTTGCGTTGCGGCTTCGACCGAACTGGTTCCCACTCGGGCAGAAAACGAGACAGGAGTGAACGCTGGTCGAGCGATTCGAGGACACGGATCGCCCGGTGACCTTCGAGGAGTAGCGCGATGAGTTCGGTGCGCGCACCCACGGGCCAGTCGCCGGGCCACGGCTCAACTTCGTCATGCAACCGGTCAAGCGTGGCCCGGCCAATTCGACAATCGTTGCGCGCTGCGGCGACCGCTGCCTGCAACGCGAGGGTTGGATCGCGACGAGGATCAGCACCTTCGGTGAGCTCGATCTCCCCATTGCGAAGCACAACACCGGGAGCGATAGCACGATCGGACTGCGGATCACGTTCGATGGCCCGATTCCAGGCCTCGTCACACAGCCACGAAATGGTCCGCCCGGCCGCCGAGATGTCGGCCATCATCAAATCGGCATCGCTCCACCCACCGCGTGCAGCAATTGCATCCTGGTCTTCGAGCCGCATCACCTCACCGGCCCGACTGGTCGTGAGGTGTGTTGCAACGCGAGCCCGCAGCAACATGTTGTAGTGCTCGTCGAGCGCTGCGAGGTCTTCCTCGATGACCTCAAGCCCACTCGCGATCGCCCACCACACGGTCTGGACGTCACGCAAGCCCCCGTGACCGTTCTTCAGGTCGGGTTCAAGCCGGTACGCGACGTCGGCAGACTCGGCCTGACGGTCGGTCATCCGGGTCCGCAATGCCGAGAGGTAACTCCCGCGCTGGGATTCCCACGAGTGACGACCGCGTTCGGTGACCTCGGTCGCGATCTCTTGGTCACCTGCGAGATAACGCGCCGTGAGTAATGCTGTGGCGGAGTCAAGGTCGCCGTCGACAAGATCAAGTTGTTCGTCGACGCGGCGCACGGCATGCCCGAGCTTGACCCCAGCGTCCCAGAGCGGATACCAGAGGGCACTCGCGATCGGTTCGATCTCTGCGCCAACCTTGCGCGGTTTGGCGTTGTGCACGAGCAGGAGGTCGAGATCACTGTGCGGCGCAAGCTCACCTCGGCCATACCCGCCAACAGCGAGGAGCGCCACCCGGTGCTTGGTGGGATTCTCCACAAGCGCTTTCTCGAAGAGCTCGATCACCCATTGGTCGGTGATGCCTGACAACGCTGCGCAATAGTCGCGCCCGCCCCGTTCGAGGGCTGTCCCGTTGTCGCCTGCCTGCTCAAGGTGAGCAGCACGTTCGGCCAGCGTCACTCGTTGAGCCCGAGTGCGGTGAGACGGATACCGTCCCTTTCAGGGGTGGCAATGATGCCGAGGGCTCCGTCCAAGGTATTGATGACGAGATCATACGTGTCGTTGAGC
>JBLFZD010000404.1:0-3318 GCA_047610085.1 Ilumatobacter sp. | reverse complement strand
GTCGAAGCCCCCACAGGTGAACATGACTTCGAAGATGGTGGCCATCAGTGCTTCATCTTCCTCTGGGGAGGGATCGGCACCCGTCACCTCTGCGGTCATCATCGTCTCCAGAGTTTCAGCGTCGAGGGCACCGGTGAAACATTCGGCCTCTTCCTGAGTTGCGCCATCGGCGACCATCGAATCAACCATCAGCTGATTCATGTCGACGCAGTCAAAGAGCGACTCGAACAAGACGAGCTCCGTACCTTCTGGCGGGTCGTCTAAATTAGAGTCGCTGGCGAGAACCTCATCGAGCAGGTCGCCGTCGAGGTTGGCAACGAGAGCTTCTGCCAGGCAACGGTTTTCGCTATCGGTGAGCTGGACGTCTGCGACGGCGCTTTCCTCTTCGAGAAACGCTGCGACCTCGTCGACTCGGGCTTCGTCGCCAGAATCATCTGCGCCTGAATCATCCGGCTCTGAATCATCTGCGACCGCCTCTTCAACTGCCTCAGGGGGACTTGCAGGCTCCGCAGTCTCAGATGCTCCACAAGAAGAAAGCACGAAAAGAGCAACGAGCAGTGGCAAAAGCCGAAGCGAAGATTTTTTCGTCATAAGACAACCTTAGGCCGTGGGAGTCAGCGGGGATATCAGGCTTAGTTGAACTTCATCTAGCGAGAAGTAGAACTCCGGTCCGACCGTTTACCACTCGTTGAAAGGGGAGTACGGAAGTAGGCCGCCCAAGGGCCTGGTTCCTACTAGAGGGGGACCCGTAATTCTACGAATACCCCCTAAGTGGGAGCTTCGTAGAGATCGATAACCCCTGCTCAACGGATGTGTGGACGCTGTGTTTGTAGTGGTGGACCACACGGTTGGAACGGTTTTGTTCACACTGCGGGTTGCGACTGGTTTATTCCAGGTGTGGCTGTCGTGGCGTTGGGTGAGGTGTTCGTATTCGGCGAGGGCACCGAATCGGAACACAGGACATTCCGCTAATGCTCGGGAACCGAAACCAGGAAGAGCTGCCAAATCGCGACGTCAGTCACTATCGCAGTCGGCGGGGAGGGCCGCAAAAGCTGTGTCGTACGCACCAACACACGTAAACACACCACCGACCACGCTGCCGTCCAGTTCGGTGTCAGCCACCGGTGCCGACCCTGCATCGTTGAAGATGCTGTTGATGGTGCCGGTGACCGACGAGTTCCGAATCGACGGCGACGACGAAGACACGTACGCCACCGATGTTGGCGCCAGACGGTGAGCCCCTACTCGAACGGCTCACGGCCAGCGCTGCTTCGACTGAGATTGCCGATCTTGTCGACGGGCCACTTGGCGACCTCGTTGCTGAGCTGGTGGGGCCGGTCGCCGACCCGTTCGACATGTCGCCCGATATCGGCGGTGTTGCGCTGAGCGACGCACAAATCGTTCGCGGCCTCGGGGGCGAGGTATCGACGTTGGACTGGAGCCTCAAACGGCTCGACGTCGGCATCGTTTTTTCACGGCTCACCGAGCTTGCCGGACCGCTTGCGACGTTGCTCGGTGCTGACGTGGCGCCGGACCTCGTCACGATGACGAAGCGGATCTGGAATCCAATGGATGGCGCCTAAGAGCCGGACTGAGCGTGCACCGATATGACCCAGCGGAGCGGCACTGCATCGACCGCCAATGCTGAGGCCATCGTGTTGGAGGACGAGTACCGCACCCACTGGAACGATGACGACGTTGCCAATATTTCGGCGTTGATTCTGGTGCACGCGCCAGATCGCACGATCAGGGTTTCAGCCGGTGGCCGCAGTGCGGGGGCTGCCTGCACTGGTCTGTCGCTTCGGCGGCCCGTTGAGCCGGGAACGATTGTACTGCTGGCCGACGCATTCGGGTTCGATGCGAACTGGCCGAAGCCGAATTCGTTCAGGCGGGTGTCGGTCGGTCCGGCCGCGCGACGACAAGTATCGGTAGCCCGAAGGCAAACACGACCAGGGCGACGACCATGATCGCCGCTGGCTCGGTGGCATCGATCAGGCGTCCGGTGAGCCACGGCAAGCTAATTGCGCCAACGTTGGCCGCGAGGAGCTGCCACCCCGAGACTTGTTGAGCATGGTCGGGGCCGACTCGCAGCGCGGTTCGTGCCGACAGCGTCGGAATGATTGGTGCGAGCGCAAGGCCGACCAGTGTGGTGGCGACCACAACGGTGAAGCCTGGGGCAACGACCACCACACCGAGGCCGACAGCCCCCGCTGTTGCGGCGATGGGCAGGCCGATACGGTCGATCGACGAACGGATCCGCGGCGACACGAGCGCAATTCGGCCCATCATGCTCCCGCCCCAGAAGCCCGAGACGCCGATGGCCGCAACGGTGTCGGAGAACGATCGCGCCTCGGTGAGATAGGTGAAGAGCCAATTGCCGAAGGTGACCTCGAGCGCCACGAACGCGAAGAAACTCAAGAGCGATATCGCTGTGCCACGCAGGGGCGGCCGTCCACTTGGCTGCGTTCCGGTTTCGGTCGTGGCGGCGGCAGCGGCGGTCGGGTCTGGCCACGATGATCGGGCGATATAGGCGATAGTGAGTGCCCCGGCGGCGATGGCCGACGCGGCCACGAGTGACCAACGCCAGTCCGGCACAACTGCCACAATCAGGGGCCCCATGGTCGCTCCGACCCCGTAAAAGCCGAGGATGAGGCCAGCGCTTCCTACATCACCGAGGTTTGCGATCACGCCGGCTCCGACCGAGTCGAGTAGGCCCGAGACGACTCCGATGGCGGCAGCTCCAACCAGAAACGTTGACCAACTCGATGCGCCAGCCATCACCAGGTCGGCAACGACGAGCCCGCCGAGAGCCGTGAGGAAGCACGCGCTGATACCGAACCGTTGTGTTGCGGCCCGTCCTGCCCCCGACGTCGACATGCGGGCAATGCCGTACACCAGCGACACCGTCCCGAGTGCGCCCAGTGATTGGCCGAACCGATCCCGAACATCAGGCCAGATCACGCCCAACATCGATACGGGCATTGCAAAAGCGAGGAACGTGAAGGCGGACGACCGGACTGCCAGTGGCACGGCGAAGACCGTATACGGTCAGGGGAATGCACGACTTCGCAGGCAAGATCGCAGTGGTCACAGGTGGCGGTACCGGGATGGGCAGGGAGCTTGCTGTGCAGCTTGCTGCTGCGGGCGCTCACGTGTCGATGTGCGACGTATCCGAATCGAACATGGCCGAAACCGCAACGCTCGCTCGGGCAGCAGCGCCAGCCTCCGACGTGCGGATCTCCACCCACACCGCCGACGTCTCGGACGAAGCCGCGATGCTGGTGTTTCGCGACGAGGCACTCGCTGCGCACGACAGTG
>JBLFZD010000403.1:0-3374 GCA_047610085.1 Ilumatobacter sp. | reverse complement strand
CCGATGATGCCCACCCACGATCAGCTCATCGGAGAACTCGATCTCCATCTGTTCGGCGAAGGCACCCATCGGAGGTTGTGGGAGCTGCTTGGCCCGCAGCCCGTCGGTCGCCAACCGGACGGTGTCCGGGCGACCCGTTTCGCGGTGTGGGCACCGAATGCGAGCGCGGTTGCAATTGTCGGGGACTGGAACGAGTGGCAGGCCGAATCACTCGAGCGGGTGGAAAGTAAAGGGCCGACCGGAATCTGGTCGATGGTCTCGAACGCGCCGCAACCGGGTCATTGCTACAAGTACGAAATCACCACAGCGGAAGGCCGTACCATTCGCAAGGCGGACCCGATGGCTCGCCAGACCGAGCGGCCACCGAGTGATGCGAGCGTCGTGCCAAGCTTCGCTGAGTTTGAGTGGAATGATGACGAATGGATGGCGCAGCGGGGGTCCACGCTGGCGGGTGCGTCCCCCATGCGCGTGTACGAGGTACATCTCGGCTCATGGAAACGGTCGGTCGATGATTGGGACACGCTGGCCGAACAGGTCGGCGCCCACGTGGCCAACCTTGGCTTTACCCATGTCGAGTTGCTCCCGATTGCTGAGCACCCGTTTGGTGGGTCGTGGGGATATCAGGTGTCGGGCTACTACGCGCCCACGGCCCGGTTCGGAGACCCGGATGGATGTCGGCGCTTTGTCGATTCGCTTCATCAGCGGGGTATCGGTGTGATCGTGGACTGGGTCCCCGCCCATTTTCCGAAGGACGAGTGGAGCCTCGGACGTTTTGATGGCACACCGCTGTACGAATACGCCGACCCCCGCCGCGGTGAGCAGCCGGATTGGGGCACGTATGTTTTCGACTTCGGTCGTAACGAGGTCCGCAACTTCCTTGTGGCCAACGCGCTCTACTGGCTCGATGAGTTTCACATCGACGGCCTTCGTGTCGACGCCGTTGCCTCGATGCTGTACCTCGACTACTCACGCAAAGCCGGCGAGTGGAGCGTCAACGAGCATGGCGGTCGCGAGCACCTCGAAGCGATTCGACTGCTCCAAGAGACCAACACCGTGGTGGGAGAAGAGTTCCCCGACGTGTTGATGATCGCCGAGGAATCTACAGCATGGCCTGGTGTGACCCACCCGGTGTCAGAGGGTGGGCTCGGTTTCAGCCACAAGTGGAATCTCGGCTGGATGCACGACTCGCTCGGCTACCTCGCACACGACCCGGTTCATCGAGCCCACCACCACGGTGAGATGACCTTTGCGCAGCTGTATGCCTACAACGAGCGATTCGTGCTGCCGTTGAGCCACGACGAAGTTGTGCACGGCAAGGGCAGCCTGCTGGCGAAAATGGGAGGCGACGATTGGCAGAAATTTGCCGGGCTCCGCACCCTGTTGGCCTGGCAGTGGGCCTTGCCTGGCCAACCCCTGGTCTTCATGGGCGCCGAGCTCGCGCCATGGCAAGAGTGGAACGATGCCTCAGAGTTGCCGTGGCACCTGATGGACCAGCCGTCGCATCGTGGGGTGCATGACCTTCTCGCAGAGATGAATCGTTCGGCAGACGCTTTTCCGGCGTTATGGCGCCGAGATACCGACCCGGCAGGCTTTCAGTGGCTTGATGCTGATGACTCCGAACATTCAGTGTTTGGGTTCCTCCGGTGGGACGACCACGGAGCGGCGTCGGTTGCTTGCATTGCGAACTTCACGCCTGTGCCTCGGCAGGGGTATCGCGTTGGTCTTCCATGGGCGGGAAGTTGGGAAATCGCGCTCGACACCGACGCGGCTGAGTGGTGGGGGAGTGGGCACCGTTCCGTCGGCCCTGTCGTCGCAACAATCGACGAGACATACCAGGGTCAACCGGCGTCGGCCATGCTCGACATCGGTCCAATGTCGATGATCTGGCTTGCGAGCCCATCCCGACCGGCTCAATAAGTCGGTTCGCTTGAGCGATCGCCCCTGGGCTTCTGGCGATGAGCGGAATGGGACAGGGGTCGTTCCTGCGCCTCGTTGGCCCGGTCAGGCTGGGGCGCCGACGGAGCGCAGCGTGGCTGCAGCTTCTTCGGGTGCAACGATGTTGATCAGTACGCCGGTGCCACGTTCAAACCCGGCCTGCGTGGTGACCTGGGGCCAAATGTGCATGTGCCAGTGGTAGTCGCCGGTGTGCTGGTGCGGTGCGGTGTGCAATCCGAGGTTGAAGGCCACGTCACCAAGCGCTCGATTGAGGTGGGCGATGGCGTCGCGAAGGGCGATGCCGACCGCACGAAGCGATCGATCGGACGCGTCGGGGAGATGCGCGTGCTGTTCGGTCGGCACGATCATCATTTCATAGGGGACACCGCTGGCGAAGGGGCACATCACCACCACGTCGTCATTGGCGATGACGATGCGTTTGTCGGCCGCAAGCTCGGCTGCAATGGTGGTTTCGAGCAGTGAACCGCCAGCAAAACGTGCGAACGCTCGCTCCTCATCGAGGACCTCGCTCGGGACGAAGGGAAGACCCAAGATCTGTCCGTGCGGATGAGCGACCGATGCGCCAGCCTCTCGGCCATGGTTGACGATCACCTGCGTGTATCGCACGAAGTCGAGGTCAGCGTGATCGGTCAGCCGCCGCTTCAGAACGTGCATCAACTCAGCGGCGTGGTCGTCGTCGAGGTCCTGTAAGCAGCCCGAATGATCGGGGTCGTACACGAACACCTCATGGATACCGCTTGCCTCGGCCTTCACGTGGACCGGCCCAATGTTGTGGACAGCGAATGTTTCGTCGCCATCGAACGCTGGATAGCGATTCGGGATGACACGCATGGACCACGTTCCGTCGGCCTCAGTAGTTTCGAGGGCGGGCGGAGTTTCTTCCTCGTTGCCGGGGCAGAACGGACATGGACGATCAAGGGAGTAGTCGTCGTCGCTCGGATTGCGCGGCGCAAAGTCGCTTGGGCGTTCGGAACGATTCGGAACGATCGTCACCCAACGTCCGTTCAAGGGATTCAGGCGCATCTGACTCATTGGACTCTCAGGTTACGGCTCTGAGTGATCACATGCGTGACACGTCAAGATTCTGGTGTGGAAGATTTCGGGTCGTTCTGGTCACGAGAGACGTCACCGATGATCTCTGAGGCGACCGAACTGATCCGTACACCGCCGGGGAGCGGCTCGCCGGAACGTTCGGACAGCATTGCATCGAGCATGTCGCGCCGATCGAGCCGGTCCTGATTCCATCGATGCATGCCCCATCCAATGAGGGCACCGACAGCGAAGACGAGCAGCCCGCCGACCCCATCGAGCCAGAAGTGGTTCGCCGTCACCACGATGCAGAACAGGGTGGCCACCGGGTACAACAAGACTGCGGCTTTCGTCCAGCGTCGACGCAAAAGGGGCCAGATGGCAAGCGC
>JBLFZD010000402.1:0-3395 GCA_047610085.1 Ilumatobacter sp. | reverse complement strand
TGAGCCCGAGTAGTGTTGGAGAACAGCGCCGTGAAGTCCCGGCCGTTGCGTTCGGCGTGCAGGATCGGCAGCCGATGAGCCCGAGTTGGATTGAAACGGATCGGCGCAATCGTCGGCAGATAATTGAGGTCAGCCTTGGTTCGATACTCCGCATCGATACTCAGGAGCATGTCGCTGGACCGCAAAGACAACTGTTCGGCGTGGAGATCCTCCGGCACTACTTGAGCGGCCTGAGAGCTTAAACGCCGACGGACGACAAGCGCATCACGGATCGCATGCCAGTGCTTGTCACCGATGCCGCGCATCCGGCCAAGGCGGCCGTCGTGGACCGCTCGTTTGAGGTCGTCAAGCTTTTCGATGTGCAGCTCGGTGTGGAACCGTAGTGCGAGCCCAGGGCCAACGGTAGGAATTGACGAAAGAACCCTCGCGGGGTTGGCATCACCCTGAAGGCGATGAGGCCATCGCCAGTGACCGAATTCAATAACGTCGGCAATTGCGGCCGCCGACCCACGGCCGATAGCGGGAAGTGCAATCAAACCAGCCAGTCCGTCGCTTGATAGATCGCCGCTGCCGACTCGCTCAACGAATCGATTTCTTCTGCACCTCGTTCGTAGGCGGCCACACGGCGAATGTCAGCATCTTGCGCCTGCGGAATCCATGCAGCGGTTCGAAAACGGCGCGCCATCTCCACGTCGAAAACTACGTCTCGATCCGAGTCTCGACCCATACCACCAGAGTGCATCGCAGCGGGCAAGTGCACCAGTGCCAACCAGGTCCTCGTCGCATGCGAGAGCGTCGCACGCCGTCGAGACCTGGGGCGCCGGTCCCGGAAACGTCGGTCGCAACACATCTCGGCACGAAGGCGTCGAGACGGTCAACGAAGTCCGGACGTCCGAGGAACTTCGGCACGATCACGTGGCTCCATTCGGCACGCAGCTCTGCGATGTGTTCGATTGCAATCCGCCTCGCCTCGAGCCCAGATTCCAGCGGGTACTCGGACCATTGTTCAAGGTCCCCGCGAATCATGTCGACGTCGGGAACCTCGACATCGCAACGAGCCTCGGCGAGCAATCGTTCACTTGCCCGATGCCGGCAGACCATTCAGCAAAATCAACCGTAGACGGTCGGGTTCACTCGCTGAATGCGACGCTACTGTCCCCATTGTGCAGCGTGTCGCAATCGTCGGATCCTCCGGGGCAGGCACGTCCGCCCTTGCTCAAGAGATTGCGGAATGCTTCGGCCTGAACGTGATCGAGCTCGACGCGTTGATGCACGGGCCGGACTTGCCTCCCACGCCCACACCCGAATTTCGCGCAAGGCTAATCTCGGCGATCGAGGCAACCCAGGACCGAGGCTGGGTCATCCCTGGCAACTACCGAGTCGTTGCCGACATCACCCAGAAGCAGGCCGACACGATCATCTGGCTCGACCTCTCGCGCGGGCTGGTGACGTGGCGGCTCGTGAAACGGTCCCTTCGGCGGGCGATCACGCGAAAAGAAGTGCGGGGCACCAACCGCGAGCGGCTACGCGACCTGTTCTCTCGCTCGCCAGAACGCAACGTGGTGCTGTGGTCCTGGCGTAATCACGATCACTACCAGAGCGTCTACCATTCCTACGCCTCCGGGAAGTTCTGGGCGCATGCAGACGTCCACCGGCTCCAGAGCCGCCGTGACGTGAAAGTGTTCCTGGCGTCGATCAGCCAATGACGGCAGCAATGGTGCTGGCCAGCTCATCGGACGGGTAGTAGTCGACGCCATTCATTGTTCCGTCGAAGAACGTCGGGATCCACTCAAGCGTTCCACTGCGCCACCAGTAAAGGTGTGGGCTCACCGAGCCGGGGCCTCGGGTGTGGAGCCGTCGGGTGATCGGGATCATGCCGGCGATGGCGATGCGGACATCGGAGTCGGCAATCGGATGTACCAGCAAACTGTGGCGAATCGGCATCGACACGATCGCTCCACACTCACCGATGTGACCATGTCCGGCGATGAGTTTGTCGGCCACACCGACCATGCTGGCCAAGAAGTGTCGATCACCAAAGACGTGAACCATCTGTGCGCCACCGATATCGATGGAATTGATCTCTTCGGGCACTTCGAGCATCTCGGTCTGGACCTTGGCACTCGCCCAGGCCTCGTCGACGTCCCACCCTCGTGCAGCGATTTCGGTGGTCGGGACGCACCGCACAACGGCGTCCACGTCGACTGCGAGGAGTTGCGCAATGCCGTCGGCAAAGGGACGAGCACCCAGCCCCGTCAGCCGGATGGCATCTGCTGGCGCGTCGGGAACGAGGCGGATCCGCAGGTCGAACATCGAGAACGGTTCGACAGCCGGGTCGAGGTGGGTGGTCATGGTGCAAAAGTGAGCAACCGGCGGGGCCGAGAACGTCCGTCGCATCGTAGGGCACGCCGCGGCGCATGTGCGACGCTGCACGGGTGACGTTCGAATACAAGTTCCCGTATCCCTCGGTTGAAGTCGCTGCCGAACATCCTTTCGAAGCACTGGAGTTCATCCGGCGGCCCATGCATGACATGACCGAACGAGCCTCGACGTTTCACGACGAGATGGCGCGTCGTCGCAGCGTACGCATGCTGTCGGACGAGCCGGTTCCCCCGTCATTAATTGAAAAAGCGGTATCCACGGCCTCGACAGCGCCGTCGGGTGCGCATCAACAACCTTGGCGGTTCGTGGCGACCCAGGACCCCGACCTCAAGCGCCAGATTCGAGAGGCAGCCGAAACCGAAGAGCGAGTTAACTACGGCGCCGAAGGTGAACGCCCGAGCCGGATGAACGAGCAGTGGCGCAGCGAGCTCGCTCCGCTGGGTACCGACTGGCATAAAGAGTTCCTGGAGGCCGCTCCCTGGATCGTCGTACTGTTCGAAGAGCGATACGGCATTCGCGACGACGGCTCCAAACGAACCCACTACTACGTGAAGGAGAGCTGCGGAATCGCCGCCGGGATGTTCATCGCCGCACTCCATCACATGGGTCTTGTCACGCTCACCCACACGCCGAGCCCGATGACGTTCCTCACCAAGCTGTTCGGACGCCCAGAGAACGAGCGTCCATTCGTGCTGTTCCCCATCGGCTTTCCACTCGACGGCTGCCAAGTCCCCACGCTGAACCGAAAACCGCTCAGCGAAGTCCTCACCATCATCTGATCGGTTTGTTCCACCAAGCGCCGCAGCAAGCTAGGCCCTGCAGCAAGCCACCAGTTTGTGGTCAATTTGGTGCGGACCGGGCCGCACCAAATTGACCACAGAAAAAATGGGGCGCGGCCAGCCTCGCCAGGCAGCGATCGGCGAGCAGAGTCAGGCGAGGAGGTCGACGAAGGATTCGAGTTGGCGAAGGTTGCGGCATTCGTGGACGCCGTCTGTGTAAGTGCCGTACTCCCC
>JBLFZD010000401.1:0-3401 GCA_047610085.1 Ilumatobacter sp. | reverse complement strand
GACCTCCTCGGTGGCAAGGCAACAACGACCACGACGCAGCTCGTTTCGATGGTCGTTGGCTCCGGCAAGGCTCGCGATCTGCCAGCGATTGTTGATGTGCTCGTGCAGCGTGCCAGCAATGCCAAGGACCTGGCGGTCGCCGAAGTGCGCACCGCTGTCGCCCTGACCGGTGACCAAGAGGCTCGCCTCAAGGCGGCACTCGAAAACGCCACCGGCAAGAGCCTCAACATCAAGTCGATCGTCGACCCCTCCGTAGTTGGGGGCGTCATCGCAACCGTCGGTGACGACATCATTGACGATTCCGTCCGCACTCGTATCGACCAGCTCAAGGCCCGGCTCTGAGCCGGATACAGAGGAACTGAACATGGCTGAACTCACCATCTCCGCTGCCGATATTGCATCGGCACTCAAGAAGAACCTCGAGGGCTTCGAGCCTTCGATTGAGGCCCGCACCGTGGGTCGCGTCGTCGCAGTTGGCGACGGCATCGCACGCGTTTCGGGCCTTCCTGACGCAGCCGTGAACGAACTGCTCCAGTTCGAAGACGGCTCGATGGGTCTCGCCCTCAACCTTGACGAGGATGCCATCGGCGCCGTCGTTCTCGGCGACGTCGACAACATTGAAGAAGGACAGACGGTCAAGTCGACCGGGGGCATCCTCTCGATGCCCGTCGGCGATGCGCTGCTCGGTCGCGTCGTCAACGCACTCGGCGAACCTGTCGACGGCAAGGGAGAGATCGTTGGGGCCATCCAACGCCGCATGGAGATTCAAGCTCCGGGCATCCTGGGCCGCAAGCCGGTGCATGAGCCGCTTCAGACCGGCATCAAGTCGATCGATGCGATGACGCCGATCGGCCGTGGCCAGCGTGAGCTGATCATTGGTGACCGCAAGACCGGCAAGACCGCCATTGCGATCGACACGATCCTGAACCAAAAGGGTTTGGGAGTGAAATGCATTTACGTGGCAATCGGTCAGAAGGGCTCGACGGTCGCTCAGACTGTTGACACCCTCCGCCAGGCTGGCGCACTCGAATACACGGTTGTGGTGACGGCGCCTGCCGGTGACTCAGCTCCCTTCAAGTACCTCGCCCCGTACGCCGGTTGTGCCATTGGCCAGCACTGGATGGACAACGGCGAGCACGCATTGATCGTGTACGACGACCTTTCCAAGCAGGCCGATGCGTACCGTCAAATCTCGTTGCTTCTGCGTCGCCCGCCGGGTCGTGAGGCATACCCCGGCGACGTGTTCTACTTGCACTCTCGTTTGCTCGAGCGCAGCGCCAAGCTGTCCGACGAGAACGGTGCCGGTTCACTCACTGCCCTGCCGATCATCGAGACGAAGGCCGGCGACGTGTCGGCCTTCATCCCCACCAATGTGATCTCGATCACCGACGGTCAGGTCTTCTTGCAGGACAACCTCTTCAAGTCCGGTGTTCGTCCGGCCGTCGACGTGGGCATCTCGGTGTCACGCGTTGGCTCGGCTGCACAAACCAAGGCAATGAAGGGTGTCGCGGGCACGCTGAAGCTCGACCTTGCACAGTTCCGTGAGCTCGAAGCGTTCGCCACGTTCGGCTCCGAGCTCGATGCGATCTCAAAGGCGCAACTTGAGCGTGGCTACCGCCTCGTCGAATTGCTCAAGCAACCACTGAACAGCCCAATGCCGGTCCAAGATCAAGTTGTGTCGCTCTTTGCGGGCACGAAGGGTTACCTCGACGATCTGCCCGTCACCGACGTGGCGCGCTTTGAATCCGAGCTCCTCGAGTACATGCGTGCGAACCACGGTGGACTCATGGACGAGCTGATTACCCAGAAGATCCCCGACTCGCTCGCTGGAGCGGTTGAAGCGTTCAAGGCGCAGTTCGCCTCGACCGATTCAATCGCCGGCAACTCGGTTGACCCCACATCGGTTGACGCCGATGAAATGGGCGACGCCGAGTCCAACAAGACCCTCGCAACGGAGTAATTCCTTATGGCAGGTGGTACCGAGCGCATTCTGCGTGGACGCATCAAAGCGATGCAGTCGACCAAGAAAATCACACGCGCCATGGAACTGATCGCGGGGTCGCGCATTGTCAAGGCCCAGCAGCGGGTGCAGGCAGCAGTGCCCTACTCGGAACAGATCACCGAAGTGGTGAAGGACCTCGCAGCTGCGGGTGCGTCAAGCGACGCACCGATGCTCGCGGGTCGTGACGAGATCAAGACCACCTGTTACGTGGCGATCACTGCCGACCGTGGACTGTGCGGCGGCTACAACGCTGGCGTTCAGCGTGCCACCGAAGGCGAGGTCAAAGCTGATGTTCTTGCGGGCAGGGACTACCGGATCGTTCCCGTTGGCAAGAAGGCCGAGGGCTACTTTCGCTTCCGTGACTACAAGCTCACGGATGCGTTTATGGGCTTTAGCGACCAGCCGACCTACGAAGATGCGCGCAAGATTGGCGAGTACGTCGTCGATCTGTTCGTGTCTGGCAAGGTCGATAAGGTTGAACTCGTCTACACCCGGTTCATCACGGCGGGCAACCAGGAAGTCGTCTTGCGCCCGCTGGTACCGCTCAGCAGTTCCACCGTTGCCGGTGGCGACGGCAAGGACGCGGCCGGCGCAAACTTCGAGTTTGAGCCCGACCCGACCGAGATTCTTGAAACGCTGCTTCCCCGCTACGTCGAGGCTCGCATCTACGCGGCGCTGCTGAACGCAGCGGCTTCGGAGCATGCCTTCCGCCAGCGAGCGATGAAGTCCGCCACCGACAACGCTGAGGACCTCATTAGCAGCCTCAGCATCGTGATGAACCGTGCTCGCCAGGCATCGATCACCTCGGAGATCATGGAAATCGTCGGCGGTGCAGCGGCACTCGACGACGGTGACGGCTCGGCCAGATACCACGACATGGGCGAGAACATGTTCGCATGAGGACATGGACAACAACGACGTACACCGCCGGTCAGAACACATCTGATCATTCGAATTCGCTGCGAAGAACCACACCAGGAGAGACCAAGTCATGACCATGACAGAGAACGAACTGCAAGACGGCCGGGTTGTTGCCATCGCTGGACCCGTCATCGACGTTGAGTTCCCTCGCGGCGCACTGCCCGAGCTGAACTCTGCCATCGAATTCACGATTGAACTCGAAGGCGTTTCCACGATTGTGCTCGCAGAAGTTGCGCAGCAGCTGGGTAACGGACGTGTTCGTGCGATTTGCATGAAGCCGACCGATGGCCTCGTCCGTGGCGCCGCTGTGCGCAACACGGGTCACGGCATTCAGGTTCCGGTGGGCGAGAAAGTCCTCGGCAACGTGTGGAACGTGTGGGGCGAGGCCCTCGACACGCAGCCCGAGGGAGTCGATGAGCTGGAGCGCTGGGATATCCACCGCCCCGCTCCCACGTTCGATTCGCTGGAGCCTTCGGCG
>JBLFZD010000400.1:0-3412 GCA_047610085.1 Ilumatobacter sp. | reverse complement strand
GTGTAGGTCAAGCGCTTCACGCAGTCATCGCCTCCTCAATCTCCATTGTCGACGAGACGCTAGTGGAACGCAGAGCGACAGGAATGAGTAGTTGCTTGGCGACGTGCCCCGATCACGTCGGGAAGGCGTCCGACATCCAATCACCGAAGTTGATGCCCAGATCTTGTGCGGTGAGGATCGCATCACAATCCGGCGGCGACGGCCTGACCCACTCCGCGAGTTGCTCGGCTTGACCGATCGACTTTCCCTTCACCGAGACCGACCCCCCCCAACGGCACGGCTCCTTCAGCGACCACCACAATCGAGAATTGCGCACCACGCTCTTCGCGTTTCTCCACCGCTGCTGCAACCAATTCCAGCTCATACGGGATCTCTGGAATAAGGATGCAGTGGGCGCCCGGCACCATCCCCGCATGCAGCGCGATCCACCCGGCATATCGGCCCATCACCTCCACCACGATGACCCGCCCACGCGACGTCGCCGTGGCGAACAGCCGGGCTGCTGCACCGGAAGTCCGGGTGGGGGTTCCCTTGTTGCTCAATCCAAGGATCGTCCCACCAAGGTGCGAAATACCACGCACCGATCCGCGGTCCAGTCGGGTGACGCCCCCACGGGGGTAGTTCTCGGGGAGGAGCATTCCGTTGAAACCGTCGCGAATCCCAACGACCTCCTAACCCCGGTTCAACGAAGCGAACATCGCTAATCGAATCACCGCATTTAGACCAGGCGCATCGCCGCCGCCGGTGATTTTGCGGCCTGAGTCGGTCGGGGCCGTGACGGTCCAAAACCTGCGGCCGGTGCCTCGCCCACAGGTGCGCCCATGACCGGGTCAGTGGATCCGATCGTCGCTGAGGAAGCCGATGATCGTTCGACCAATGTCTGCTCCATCGGTGGGCTGACGCCGGATGGTGTCTTGAGCTGCACTCGACGTCTCCGAGTCGATGCGATCGGCTCGCGCCTCGATGAGCGCTGAGACATAGGAAGCGGGGAACTCCGGGTGATCCTGAACGCAGAACACGTTGTCGCCAAGCAGATACGCAGGCACGTCAGCCGTCGTTCCCGCGCCGATCACCGTGGCTCCAGCCGGGAGTACGGTGATGATGTCGCGATGCATCGCGTGAAGGTGCACCGTGGTTTCTCGGAACCAGGGCGTGGCCTGGAGAGCGAGTCGCTGCGGGCCGAGACGCCACTGATCTGTTGGTTCGACCACTCCCCCCAACGCTGTCGCGATCAACTGGTGTCCAAAGCAGATCCCAACAACGCGTGCCTCAGCGGCAATCACGTTGCGGATGAATATTCGAAGGTTGTTGGTCCACGCGTTGTCGGCGTACGCGTCGTGTTGGGATCCGGTGATTACCCATGCGTCGCACACGTCACGGCGTTCAGGGAGCACCCCGTTGACGGCATCAAAGAACGACAGATCGACGGCGATGCCGCTCGCCGTGGCCGCCGTCAGCAGGAACTCGTCGAACAGGTTGTCGTAGTCGCCGCCAACAAGGTGGCCCAGTTCGGCAAGTGCGTGATCACAGAGCAACACGCCGATCCTCAGCGGCAGCGGGCCAGGCCCGGACGGCACCTTTAGATCCGCTCGAAGTAGCGGCGCCGTTCCCAGTCGGTCACCGCTGCCTCGAACGCGTCGCATTCCTTTGTGAGGAAGTGGCTGTAGTGATCAACGACGGTGTCACCGAGTAGGCGGCGGGCTTCTGTGCTGTCGCGGAATCGCGTGACA
Source organism: Ilumatobacter sp. (assembly GCA_047610085.1). Classification (GTDB taxonomy): domain Bacteria; phylum Actinomycetota; class Acidimicrobiia; order Acidimicrobiales; family Ilumatobacteraceae; genus Ilumatobacter_A. The sequence continues at coordinate 1,682 of JBLFZD010000400.1, read as the reverse complement.
GCTTGGGCGAGCGTGGTCGGCACGTGGGGAACTTCCGTTGAGTTGTAGGCGTCTCCGCGGAACTCAGCAGGCGGCTCGATCTTGTTGGCGATGCCATCGAGCCCACTGGCCAATGCTGCTGCGTAGGCGAGATACGGGTTGACATCGGCACCCGGGATCCGACACTCGATGCGGAGCCCGGAACCGGAACCGACGATGCGGAATCCGGCCGTCCGATTATCGGTGCTCCACGCGATGCTTGTTGGTGCCCACGACTGGTTTTGGTATCGCTTATAGGAGTTGGCGGTGGGCGCGTAACAGACCATCAGATCGAGGGTGTGTTTCATCCAGCCGCCCAGAAACCAACGGAACACGTCGGTCGGCCCGTCGGGGCCGGCGAACACATTCGACGAGTTCTCACCCTCGTTCGACCACAGGCTGAGGTGCATATGGCAGCTGCTACCCGACTGGTCTGTGTGGGGTTTGGCCATGAACGTGACGGCCACACCTTGCTGCTCGGCGAGTTCCTTCATGGCGTGCTTCATCACAACATGGCGGTCCGCCATCGAGAGTGCCTCGGCGTAACGAATGTTCAGCTCATGCTGTCCGATTGCGGCTTCCCCCTTGGAGTTTTCAACCGGCACTTCGGAGTCTTTGAGAACTCGGCGAGCCGCTCCGACATAGTCCTCAACGCGGGCACCTTGGAGAAGGTGATAGTCCTCGTTGTACCAACCCGCCGAGGTCAGATTTTCGTAACCCTTGGCGTGTGCGTCTCGATAGGAGTCGCGGTACAAGAAGAACTCGAGTTCGCTCGCTGCTTTCGCGACAAAACCAGCGTCGTCTGCTTTTTCCAGCTGTGCTTTCAGGATCGAGCGTGGAGCAACAGGAACATTCGCTTGTGCCGCATCATCGACGATGTCGCAGAGCACGATTGCCGATGTGGGCGCCCACCCGCAGCGGCGCAACGTCGACATATCGGGAACGAGGTGAAAGTCGCCGTAACCGCCTTCCCAACTGGTGTAGGCATACCCCTCGACGGGTTCCATTTCCATGTCGACAGTGAGGAGGTAGTCACACGCGTGGCTCCCTGCGTCGAGGCTGTCGAGAAAGAACTCGGCGTCGTAGCGCTTCCCCATCGTGCGGCCGTAGTGGTCCGTGAACGCGACGATGACGGTGCCGATCGCGCCCGAGGCGATGTCGGCGTGAAGCTGTTCGGGAGTCATCGTGTTCCTTCCAGGTGGCCCTCGCAGGCGCGGGCAAAAACCTCTGCAGCCAACGTCGCTGTGAACGGAATCGGATTGCCACCAGCGGACGGATCCACGGCAGCGGCATCCGCGATCATTGCCACCTGCGATTCGTCGACACCGAGGTCAACGAGTCGATGCGGAACACCGAGAGAGTCGCGCAGCGAAATGATGTGTTCGAGGAAACCGTCGAAGCCACCGTCGATCTCGACGTATGCGGCCAGCCGGCCGATGGTCGGCTCAATGGCTGAGCGATTGGCCTCGAGCACGTACGGCATCAACACCGCATTGGTCATGCCGTGATGGGTGTTGAACACCGCACCGATCGGGTGCGCGAGGGCGTGCATTCCTCCCAGGCCCTTCTGAAATGCGACCGCACCCATTGCTGCAGCGCTCATCATGTGCGCACGGCTGGCCAGGTCGCTCGGGTCGTCGACGACCCGTGGGAGGTGCTCAAGA
>JBLFZD010000399.1:0-3422 GCA_047610085.1 Ilumatobacter sp. | reverse complement strand
GTCGTGAACGAACGCGCCCAGCACAAACCCAGCGAAGAGGAGTACCGGGATCATTGGACAACCCCGTAGCGGTGGGCCATGGTCTCGTCATAGACCCTGGCCACCGAGCGCCACAACACTCCGAGTCGGCGCACGGCTGCTTCGGCGTTCACGATCGCCTTCGCCACCTCAGGTCCGATCTCGCCACCGCGTCGCACTGCGATGAGTTCAGCGAGGGTTGGTCCGAGTTCGTTGGTGATGATCTCGGCCGATGTCGATCTCGTCTCCCTCGGGTGCCGTGGGACCGGTTCGGACGTCGACGACGCGACCTGGGGTGCCGTTGCGCATTCAAAAGCTGGGTTGTCGACTGGGTGGAGCGTGCGGCCGTAGCGCCCTCCCATCTCGACGATCGAGCCGAGCTTGATGCATATTTCGATCGACACTTCCCCGCAGCGTTCGTAACGATGCGGTCAGAGTCCTGGCTGAACCCGGAAGGCCGCAGCGAGAGGGGAGCGTCCGACTCCGACGTCGATGCTGACGCGCCGCGGTTGAACGCGATGGCTCATTGGGGGCTATCGATTGCCGACCGCCGTCTCACCAGCAACTCCTGCGAGCAGAGCGTCGAGGGCGACATCGAAGGCGGCCAGGTCAAGCGGCAAGCCTTGGATATTCACGACTCGTTCAATGTCGCGGGTGTGCACGGCGGCCATCCGGCGGTGAAGACGTCGCCCTTGCGCCGTCAACTCGACGAGTACGTTTCGTCCGTCGTTCTCGCCGTGGAACCGGGTCACGAATCCGGCACCGGCGAGTCGCCCGACGATCCGGTGACAGGAGCTGTTCGCGATAAGCAACCGCTCGGCAAGTTCGCCCATGCGGATTGGCTCCGGATGGCACTGGACCTGATGCAGCACGTCGTACTCATCGAGAGAGTGACCGCAACGAGATCGAAGATTGGCGTCCATCTGTGTCGTTGAAATGCGATGAAGGCGCACCAGACGTTCCCAGGTCGATACAACATTCGGCGTGGACATCATGAAAGGTTAGCCCGGTTGAGGAAGGTCCTTCCGTTTGGAAATATAATCGCCCGTACGCCGGTTGTAACCAACATGAAGAACGCATCAACTATCGATATTCGCCGGTCAAAGGATCGATTTCACACACAGGCCGGCTGGCTCGACTCGAAGCACTCCTTCAGCTTCGGCGGTCACTACTCACCAAAAAACACGCACCACGGCCAACTCCTGGTGCTCAATGATGACCGCGTTGCTGGTGGCACCGGCTTCGACACCCACCCACACAGCGACATGGAGATTGTGACCTGGGTACTCGACGGTGAACTCGAGCACAAGGACTCCCAAGGCAACCGCGGGCTGATCTATCCAGGGCTCGCACAACGGATGAGCGCCGGACGAGGCATCTCGCACTCCGAAAAGAACGGGAGCGCAACCGACGAGGTCCACTTCATTCAGATGTGGGTGCTCCCGGACACCGAGTCGATCAACCCCGGGTACCAGCAACTCGACATCAACGACCAACTCGACGCTGGCGGCCTTGTTCCGATCGCGTCGGGCCAGGGCCACGATGCAGCCATCTCGATACAGCAGCGCAACGCTGTGCTGTGGGGAGGCCGACTGCAACCGGGCGAACGTGTTCAAGTGCCCGATGCAACGTTCGGCCACGTCTTTGTCGCCCGCGGAAGCGTCGAACTCGAATCGAAGGGCAAGTTGGCGACCGGCGACGCCGCGCGACTCGTCAGAAGCACCGGTGCTGGACTTGTTGCCGGGAAAGACGGGGCTGAAGTCCTGATCTGGACCACCGGAGCACTGCGATGACAAGCCGACGGGAGCACTCAGCAACGGCGCCACTGGACCGGACTGCAGAATGGGATGCTCTGCGAGCAACGTACATAACGCAACGTCCAGAACGCCCCGATTCGACGGCGCGCTGGGTCCATCACGTTGCCCTGGTGTTCAACGATCGCCCAGACGAGCCCCGATGACCACTGCAATCGAGCTGCGAATCGATCCGCGAGAACGTGCGGTTGGAGCCGGACGCGTTCACCGACTGCTGCCACACCGAACCAAGCGGATGGTCGGGCCGTTCGTGTTCGCCGACGTGATCGGCCCCGAAGAACTCTCCGCCGGGACCGGCATCGCCGTCAACGCCCACCCTCACATCGGACTGTCGACAGTCAGCTACCTCTTCGACGGCCGCATGGTCCACCGGGACTCCACCGGCGCCGTTCAGACCATCGAGCCCGGCGCCGTCAACTGGATGACCGCTGGCTCGGGAGTGACCCATACCGAACGGTCGCACCCCAAAGACCTGCAGCGCACCGCAAGCATGTACGGCATCCAAACTTGGGTGGCGCTCCCCGACAGCGCCGAGGACTCCGAGCCAGCGTTCCAACACGTCGCAGCCACCGCAACCGCCACCGAAGCCATCGGGAACTCCACGCTCCGACTCGCAGCAGGATCAGGTTGGGGCCTCACCTCACCGGTCCCTGGCTCATCACCGCTGGTCCTCGCCGAGTTACACCTCGCAGCGGACTCGCCCGTACCCATCGACGTCGGCCACTCCGAGGTGGCAATCATCGCCTTCGACAACGGCATCACCCTCGGCCACGACGAATTGACAGCTGGTCAACTCGCCGTGTTGAGGACTGACCGAGACCTCATCCTCCAAGGCAGCGGGCGGGTGGTCGTTCTCGGCGGCGAACCCGTCGGACCACGCCATATCTGGTGGAACTTCGTGCACAGCGACCCTGAACGCATCGAACAAGCAAAGGCTGACTGGGCCGCCCAGAGCTTCCCTACCACACCAGACGACCACCTCCCCTACGTCGCCTTACCCAGCAGCATCTGACCGGCTTGCCAGTTTGGGCAAAACGCACAACAGCTCTTCGTATGGTGCCCGGGACGGGATTTGAACCCGTACTCCACGTGAATGGAAGGGGGGTTTAAGCCCCCCGCGTCTGCCAGTTTCGCCACCCGGGCGGGTTGCGCTGCAATGTTACGTGACCGAACAGGTTCCACGATCTCGTCGCCAGAAATCATGCAGACCATCTTCTGACCGGCGGGCGCTGAGGCGAGCTGCGCATCACGGCATCGGACGCTTGAGCGACCCGCAAGACATCAGCTTCAAGGACCGTCAGACCACGCAACGATCGGATTGATGCGGCGACTACCCGACGGCGCAATCCGCCCGCACCTACCCAACGTCCCAGCTGGTCAACCCCTCGATGGGAGGCTGAGACGTCGTATCGGCGCGAGCTCTTCGAGGGACTCCCCATAGCCGAACCGTTGAAAGTCTCCCCGATAACGATTGAAGACAAGTTCTGCGAGTTCGTCCGAATACTGAGGTCGAACGGCATCGGTCGCTCCGGTGGCATTGCGTCGTGGCGTCCCCGACACAGAAACTCCGACCGTTTGCATCATGGTCGG
>JBLFZD010000398.1:0-3432 GCA_047610085.1 Ilumatobacter sp. | reverse complement strand
CTCAAGCTTTGAAGCCGCCGTCGACCACAAACTCTTGGCCGGTGCAGTAAGACGCCTCGTCCGACGCAAGAAACAGAACGAGCGTGCCGACTTCCTGAGCGCTGGCGACGCGGCCCATTGGGATGGCGGCAATGATGCGCTCGGTGTTGCCACCGAACTCCTTGAACATGTCAGTGTCGATGATCCCCGGGTGGACCGAGTTGACGCGGACACCGTCAGCGGCAAACTCGAGTGCTGCCGATTTCGTCATGCCTCGGACGGCCCATTTGCTGGCTGCGTAGGCGTGCGCCATGCTCGCACCGCCGAGGCCAGCGATCGACGAAATGTTGATGATGCTGCCCGAGCCGTGATCGCGCATCTTGAGGCCTGCCTCACGCAGCCCGAGAAACACCCCGGTCTGGTTAATCAGGATCGTGCGGTTCCAATCGTCGAGCGACGTATCGGCAATCGGCTTCGGTTCGAAGATGCCGGCGTTGTTCACGAGGACGTCGATGCGGCCGTGGTCTTCGATGATGCCGCCGACGACCCCGGCCCAATCGCCTTCGCTTGTGACGTCGTGATGGAGGTAGGTGACCGCATCGCCGAGTTGCTCGGCGGTTGCCGCGCCGACGTCGTCGAGCACATCGGTGATGTAGACCGTTGCACCCTCGGCGGCGAACAGTTCAGCCTCGGCGGCGCCCTGGCCGCGTGCGCCGCCGGTGATCAGTGCCACCTTGTTGTCGAGCCGTCCCATTGGTCAGCCTTTGCCTGAATCGGCCGCCTGAGCAGCTCGCCGCTTCTCGCCTGCGGAGCGCAGTGCAGCGATGTTTGAATCGTCCACACGCATGTAGGCGGCGCGCCAGTCGTCAGACCCCCATCGCACCGGTGCTTGAACGGTGGAGCGCGGGGCAATTGCCGTTGCAGCGACGTCGAGTGCCAACGACACGATTGACTGCTGCATGTCGCGATCGTTGGGCTTGCCGCAAGGATTGCCGAGCGGAAAGTCGACGAAGAGCATTCGGGCGACGCCGCACTCTTCGACGATGTCACGGGCGCTGCCGACCACGATGGTGGTGATGCCCTGTGCTTCGAGATGACGGGAAACCAGACTCACGGTCTGGTGGCACACCGGTCAAAGCGGAACGAGCAGCGCAATGTCGACTCCGTCTTCGGCACACCACGCGCCAATCTGGTCGGCATCGAGGCCGGTTTTGCGTTGGCTGTACTCAGTCGGCACACCGAAGAAACGATGGTTCAACGAACCGATGGTGCCGTTGTCAGCGAGTTTCTGCAGTGATTCGAGGGGGAGGAAACTCTCAGTGTCGTCAGTGTGTGTTGCCTGTTTGTCCCACGACAGGTCGTTGGTGAACATCCTGTCGGGCAGGTCGGTCACCGGGTGGGCATAGACCTGCTTGTTTGTGGCCGGTGCGCCATGCGCAGAGTCGTGATGGTGCAGGAAGGTGGTGGTCACCACCGCAACGTTGCACTCGGCAAGCGGCTTCGTGTGCGGGCTAAACGGCACCTCGTTGAACGCCGCCCACCGATAGGGCTGCTCGAAGCCGGACGCAGCGTAGTACTCGCGCGACTTGTCGATGTAGCTCACGAAACTGCGATGGGAGACTTGTCGGTCGGCGCGTGCTTCCATGCCCCAAAGGTAGTTGCGACGCCGAAGCTGTAGCGACCCGGTGCCGAAACGCCCGACAGGGAGTCGTCAGGTTGGGGGGTCGTTCGCACTTCCCTCGTGCGATACTGCGGGTCGGCTCGAACAAGCGCGCCGGTGACGAGATTGGTCCAACGTGAAGCAGCGATTCGCACTTCTGGTCCTGAAGGTGATGCGGTGGACGCCGGTCGGCCCTGCCCCAGAAGCGAAGAAGTACGTGATGCTTTCGGCGCCGCACACCACCAACTGGGATCTTCCGGCATTGCTGATGGCGACGTGGAGCCATGGCACGTCGGTCAACTTTCTGGGCAAGCACCAACTGTTCCGTGGGCCGATGAACTGGCTGATGCGCTCGCTTGGAGGTATCCCGGTGCGCCGCGAGGGCCGTCACGGGATGGTTGAGTCGCTGACCGCCGAGTTCGCGGCCGCCGACGAGATCGCACTGGCCATTCCGGCAGCCGGCACCCGGTCGTACTCCGACCACTGGAAGTCGGGCTTTTATCGGATTGCCCTGGCTGCCGATGTGCCGATCGTCTGCGCCTTTGTCGACTACAAGACAAAGACCCTTGGCTTCGGGCCAACGATGACGCCGACCGGCGACCCTGATGTCGACATCCTGTTCTTCCAGGAGTTCTACGCCGACAAGGTCGGCAAGTTCCCCGAGAAGAAGAGCGAGATACGGTTTCGGCCAGACCAAATCAACGCCGAGGGTTAACCAGCGCGCTGACGCTCGGTCCGATTCCTCTCGACATCGGGCTTGACAGGGGACTCCATAACGACTTTGCTATATCGTTATGGACGCGGAAGTGGAAGAATCGCTCGATCTCGAAAAAGCACTGAAGGCAATCGCCAGCCCGCGGCGCCTGAAGATCATGCAGTGGCTTCAGGATGTCGCCGCGAACTTCCCGGCCCAAGTACACGGTGACCCTGTCGAGCACGGTGCTTGCAATCTCTTCATCACCGACAAGCTCGAAGTCTCCCAACCCGCTGCGTCGCGTCACATGAAGGTGCTCGTCGAGGCTGGCCTCGTTGTCCCGACCGCCCGTTCCGGGTGGGTCTACTACCGACGCAATGAGCCCGCCGTCGACGCGCTCAAGCACCAACTTCTCGCACTCTGAACGACTCCCTGAATCGAATGGAAACTCACATGTACGAATCGCTGAATAACAAGGTCGTTCTCGTCACCGGTGGTGCTGGTGGGATCGGTCGTTCAATCGCCGAGCGCTTCGCCGGCCAAGGGTGCAAGCTCGTGGTTAACGACGTCAACGCTGAAGCGGCCGCACAAGTGGTCGAGGCAATCACTGCCGCAGGCGGGCAGGCAGTCACCGCGATTGCCGATGTGTCGGACAGTGCACAGGTTGCAACGATGTTCGAGACCCTGGTCTCCGAGTACGGCCACATCGACGTGTTGGTCAACAACGCAGGCCTCGTCTCGCCAATGCTGCATTTCTTCGACGCTGACGAGGCGTGGTGGCGTCGCATCGTCGACGTCAACCTCACCGGGCACTTCCTGTGTTCGCATGTGGCAGCGCGGATGATGGCCAAGGCTGGCGGCGGGTCAATCATCAACATGAGTTCGGGTGGGGCCACCCGCGCACATCGTGCCTTCACCGCCTACGACGCGACAAAGGGCGGCATCGAAGCGCTCACCCGGGCCATGGCGCTTGACCTCGGCCCGTACGGCATCCGGGTCAACGCCTTGATGCCGGGTTCGATCGACACCAGTGGCCTCAGCTTGGCCGACCGGAAACTGCGTGGCGAGAACGTGCCGCTCGGTCGAATCGGTGAACCGA
>JBLFZD010000397.1:0-3434 GCA_047610085.1 Ilumatobacter sp. | reverse complement strand
ACGAGTGCAGCACCGTCGTACCAGGCCATGTGCGCCGTGCCGTTGGTGAAGGCGCCGCCATGGATCCAGACAAGAACAGGTCGGGCCCCGTTGTCACGTGCAGGTGTAAAGACGTTGAGCTGCAGGCAGTCTTCGTCTATGGGCGGCGGGTTGCCGCCCATCATCTGGTCGAGCGCTCCGGCGACCTGCGGGGCGCGCACCGGGCTCTGCGTCGATGAGCCGCTGTACGCAATGTCGATCGGTTGGTGAAACCGCTCGGCCGTTGCGTACGCGATGCCGATGTGTTGTTCGCTGTCAGTCACAGTTCGTTCCATTCGCCGTCGATCCACTGCTGGCGCAGTTTGAACTTTTGAATCTTGCCCGATCCGGTGAACGGAAACTCATCGACGGCAAACCATTGGCGCGGTGTCTTGTGTGGTGCGAGATGCTCACGCAGGTAGCCGAACAACTGCTGCTTGTCGACGGTCGTGCCTGGTGCTGGTCGGATGAAGGCGCCGACCGTCTCGCCCCAGTTGTCATCGGGCAGGCCGACGACCGCCACCTCGCTGATTGCGTCATGAGCAAATAGGAGCTCCTCGAGTTCTTTGGGATAAATGTTCTCCCCGCCGCGAATAATCATGTCTTTCAGGCGTCCCTCGACGGTGCAGTAGCCGCGCTCGTCCATTGCGGCGAGATCGCCGGTGTGGAGCCAGCCGTCGGCGTCGATGGTCTCGGCGGTCGCATCTGGCATCTCGAAGTACTCGTGCATGACGTGGTACCCGCGAGTCAAGTACTCGCCGACCTCGCCAATCGGCAGGGTCTCGCCCGACTCGGGATCGACGATCCGCACCTCGACGTTCGGCATCGGCGGGCCAATGGTGCCAGCTTTGTCTTCGATCGTGTCGGTCGGCCGCGTCATTGATGCGACCGGTGAGCATTCGGTCTGACCGAAGACGATCGTGAATGGAGCACCGAGCTGTTCTTCGAAGGTGCGGACGAGGTGTTCGGGAACGAGTGAGCCGCCCGAGCAGAGAGCTTTGAGCGAGGAAAGGTCGGCATCGGCGAAGTCGGAATGTTCGAGGATGGCGACGAGCATGGTCGGAACGCCGAGCATCGTGTTCGACTCGTAGGTCTGCGACAATTCGATGACAAGGCCGGGTTCGAACTCTCGAACGAGCACCTGTGTGAGGTGTTTCGACACACAGCCGAGGACACCCAGCGCACTGCCGCCGGTGTGGAACAGAGGCATGGTCTGGACGTACACATCGCCATCGGCGACGCCAAGCCGATCGACAACATGATGTCCATTGTTAACAAGCCCACGGTGGTGGAGCAGCGCACCCTTCGGAAATCCAGTGGTGCCCGATGTGTATTGCAACATCACGGGGTCGGTCGAAGCGACCTGTGGGAGATCGCCGGTGAACTGGTCGGCTCCGGTGAGGAAATTGTCCCAGTTGTCGAAGCTGATGATGTCTTGAAGCTCGTGGCATTCGGACTGGACGTCTTGGGCCGTGGCGAGCATTGCATTGCCGCGATGTGATGGCACGACGAACACTGCCCTGGCCTTTGACTGTGTGAGCACGTAGTGCAACTCGTGTCGCTGGAACGCAGGGTTGACGGTGACAATCACCATGCCGGCCAGCGCGCAGCCGAACTCAAGGAGCTCCCACTCGGGAATGTTGTGCGCCCAGATGGCGATGTGGCTTCCTGGCTCGAACCGGTGGAGAAGCGCCCGAGCTGTGCGTTCGGATTGAGCGAGCAATTCGGCGTAGGTCCACTGACGACGGACCACCCCGTCAGCGAGCGGAATACCTTCGATCAACGCGAGCTGATCGGGTGCCGCTGCGGCGGCTGCGCGGAGCAGGTCGCCAATCGTGAGATCTCGGACCGGAGGTGTGGGTTCCCCGATGGCGTGTGAAGTCGTGAGTGGAACTGGCTCCGTCATTTCGCCAGAGTACGCAGTGGGGCAGGGGCGCCGACGAGCTTGCCGCGTCGGCCCCTCGCCCAGGGTCGGTCAATGGCAACGTGGAGGACACTCCGGACGCTCGCTGGGCCGCGCCGCTACACCGATCGGCACACCGAGTGAACGCCCTCGCGTTGCGAGGGCCCACGCCGCCCATGAGCGTTCTCGCGTCCGTTGCCTCAGTCAGCCATTCTGCGGCCCATCGCACGCTGACGGCGAACACGATGAGCGGTCACTCTGCCTGCCCCATTTGCTCAAGACGACTCTCTTCGGTATAATCCTGACTAATCCGATCAGCTTTATCGGCTTTCAAAGGAACGACCCATGAGCACCACCGAAACCAGCCCAACCATCAACGCCGTCGACATCCAAGCGGTCGCCGGACTGGCTGCAAAGATCCAAGACAGCCCCGAGGTCGCATCCACGACCTGGAAGGCGGAGGTCACCTGGGAGCAAGGATTCCGATCAACCGCGTCGATCCGAGACTTCGCGCCGATCGGTTCCGACGAGCCAGCAGCACTCGGCGGAACCGACACCGCTCCTAATCCTGTCGAGCAACTGTTGGCCGCGCTTGGTAACTGCCTCGCCGTCGGCTACGCCGCCAACGCCACCGCAGCGGGCGTGGAGATCAACGAGCTACGGATCGAACTCGAAGGCGACCTTGACCTCCACACGTTCCTGGGCCTCAACCCATCCGGTAACGCCGGCTACCAAGCCATCCGCGCCAAGGTCACGCTCGATACCGACGCCCCCTCCGAAACCATCGAGGAGCTCCATCGGCTCGTCACCGGTACCTCACCGGTTGGACACACTCTTGCCCGCTCGGTCCCGATCCAGGTGGACCTCGCCTAACGCGCCTACTCGCCTAGCGCGCCTACTCGCCTAGCGCGCCTACTCGCCTAGCGCGCCTACTCGCCTAGCGCGCCTACTCGCCTAGCGCGCCTACTCGCGAGGAGTCGCCAGCCGGAACCATCGTCGCGACGACAAGCGCCGCAACGCATGTCCATCATCAATCAGGCACATCTTTTGCACCCCGAGTCCTCGCTCGAGAGCCGTCGCCGAGATGAGCGCATCGATGAGTAGACAGGCCACGAGGCCACGAGGCCACGAGGCCACGAGACCACGAGACCACGTGTCACGGGAGGGAGCAACAGCATTGGGATCAGGCCTGTCGTTGAGGTATCCATCGACGACCGCTCCTGAGCGGCACTTCCGATCGATCGGCTGGTCGCTCGTTCGCACACGCATCCTGTTTTCTCGAATGTGGGACGATTCGTCTCCGTGGGACATCGGCTTGACGAGCGAGGGCAGGTCGGGTCGAAAAAGACAACGAAACCGTTAGCTGTCAGTTGCAACTCGTCCGGCATCTCTTGAACCGAGTGAAGTGGTGCACATGACCATCACGCAGATCGGCGTTGCGCTCACGTCGGCGCCGCCCCAAGACGCGACCGCGTTGGTGGTCGCATTGGCTCCCGATGCCACAGAGTTGGTT
>JBLFZD010000396.1:0-3435 GCA_047610085.1 Ilumatobacter sp. | reverse complement strand
GACGCTTCCCAAGACACCATCGAACCTACACCCAACTCGTCTCTGCCCGAAGAGGCTCCTCCCCTCCCCGAGATCGAGATTGACGCAAACGTTCAACCAGGCGTCGAGCAGATCTCACTCATCAGCGCACAGCCTGGAACGAGTTACACCGTGCTCGACGCCGACGGTGAGAGTGAAATCATTGCGGAGGGGATCGTTGACGAGTACGGATCGCTCGTCTTCCGCTCGCTCGACAGCAACGCCGACCATCGCCTCGCGACCAGCGCGGGCGTGAGTCAACCCATCGACGTTCTGGCCCGAGACGAACACCCAGCGCCTGAGTTCTTCGCTGAGCAACGCCTCGAGGTCAACCGCGAAAACAACACCGGCTTCGACTACATCGAGACACGCGACGGCACCACCCTCGGCGCCTACATCGTGCTGCCCGGTCCGATCGAAGATGGCCCCTACCCAACCGTCGTCGAGTATTCCGGATACTCGCCGAGCAACCCGACCCAGGGTGCCGGATTCGCCACACTCTTCTCGTCACTCGGCTACGCCTACGTCGGTGTGAACATGCGCGGCACGGGCTGCAGCGGCGGATCGTTCCGCTACTTCGAGTACACCCAGTCGACCGACGGCTACGACGCCGTTGAGGCCGTCGCCGCCCAGCCGTGGGTCGCTGGCAACGCCGTTGGCATGGTTGGCATCTCGTACCCCGGCATCAGCCAACTCTTCGTGGCCGAAACCCAGCCACCGAACCTCATGGCGATCACTCCCGTCTCGGTGAATGACGACAGCTACCAGGGCACGCTTTATCCAGGCGGCATTTTGAACACCGGCTTCGCCGTGAACTGGACGCAAGAACGCGTCGACTCCGCACTGCCATCCATCGACGCCGACGGCAAGGGAACCGGCCTCGGACAAGGCTGGTCATTCGACGAGATCGCTGCGGGTGACACCACCTGCGCAGCCAACCAGGGCGTTCGCCTGCAGAACCCCGACCTTGTCGCCGAGATCCGCGACAACCCGTTCTACGACCTTGATCTCGGTCCTGACCTCACACCCCGCGAATTCGTTGATCGAATCGAAGTACCGACGTTCCTCGCCGGAGCGTGGCAGGACGAACAGACGGGTGGCCGCTTCCCGACGATGATCGATGAATTCACGGGCACCGACCACCTCTACGTGTCGGTACTCAACGGCCTCCACACCGAGTCGATCAGCCCCGCTGTGCTGCCTCGCCTCATCGAATTCCTCGATCTCTATGTCGCCGAGCGCACACCCAACCTCAACGTTGCCCGCGCGCTCACCCCCGTACTCGCAATCGGTCTCTACGGGACCGACGTCGTCGGTGAAATGCTGAACCGGTTCGAGGGGATGAGCTTCAAGGAGGCCCTCGCCGCCTTCGAAGCCGAGCCCCCGATCCAGATCCTGTTCGAGCAGGGCGCCGCTGACGGAGAAGCACCACTCACGCCGCTCCCCCGTTTCACCAAATCCTTCGAATCCTGGCCGATTCCCGAACTCGAACCCCAAACCTGGTTCCTCAACGCAGAGGGCGGAATGGATGACATCGCCAGCCCGCTCGATGACCTGTCGGTCAGCTATCTGGCCGTACCCGACGGCGTGGCCCCGACGTTCTGGACCGGCAACTCGTCGGATCTCTGGCGCACCGATGTTGTCTGGGACTGGCAAGAGCCCGCGCTCGGCACCTTCGCTGATTTCCGCAGCGACCCGCTGACCGACACCCTCACAATGGTGGGCTCCGGGTCTGTCGACCTCTGGGTGAACAGCAACCTTGGCGACACCGATCTCGAAGTCACGCTCACCGAACTCCGCCCGGACGGCACCGAAGTGATGGTCCAGTCCGGCTGGCTCCGGGCGAGCCACCGCCAGCTCGATGAGGACGCATCCACACCGCTCCGCCCCGTTCACACCCATCTCGAAACCGATGCCGAACCACTCGCAATGCCCGGCGATGACCGGGGTGACCCACAGTACGACCTCGCCCGCGTCGAGATTTTCCCGTTCGCCCACGTCTTCCGTGCCGGATCTCAGATCCGAATCATGGTCGATGCGCCGGGAGGCAACCGAGCTGTCTGGGAATTCGAATCAATCGTCAATGGCGAGCAGGTGACCATCGGAGCCGGCGGCACGTTCGCCTCCGCCGTCGTGCTTCCCGTCGTTCCCGGGATCGAACCACCAGCCGACTACCCGGCCTGCGACAGTCTCCGAGGCCAGCCGTGTCGTGTTCCGCGTTGACGTGAACTGACCAGCGCACTGACACTCTGCGGGCCATCGCCATGGTGAACGGCATGGATCATGACCATCGATTCGAGGCGATGGTCCAGATTTGACTCGCCACATAGTGCTCCCGACACCACCAGCACCACCCGGTTCCACGCCCACCATGAGAGACTGCAGCGATGGGAACCGAGGATCATCGACGTGAGCTTGCAGCCTTCCTGCGTGCCCGCCGCGAGTCGATCCGCCCGGACCAGGTCGGCCTCCCCGTTGGCCGCGGCCGACGTACGCCAGGCCTGCGCCGAGAAGAGGTTGCGATGCTCGCTGGCGTGTCGCTCACTTGGTACACGTGGCTCGAGCAAGGTCGCCGAATCAACGCGTCTGACGACGTGCTTCTTGCCATTGGACGGGCATTGAAGCTCGACGACGCAGGGCAGGCTCACCTGCTCGCCCTGACCGACCCCGGCACCGCCTCGGTCACCGCTCCGACCGAGGCGCCCAGTGCACTGGTTCGCCTGCTCGATGCACTCATGCCAGCCCCGGCCTATGTGCTCGGCCCACACTGGGAATTCGTTGCGTGGAATGCTGCCCAAGAACGGCTCTACCCTCGCCTGCCCGAACTCGTGGGCCCTCGCCGAAACCTGCTCTGGGTGCTCTTCGCCGACCCCGCAACTCGCGACCTCATCACCGACTGGGATATTCACGCCCGCCAAGCGCTCGCCGAATTTCGGTCGGCCACCTCGCCCGTCCGCCACGACCCCGCGATGGTCGAACTCGTCAACCTGCTCACCACCGAGAGTGAGTCATTCGCTGCGTGGTGGCCGGAGCACGACGTTTCCGGGTTCGAAACCCGCCTCCGCCGCTTTGATCACCCAACGGCCGGTGAGCTGACCTTCGAGTACCAACAGCTTGCCCCGGCTGAATGGCCGTCCCTCCGAGTCGTCGCGCAACTGGCGGTGCCCGGCGACGACTCCGCCGAGCGTCTCGCTGTTCGCCACTACCTCGTCTAACCCTGCCAGGCACCAAGCCGGTGTTCGCAGCGGCTCTTCAAGCCAGCGCCGCCAATCGCTGTCGGTCGACCTCAGCGGCTCCCTTGGGTCACCTTCGAATCGTTGCCGGTGGCCGCACAGCGCTGCTTCCAAGAATTTCTTCTACCGGCACCCACACAGCTTGACACAATTGGTCAAATATGTCAGCCTGTGATCCTGACGT
>JBLFZD010000395.1:0-3451 GCA_047610085.1 Ilumatobacter sp. | reverse complement strand
CTCACTCCATCGGCTGCTTCGTTGAGTGCCTCGACGCAGAAGGACTCGGCCTTTTCGACCATGTTCTTGTAGAGGTACAGCGAGGTGTACGCCGCTTCCATCGGGTCCGACGTCGGCCGGTCTCCGTACTTGGCCTGGAAGGCCTCGATAAAGGTCGTGTTCTCCGGGCTCTCAACGCTCTGGAAGTAGTTCCAGGCGGCGTACTGGCCAGTGAGGTCGACACCCATTGCTGGCGCCTCTTCTTCCGCGATCGACACCGAGATGATCGGTGAGTTGTCCGCGCCGAGGCCGGCCTCCTCGTACGCCTTGATGAAGCCCACGTTGGACGAACCGTTGATGGTGTTGAACACGAAGTCTGGCTGCGCTTCAGCGATCTTGGCGACCTGTGTCGTCCAATCATCGCTATCGAGCGGTACGTATTCCTCGCCGACGATTTCGATACCAAGCACCGCTGCGTACTGCTTAATGATTTTGTTCGCAGTGCGCGGGAACACGTAGTCAGACCCCGCCAGGAACAACGTCTTGACACCCTCCGACGCCAAGAAGTCCATCGCCGGGATGATCTGCTGGTTGGTCGTCGCACCCGTGTAGTAGATGTTCTCTGACGCTTCGAGACCCTCGTACTGCACGGGGTAAAACAGCAGACCGTTCGCTCCCTCGACCACCGGCAACATCGCCTTACGAGAGGCCGAGGTCCAACCGCCGAACACCGCGGAGACTTCATCCTCAGTGAGCAGCTTGTTGATCTTCTCAGCGAAAATGGTCGGCTCGCTCTGACCGTCTTCTTCGATGAACTCGATTGTCTTTCCAAAGATCCCGCCAGCGGCATTGATCTCCTCGGCACCCAGGATCAGGGAGTCGCGCACCGTCTGCTCACTGATGGCCATCCCACCCGAGGTGGAGTTCAAAAAGCCGAGTTGAACAATGTCACCTTCAAGGCAAATATCGCCAGTCGCTGCTTCGGTGCCCTCAGGCCCCTCGGCTACATCGGTCGTTTCGGCGTCGCTTGCGTCGGAACTCGTGTCGCTGTCGCTACCGCAGGCACTCGCCACCAGGGCGAATGACGCGATCATGGGCGCTGCTATTCGTCGGGCACTTCGGTTACGCATGGGGCTCCTTTGGGGTGTGTTCACGAATGTCCACCGAGCGCACGAAGCGTCTTTCGGTGAGCAATCAGAAAACTAGGAGTGCAAGATTTCCGTGGTATGTCCGAACCGTGAAGGGCGCACAGCACGCTTCGCACAGGCCTGAGTCAGCTGCGGCAATCGGTGAGCGCAAGCTGGCTTCATCGAAGGACGTTCATTCCCCCACCCGCGGATCGACGTCGAAGACATCAGAAAAGAGACCTCCGACGCTGACCGAAACCCAAAAATCAACACATCCCCACCCTCACCGAGATGCGGGTTCGGTCAGGCCGGAAGGCGGACGGCCTTGCGCAGTGACGTCGTCACCGCTGCAGGCTCAGGAAGCGCCATCACGCGCGGTACCGTCGGGGTCACCACGACGGCGGGCCCAGAAATCGTGAACGTCGTCGGCATCGGACTCGAAGGCGATGAGGCAGCGGTGCCGACCGAGGTCGGCATAATCGCTGCCGGGATCAGAGCCACGGGAGACTCAACCGGCGTGGTCGGAGCCGGTTCCGGCATAGACACCGGCGGGATCAGAGCCGTCGGCTCCGCAATTGTCGCAGACGAGTTGGGATCGGCGACGGCGGTTCCCGCCATGGCCAGCAAGCTCGATCCCGAGAGTACGAGTGCAACGGTGATCCGTGCGATCGAGATCTTGCCGTATTCACGTGTCGCCATGAAGGAAACCATACGCCGATAGTCGTCCCGAATGTCGACGAAACGTGAGGGACGCTCACTCTGCGTGGTCGCTCGGTGACTGGTGATAACGAAAGTCCTTTCAACACATGGAGTGCAATGAGGGTCCTCAACGAACACTTGAAAGTTGCCGATGACCGCTGCGAGCCCCTCCCGACCCGGCACGATGGGTCAATGACCACCGATGACCCGACACCGCTCTCCGGCCCACCACCCGCACCGAGCGATCAGACCTCCACAGAAATGTCGGCATTCGACCCGCCCGACCCGTCGCTGCGACTCGGAATCGATGACGAACAGCCCGCAGCGTGGGACCCCGACGCGCAGGTCATCATCGGCGTGTCGTTCGACAACGTCCTCAAAGCCCAGGAGTACCTGCTCGCCATGGCCCGGCTCCGTCAGAGCGGGGCACTCGAGCTCAATGATGCCGTCACCGTGACCAAGAACGACAAGGGCGACGTCAATGTGACCGAGACAATCGACCCGACTCCAGGCCGCGCCGCGCTGTCTGGTGGCATGTGGGCCGGGCTCCTCGGCCTCCTCATCGGAGGACCGATCGGCTGGGTCGCCGGTATCGGCATCGGAGCAAGCGCCGGCGCCGTGGCTGCCAAAGTGATCGACCTCGGTATCCCCGACGAATGGGTGGACTGGTTTAAAGAGACCGTCGAGCCGGGAACGTCAAACGTCGTCATCCTGGCCCGCCACGTCCACGTTCGAGCGCTCGCAACCGAAGCCGAACGGTTCCTCGGGGCCGAGCTGATCTACACCTCGCTCCCCGATGATGCGATCGAACAGCTCGACACCGCGTTCAACGGGTCATAAGCGTCGACGGACTCGGGCGGCGGCCCAGCGAACGTCTGAGCATGGTGTTCCACCGGGCTCATTGCACGGCTTGGAATCGTGAACGCGGCATGAATCTGAGCCAATTTCGTCGCCGATCAGTCGAGGGCGCTCAGGTCCACACCGTCATCACGGCACGACGATGCGCCCGAAACCAAAATTGAAGTCGGGTTCGAGTCCGTGCTCGCCAACCCAACGCAGATACTCCTGTCGAGCGCCCACCCAGGACGTAGCTTCGGGACAATCGTCGACCAACATGACCCCACCGGAAACCATCCTCGGGTACAGCGCATCAAGCGAAGCTCGAATTGGTATGGCGAGGTCAACATCAATCAGCGCGACCGCCACCTGATTCGGTAGTTCGTCCAGATTCATCGTGCACACATCGGCCTCGATGAGTTCGATCTCCTCGGTCTCGTAGAGCTTGAGCAACCGACGCACGAGTGCCAGCGAGTTCTGAGCAAAGAGGTCGCGATGCCTGGTCGGCACTCCGACTTCAACATCCTTTTCGAATTGGTGACCCACGAAACCTGAGAAAGTATCGATGCAGACGTACTGTCGCTCTACTCCAATCTGGCACAGGAAACGGTAGGCAAGGGTCGAGGTTCCGGCGAGATGCGTACCGATCTCAACCACCGCCCCCTCAATTTCTCTGGTTCGATTGAGTTCGTCGAGATACGCGTACAGTCGCATCGTCGCAAGACCAGAGACAGGGTGGCGCAGCACCAGGGGCGCTGCAGCTCTGAGGACCACCGTCGGGACCAGCCTGAACACGCTTCGAGACCTCA
>JBLFZD010000394.1:0-3485 GCA_047610085.1 Ilumatobacter sp. | reverse complement strand
GCCGCGCAAGCTCAGTGAGCGGATGAGGTCTTGATAGCTCTCGACGTGGCGATACAACGCAGGTTGACGGACTCCAAGCTGTTTCGCGACCGACGTCAGGGTGACTCCGTCGAGACCGTGAATGTCAGCCAGCTTGGCCGCAGCGTCGACCACAGTGTCGTGGTCGAGGGGCCTACGGTCGGTCGTGAAAGTCATGAGCCCGTTGGAATTTATAGCAGAGACGTGAGGGTCACTTCACTCAAACGTTTTGGACAAACGTGAGACTCGTCACGCTTGGGGCGGCTGGCGATCACGATGATGTTGATGACGTCGGCGAAGCCCTGGGCATTGAGCTGAGCAGCTGCCTCGTGAGCGCGGCAGTTGCCAGCGTCAGAGCGCCCACGACGTTTGAGGTCGGCTTGACAGGTTCCGCGATGAACCGGGGCAGGAACTCCAGTAGTTGGACGGGTGGAAGAGCTCGACTGGAGCGTCGAAAATGCGGCGCAACTTGCTGTTGAGGGCCATGGCTCAACCAATTGGAATGGCCATGAAGCTGCCGTCGAACATGACACGCCAGAGGCTGGTCTTGGAGTGTTCCCGTAGCATCGCGTTCTTGGACCCGGTTGTGCGAAGCCGGTTGGATGGTGTCCAGATATCGCCAAGGGGGAGGGAGGGCATGCCCGCCGGCCCGCCGAGCTTTGAGCACCCGGGGCGAGCGGAGGCGCTGGTCGCACCAACCCAACGAATCGAGCGTTTCCATTTGCGCTCACCGCTGATCAGCGGGTAGCGCGAGGTCGATGACGGTGCGAGCGGCTCGTCGATTCGACGGAGTCAAGGGTTGTGAGTACGACGATCAGTGCGGCGATCACCCATCCTGAATTCTGGGCTGTTTTCCGCCGCTCTCTGGTGGTGTTGATCGCATCGAAGAATGCTGAGTTGACGAATGTGTCTGACGCCGAGAGCAATACCGCTACCGACGCGAGAACGAGGTTGGCACCGAGGTTCGCGACGACGAGTGGCGCGGTTCAGCCGGCGTGTCGAGTAAGCACCGTTACGACAGCTGCACCGACCAACGCCCCGACCATCACTTAGGCTCGGCCCTCCCAGGTGGCTCGACGTTGGGTGATGATGGAGCGCGGCAAATCCAGCGTTGTCTGCCGGACGAGTCCTCGAAGACGACGCGGCGGTAGTCGGGGTGGATTCCGGATTTCACTAGCAGGTCTCCTTGAATTCGACGTGCTTGCGGATCACGGGGTCGTACTTCATCAGCACGATCCATTCACGCGTGTTGATCTTGCTCTTTTTAGTGACGTATCTGTATCCCGTTCCGGCGATGCTCTCGAGTGTGACGATTGGACGGCGGGCTTTGCTCGCAGCGGCCATCGTTCACACCTTCAGGCCGTTGCGGCGGATTTGATCGGCCAGCCCGAACACGGCCCTGACTAGCCGGTCGCTGCCCGCAGCTCGAGGGCGTGGAAGGGCACGCCAGGTCGGTCGACCTGCGCACCTCATGATCGAGCGGCCGAGGTCTTTCGGCGACACCGGCTTGATGTCCCTAATTTCTCGATGGGGCTCCCGCTCTCGATGACAGAGAGCGACGCCGACTCGATTGTCCAGATCTTGCTTGGGACGCTTCTCGCTGCCTGACCCATCGGCCGTCGTCTTGGCTTAGCCGACGTATTCGCCCTGCACGTTCACGGCAACAGAAATGCTTCGCTCGCTCCAGATCGGTGTCGTTGTCGATGCCAGGCCGAGCCAGTCGACCAGTTGATCTTGGTGTGAGGTGCGCAGACGGGCACAGCCCTTGCTCTGCGGCGAGGTTGGCACGTTGTTCGCACCGTGGATTGCCTGACCAAGATCGAAGTACAGCGGGCGGTACATGTTGCCGTTGAGCGAGTTGTCTGCTGCGACCGGAAACTCGGTGCTGTCGTGCCAGCCGCCGTTGTCAACCGCCGGATCGAACCGGAAGGCGCGTGCCTGGTCTTGATTGCGTGTCTCGTACCCCTCGGAACCGGTCGATGTCGGGAAGCCGAAGGCCAATTGCTCGGCTCCCTCACCGACAAACATGAACTGGCAGGTTCGATCGATCAAGATCCACTTCGGCTGGTTGAGTGCCGAGGTGAACGGCATGGGAAGTTCGTCGGTGCCCAGCAGTATCCGTTCTTCCTTGCTGCCGGCAGCCATATCGGTTGTGTTGACCTCCAGCCCCATCGCCAAGCGCGCGGCGCAGAGTCGCTGACGTGTGACCGGCCCCGAAACGCCGTCAACGAGAAGTGGTTGCGTGCCAATTTCTTCGAACAGCTTGTTGAGCTTGAGTTGCTGGATCTCGACGTTTTGCTGCACTGCTGCAGCCACGATTGTTTCGTCGGGGTCGGGGCGTTGCGCGCCGGTGATGTCGTCGAGGCCGTTGCCGGCGCACACGTCGAGCAGTTGGCCGACCTCGATGGCAGCGGTCGGGAGGTTGTTCTCAGCGCGTAGCGCCACCACGTTCACGGTTTCGTCGTCGAACGCGTTGGCGATCAGATTGAGCGAGTCGAGTGCTTCGACTTCGACGACACACGCAGGGTCAAAGATCTGTGGCTCGGGCTCGGTCGTCGTGGGTGCAACTGTGGTCTCGGGCAACGTGGCGGCTGGCAGCGCTGTGGCCGGTGCCTCGTCAGCGATCGCGGTGCGAGGGGTTGCCGGCACTTCGGGCGTGGCGAGACCTGACTCGACCGTCGGAGCGTCGACCGCGCCACCACTGTCGGTGCTGCTCTGAACCGAGGCACTGCATGCACTGGTGACGAGCAGCGCTCCGCCCAGGAACATGATGATCTTTCGTCCGCGCATCCTCGAAAATTACTGTGCGCGCCCGGTGAGGTCCGGTCAAGCTGGGCGATGGCAACAATTTGTTTCGCTGTTGCCATCAGGCACGCAGGGCAACGAGGTACTGGCCGCCGCCCTCTTGAATGTCGCTGGTGAGCGTGAGGCCGGGCTCAAGGCGGCTGATCCGGTCGATCAGCCACACAGCCGTTGTGTCGGCGTCGGCAGCGGTCGGGCAGCGGCAGAAGATTTCCCGGCCGCCCTTCGCTGCGAGTCGGTCGACGGTTGGGATGATGGCAACCGGGTCGATCGTGAAGAGCTCCTCGTTCCATACAACGACTGCCTCGGTGTTGCCCTTGCCGGTGTTGCATCCACGATGGGCGAGGCGTTCGTGCAAGTCGGTCGAGCCCTTCGACTTCCCCTTGCCCTTTTTCTTCGCCTTCCTGTCCGTCATCCGTGCATCGACGCTCGGGCCGCGATCATCGTTGACCGACATGCCCGGATCGACCGAGTCGTCGCATAACCAGCAAAGCCAATTGTCTTGTTCTCCGATGTCTTCGACGCGTGCCATGGTTGGAATGTACGTGGTCACACTGTGCCTGGCACAGCGTGACTGCCTACTTGCGCAGGGGAGCGAGGGCGCCGAGGCCGCGGTACGCAGCGGCTTCGCCCAGGTCGGCTTCGATACGTAGGAGCTGGTTGTA
>JBLFZD010000393.1:0-3491 GCA_047610085.1 Ilumatobacter sp. | reverse complement strand
TTGATCAACGTCTCAACCAGGCCGGAAAGGTCGCTGTCAAGCAGGCAATGCGAGTCGATGATCCAATCGAACCGGGCGATGCGCTCGTCGTAGCGACCAGTGGATCAACCGGAACACCCAAGGGCGTTGTGCTGACACACGACGCGATTGCTGCGTCCGCCGAGGCAACGAGCAGGCGATTGGCAGTGGGCCCAACCGACCACTGGCTTGCCTGCCTTCCCCTTTCCCATGTCGGAGGGTTGTCCGTAGTGACTCGCAGCCTGCACACAGCGACGAAACTGACGGTGCTCCCCACGTTCGACGTTGATGCGGTGATGTCATGCGGCGCATCGCTCGTTTCACTTGTGTCGACTGCACTGCGACGCGTCGATCCCTCGGCATTTCGAACCATCGTCCTGGGTGGGAGCCGCCCGCCGACCGACCGACCCGCCAACAGCGTTGCAACGTACGGAATGACCGAAACGGGCAGTGGTGTCGTGTACGACGGCGTCCCGCTCGACAACGTTGAGGTCCGATTCGCGCTCGACGGTGAGGTCGAATTGCGCGGCCCGATGCTCCTTCGGTCGTATCGAAACGGCGTCGACCCCAAGACCGATGACGGCTGGCTCCCTACTGGTGACCTCGGCCGTTGGCTTGAAGACGGACGACTCCATGTCGAAGGACGCAAAGGCGACCTGATCATCACCGGTGGTGAAAATGTTTGGCCCGAGGCTGTCGAGGCCGCCCTGATGTCGCACCCGCAGGTCGCCGACGTCATGGTGCGGGGACTCGACGATGAGGAGTGGGGCCAGATCGTCGAGGCGTTGATCGTGCCCGCTGGCGTTCCCCCGACGCTCGACGAGTTGCGCGGCCACGTGAAACAACAACACCCAGCTTTTATGGCGCCAAAGGCACTCGTGCTTGCCGAGACAATCCCCCGCACCTCAATCGGCAAACTCCGACGTCAGTGACTTGACGCAACGCCGGCCCCGCCATCGATCACGTAGGTCTCCCCGGTCATCCAACTTGCGAGGTCACTCGCCAAGAACGTTGCGAGGTTCGCAATGTCTTGCGGCTCACCCAGGCGCTTGGTCGGCAACCGGGCAGCGAGCGTCTCACCAAAGTTTTCCACGAGATGCGCAGCGAAGTCGGTTTGCACCAAACCCGGAGCGATTCCGACCACTCGCGTCGGACCGATTTCTGACGCCAGCTGACGAGTCAAGTGGATCAACGCAGCCTTGGTCAGGTTGTAGACGCCAAGCCCGTACTCGGCTCGGAGTCCGCCGACCGATGCCACGTTGATGATCACACCCGGCTTCTCGGCAAATGCATGCTTGTAGGCCGCCTGGCTCCAGAAGATCGGTGCGTCGAGGTTGACCTGAAAGGTCTTGTCGTACCGGGGCTTGTCAACCTCCATGGTCGCTCCGAAATACGGGTTGGTCGCGGCGTTGTTGACGAGGATGTCGAGACCACCAAAGCGTTCGATCGTTGCCATGACCGCCCGCTCGCCTGCGTCGTCGTCGCCAGCATTCGCCGCGAAGGTGTCGACCTCGCCAACTATTTCTGCCGCAGCAGCGTCAAGTCCTTCTTGTTTGCGGCTGTTGAGCATCACCTTTGCGCCCGACGCTGCGAGTGTCGTCGCTATCGCTTTGCCGATTCCTCGTGACGCACCCGTGACGAGTGCGACTTTGCCGTCCAATGAGATGTCCATGCCGGCCACAGTACGGGCCGGGTCAGACCTCGAATCAATCGTGAGTTTGGCGGAACTCCGCTGGTGGCGGACCACACCAGTGATACTCGGTGAGCACAGCAACCTCACGCTCTCGCATCAGGGCTGCTTCGCCTGGTTCTGCATGGTCATGGCCGAGCACGTGCAACACCCCGTGCACCACAAGGAGCCCGAGTTCATCGTCGAGCGTGCCGGCATGCTCCGCGAACTGGGCCACCGCTATTGCAGGGCTGATAACGATGTCGCCCAGCATCGTCGGAACGCCATCCATCGGCTCATCATCCATGGGGAAGGACAACACATCGGTTGGCCCGACTTGGCCCATGTGTTCGAGATTGAGTTCAGCCATCTCGGCACGGTCGATGAACGTCAGAGTGAGCTCGCCAACGCCTCCCTCGCTGGTGGCAGCAGCTTTGGCCAGCGCCGCCCAACGATCGACGTCAACGGGCGACGCCTCCAACTCGAGCTCACTGCGCGCATCGGAGGCTACGACCGAGCAGCTCATGTCAGTTCCTCGAGTTTTCAGACTTCTCGTAAGCCGCGACGATGTCG
This sequence comes from Ilumatobacter sp., assembly GCA_047610085.1. Classification (GTDB taxonomy): domain Bacteria; phylum Actinomycetota; class Acidimicrobiia; order Acidimicrobiales; family Ilumatobacteraceae; genus Ilumatobacter_A. Next base: position 1,231 of record JBLFZD010000393.1, on the reverse strand, counting down.
GCCACGATCTTGTGGCGGACCACGTCGGAGCCGTCCAACCGAACAAAGGCAAGATTGTCGATGCCGTGCAGCGTCCGCTCAAGGCCCGAGAGACCACTCTTACCATGAGGAACATCGACCTGAGTCGCGTCTCCGGTAACGACCACCTGTGACCCAAACCCGATTCGGGTGAGGAACATCTTCATCTGTTCGGGTGATGTGTTCTGCGCTTCGTCGAGGATGATGAAGCTGTTGTTGAGCGTGCGTCCACGCATGAACGCCAGTGGTGCGACCTCGATGATCTGCTTCTCGGTCAGCCGGGTGACGGTTTCGATGTCGAGCATGTCGTGCAGCGCGTCATACAGTGGTCGAAGATACGGGTCGACTTTCGCCATCAGATCTCCGGGCAAAAATCCAAGCCGCTCGCCAGCCTCGACCGCTGGTCGGGTGAGGACGATGCGTTGCACCTCCTTGGCCTGCAGCGCTCGGACAGCCATCGCCACAGCCAGCCACGACTTTCCGGTACCCGCCGGACCGATACCAAAGGTGATCACGTTCGTCGCAATGGCATCGACGTAACGCTTTTGACCACCGGTCTTCGGCTTGATCTGGCGCCCCTTGGCACCCTTCAAAATGTTGTAACCCAAAATTTCGGACGGATTCTCGTTCTGACGGATCATCGTAAAGATCCTGTCAAGCGTGCTGTCATCAAGGGTTTGGCCGGTCTGCAGCAGGATCACGAGTTCTTCGAACAGACGGGAAACCCCTGCGACCGCAAGCGTGTCTTCACCCTCGATGCGGACTTCATTGCCACGCACCGTGATGAGAACGCTCTGGAATTCATCCTCAATCCGGCGAAGAAATTGGTCCCGAGGGCCGACAAGCGCGATCATCAGGTGCGTTCCAGGGACGACGACGGTCGTGGTTGCGGCGGTCATGAAATCAACATGGTACGACTCGCTTCGGTAAGTTTTTTTAAAGATTCTTCGTAAACAAGGCGAAGACAAGAACCTGGTCACGAATACGTGCCAGATACGCGAAACCGTCGGGCGGCGGTTTCTCATTTGCCGAGGGGCGACATCGATGAAGATCAGCCGCCGGACACAGACGATCACTGCCTGGGCGTACCCAAGCGTGGCCGTGGTGGCGGCGGTCTGTTTTTTGTTCGCCGGGTCAAAGGTCCAGTCGTCTCTTGTCATTCTTTCGATGGTCTCGGTGTTTCCCGCCGGATATTTTGCTGCACGGGTAAATC
>JBLFZD010000392.1:0-3494 GCA_047610085.1 Ilumatobacter sp. | reverse complement strand
GGTCACAATCGAATGCATGCCGCTCGCGCTGCGTTGGCATTCGTCCTGAGGGAGAGTCGATCATGACCACCAAGGTGCAGCGCCAGACAGCGATCATTCGTCTGGTCGGTGAACATGAAGTCACCAGCCAACCCGAGTTGATCGACCTACTCAGCACGGAAGGCGTCGAGGCAACACAGGCAACGGTCTCTCGTGACCTCGACGATATTGGGGCGGTGAAGGTCAGAGTCGCAAGCGGCAACACGGTCTACGCGATCCCCGAATTTGAACCCGACCGGCTCGCACCGCTCGACCAGCTTCGAAGGGTGATGGGGGAGTGGGTAGCCGACGTCGCTCAGTCGGGCAACCTCGTCGTGCTTCGGACTCCGCCCGGGTGTGCGCACGTTGTTGCATCAGCGCTCGATCGGAGCCGCATCGAGGGCATGCTGGGAACCGTTGCTGGCGATGACACGCTGATGTGCGTCGCTGCAGATCTCGATGGCACTTCGCTTGCCAACCACCTTCGCCAACTCGCTGGAATTACCTGAAGAGGATGACCCATGGATCTTGATGACAAACATGAATTTGCGCGCGACGGCAGCTTGCCTGCGAAGGCAAAAACCCTCTGGCACGGCCGCTTCACCGGCGGGCCTTCGGAAGCACTGCTGGCGTATACGGTCAGCCTCCCGTACGACCAGCGCATGTGGCGTGACGACATCGTTGGGTCCAAAGTTCACGTGCGCGGCCTCTGCCGCGTTGGTTTGCTGACCAACGATGAGCGTGACGACATCCTTGCGGCACTCGATCAGGTCGGGGTCGAGATGGAGACGAGCACGTTCGTCTTCGTCGACAGTGACGAGGACATCCACACGGCGATCGAACGCAGGGTTACCGAACTAGCCGGTCCGGCTGGCGGCAAGCTCCACACGGCTCGTAGCCGCAACGACCAGGTCGCGACCGACCTGCGGCTGTGGTGCAAGCGCGAGCTGCGTGACGTCGCGCTACGCCTTGTGGAGATGCAAGAGGCCCTGCTTGAGCAGGCACTTGAAGCGGGCGACGCCTACCTGCCCGGCTACACCCACCTTCAGCGGGCCCAGCCGGTGCTGTTGTCGCACCACTTGATGGCGCACGGATGGGCGATCGGTCGAGATGTCAGCCGCCTACTCGACACCCTTCGCCGCCTCGATGTTTCCCCGCTTGGCGCGGGTGCGCTCGCCGGGTCGTCGCTGCCGATTGATCCGGTGGGCAATGCCGCTGATCTCGGATTTGCCAAGCCGTTCGACAACAGCCTTGATGCCGTCAGCGACCGAGACTTTGTTGCCGAGGCCGTGTTCGACCTTGCGCTGATCGGTATTCACCTGTCCCGCATCGGTGAGGAATGGGTGCTGTGGACGTCGGGTGAATTCGGGTTCGCTCGGCTCGACGACGGCTACGCCACGGGTTCGTCGATGCTTCCCCAGAAGAAGAACCCCGACATCGCCGAGCTTGCTCGGGGTAAGAGCGGCCGCCTGATTGGCAACCTGACCGGGCTCCTCGCAACGCTCAAGGGTCTGCCGATGGCGTACAACCGCGATCTACAAGAAGACAAGGAGCCGCTGTTCGACTCCGTCGAGCAGGTTGCTCTTGCGGTGGCCGCATTGACGGGCATGATTGCGACCGCGACGTTCAACACCGATGCAATGCAGGCCGCTGCCGACGAAGAAACCATGGCGGCGACCGACCTCGCCGAGTACCTCGTGCGCGGTGGCATGCCGTTCCGTGAGGCCCACGCCGTCGTTGGTGCTCACGTGCAGGCGTGCCTCGCCGGCAAGGGTTCGCTTGCTGAGCTGGTGGCTGCTGACCCGTTGCTCGGCGACGAAGGCGCCGCGCTGGTGGCTCCGGGGGTGGGTGTGAAGATGCGCACGTCGCGCGGGGCAGCCGGCCCGGCTGCACGCGATGAACAAGTCGCGTCGTACAAGGTGATGTTGGTCGACGAAATGACGTCGATCAACGGGTTGTCAGCCCCGGCAGAGTAGCGCTGCGTCGCTGGCATCGCCTGACGTTCAGCGTGGTCTCTGCGAGCGACGCCACAAGCCGCCGTCGGGTTGGGCGATTCGGCGAGCGTTGCTCACCGATGTGATCGACATCACCGAACATCTCACCAATCAAGTTGGAACGACGCAACCAGGACACCACGACCGCGGTATGAATCTCACACCCCAGGGTTAGGGGCCGCATCAGCTGGACCACCAAACGGGCTCATCGCAAGCTGCCAACTCCCATTGCGGTCTGGCACGAAGAACAACCACGTGGACACGGAGAAGCGACATCGCCAAGCGAGCCACCAGAGGGTGTTACGAACCGTGGCAACGTTTGTACTTGAGGCCGGAGCCGCAGCGGCACGGAGCGTTGCGGGGCTGCTTGGTGGACAGCGCTGGCTGGCTCGAACCGAACATTGTCGTTGACGGTGGAGTCAGGCCCCGTGCGTTCCACTCATGAAGACGCTTGAGCACATACGCCTGGTACTCGACCATGTAGTCGTCTGTCGACGCCTTGAGCTGGTTCCACTTCGCGATGTGATCCGCAACGATCGCGGTCATGGCGCCGCCCTCGACACAACGGTCGAGCCACGTCAGAAATGACCCAAGGTCAGGCTCGGCCTCAAGTTGCTTGCCCACATCATCGAGTACCTGGCCGTCGAGTAGCTCGTAGACGTTCACCGGCACCCCGAGCGGAACCGGTGATAGCACCGCCTCAACCGACGCGACTTCATCAGCGGTCGTTCCGTCATCGCTTGCAGGCACGAACATCACGATATCCGCACCGTCGATCAGTGGCCGCTCGCAGACCCGTCATCCATTGATCAGCCGTCACCGGTTTGGGAGTAGGTCGCCGAAGGGACGCAAACTTGCCCGAGGTTTCGTCTACCGTCGCCAACGCGAAGCCGCCTACTTGCGAGGTCTGTGGAGACCGATTTGCTCCCGCCGAAGGTGGCCTGATCGAGGATACGCACACCGAGGAGTTTGACCAGCGAGCAGGCGTTCGTTGCCGAGACAGGTGGCAAGGCGGTGTTTCGTGTCGATGGGGAGGGTCAACATTGGAATGATCGGATGCGGCGCGGGGAGGTCGACGGCCACCGTCCCTACCGGGGCTGGTTCTGCAATCGACATATCGGTCCGGCACAACTTGCGAGCGACCGATTGAGTCGGATGGAGGCACTGCCGCTGCTCGCACAGGCGCATATTCATCGTTTCAGAGTGTTGAGTTGTCGTTGTTCCTGATGGGGTCGGGCCAGGTCGGCATCATCGTGCAACGACGTGAGCGAACACTGCTCGAGATTCGAGCGACGAGACGTATGCGCGAAACGTGCACATTGTTTCGGAGATGAGGACCAACCTGGTGCGCCTCGCCGACGCTGTGGCTACCCGGTTACGCAAGGCGGGTGTAGGTGCCCGCACACTGACCCTCAAAGTCCGTTTCGATGACGGGTTCCACACCATCACCAGATCGACAACTGGCCGAGAGGCGATAGACAG
>JBLFZD010000391.1:0-3501 GCA_047610085.1 Ilumatobacter sp. | reverse complement strand
ATCGCGGCGAACGGGTCAGCGCTCGTCGAGGACCCAGACCGGGTGACCGCCCCGATGACCCCGGACCCGTGCGACGCAGTGTGGCTCGGTGAATGCGCTCTCGCCGTGGTTGGCCCGCTTGACGGCCTGGTGACCGCAGGCTTCGACCGGGTCCGGCCGCTCCCGTTTCGGGGAGCGCGTCGGGTCGAGACACACGGCGGCCGTACGGTCGTCGCTGGCGACGGACGGCTGGCCGTTTTCGGTCATCTCGGCATCGATGACACACCCGAGATCATCTGGACCGGCATCGGCGTCAGCCACGCATGTGCCCACGTCGGTGGGACCATGTGGGTGCTCGGAGGAACGGGCGGCCTTGCGACCAGTCGTCTGCCCTATTGGTTTCCAACGACAAGAACTTTTTCGAGGTTCAGAAATGACCTGATCGAGCATCACGACCTCGAGTCCCTCGTGGTCGAGGGAACTCTGAGCGACGTCGAAATCCACGACGGAGTGGCCCGGTGTGACGTGACGTGGCAGGTCGGTGACCGACGCTCGACGCATCACCCGTTCGGTCACCGGAATCGATGTCGAGGCTGACGCGACGGCACCACTCTCAACGAAAGCTAAGACGCCCATGTCAACCACCCAGACATCGACCAACCGATCACTACCGACCACCGTGCTCTCCGGCTTCCTCGGCGCAGGGAAGACCACGCTCCTCAACCACCTCCTCCGTAATCGGGAGGGTCGTCGGGTGGCGGTGATCGTGAACGACATGAGCGAGATCAACATCGTTGGGGCGCTCGTCGCCGGCGACGTGCACCTGGATCGGACCGAGGAACGCCTGATCGAGATGACCAACGGCTGCATCTGCTGCACGCTGCGCGACGACCTGTTGATCGAGGTCGGCCGCCTCTTCGCCCTGAATGGCGACCATGCCGCGGGAACAGTGGGAGCTCGAATCCGAAGAACTCGCGGACCTCGACGACCGTTGGGATCTGCTGCGCGGCGACCGGATGACCGGGCTGGTGTTCATCGGCATCGATATGGACCACGATGAGATCACGGCGGCCCTTAACACGTGCCTACTCACAAGCGCAGAAATCAAACTCGGATTCGACGGGTGGTCCGGTCTGCGCGATCCGTGCCCCGTGTGGGGGACGACAATCACGATTCCTCGTCATCGAAGACGGAGCCGATTTTGTCGCAACAGTGGATCGCCGCGACCGCACGCGAGCGACTCAACCGTCACCCCGCCGGCGTCGAGTCCACCTTCGTGGACGGGGCAAGCCACTGAACTTCACCCGCACGAGCAGGACGGTCAAAGGATCTGAGACGGTACGAACCGTTGGCCTGCGAGGCCGAACAGCTCATTTCAACGGACATCGCGATGCCCAGCACTGCGCGAGAGCGTGCCTGATCGGTTCTACGACGACATTTTTGTCGCCCCGAGCCATGGGGAGCCGTCGGCGAGGTCGTTTTCTCGTGTCGAGGGGAGCGCGATGTGCCGGTCTGGCCCGCCACAGTTCGTCCTGCTTCGATGGCGTCCGGTTAGGCTGATGCTGGTTATGGCTCCCACTACCGAACTCGATCGAGTCGTGACGGATCGTTTGGCCCAGCACGAAATGCGCTACACGACTGGCCGTCAGGCAATCGTCGCGGCGCTTCGTGCAATCGGTGGGCCCGTCACGTTGCCCCAATTGTTGGCATTCTCCGATGCGGTCCCGCAGAGCTCCGCCTATCGCAACCTCGCGCTGATGGAGGAGGCAGGTGTCGTGCGTCGTCTCGTCCACGGTGCTGATCATGCTCATTTCGAACTCGCCGAAGAACTGACCGAGCATCATCATCACCTCATTTGCGAGCGCTGCGGTTCAGTGGAGGATTTCACGCTTGACGGGGAACTGGAACGGCTCCTCGATGCTGCCTTCGGCCGAGCAGCGAAGGCCGCTGCAGCGACGATGTCAAGTCATCTGATCGACGTGTTCGTCGTGTGCTCAGGCTGCACCGACTCGCCGAGTTGACGCTGGCCCTCTTTATCAACGGACAGCGACGACTCGATTTCGTCGTCGAGTCAGTGGTGGTGATCGTCGTCGACGGCAATTGATCCGTCACCGAGTTCCAGGACGCGACCCCGGTACGCCTGTCGGAGGAATTCTGGTTGCAGCACCTCGGCCGGCGACCCTGCCGCGACGACGGTGCCGTTCAGCATCACGACCCGGTCGGCGCGGCTTGCTTCGTCGAGGTCGTGGGTGGCGACCACCACCGTGCGGCCTGATGCGCACTCCTCATCGATGGCGCTCCTGATGGTTTGTTCTGAGGCGAGATCGAGGCCCGCAACCGGCTCGTCCAGCAGCAAGATATCGGCTTCCTGCGCGAGGCCCTGAGCGATGAACACTCGCTGGCGCTGCCCGCCAGACATGTCGGCGAGATGCCGGTTGGCGAGATCGGCGACTCCCAAACGTTCCAACGTCTCGTCGACCATCTGGCGGTCTGCGCGACTGGCCCGGCCAAAACGGCGGCCACGTCGAGCGAGTTGAACGACTTCGCGTGCCGTCACCAGGAGTTGTTCGGACGCGTGCTGGGACTGCAGCACGTAAGAAACATTGCGAGAGCGCGACCCACCCGAACCCACCGTCACGGCACCCGCCGTTGGCCGAAGAAGGCCTGCGATCACGTGCAGCATGGTCGACTTGCCAGATCCGTTTGGACCGACAAGAGCGGTGTAGCCGGCGTCCACATCCAATTGATCGACATCGAGGACCGTGACGTGACCCCGCTCGACCCGCACTCCTGTGAAGCTGATCGATGTATCGGTGCGGCGAGCCCGCACGTCCGAGGCGGCGTGTGGGTTTGTGTCTACGGACGCGCGAAGAGGATCGCCGAGGCCCACCCTGAGGTTGTCAGATGATCCACTCATCGAAGTTGCCGTTCTTAGAATGATTCCCATAACCTAATCATATGGGAAGAATCAATAACACTATCCGCGTCACTAGCCGAGTCCTGGGTGTGGTCGCCCTGTCGGCAGCGGCTGTCGCATGTGGCTCCGAAGCAGCCGACACCGATGCGACCGCATCGAGCGGCTCGACCTCGGCGGAGTCCAGTGAGTCCGTCGAACGTCCGCAAATCGTCGTGACTACGAACATCCTCGGAGACGTGGTGACAGCAGCCGTCGGCAGCCAAGCCGACATCGAGGTCATCATGCCACTCGGTTCGGACCCTCACGATTTTGCAGCATCCGCGCGACAAGCGGAATCCATGGAGAACGCCGACCTGCTCATCATCAACGGGGCCGGATTCGAAGAGGGCATGCTTGATCTCATCGCCAATGTCTCCGACACGGGAACTCAGGTTTTCTCGTTTGCCGATCAGATCGACTTGATCGGGTTTTCCGGTGACGAAGAAGGAGATGACCACTCCGACGAAGAAGGGGATGACCACTCCGACGAAGAAGGGGATGACCACTCCGACGAAGAAGGGGATGACCACTCCGACGAAGAAGGGGATGACCACGGTCACGAAGAC
>JBLFZD010000390.1:0-3505 GCA_047610085.1 Ilumatobacter sp. | reverse complement strand
AAGTCATGGCAAATATTTTGGGTGAGCGGATTCTCGGGCTTCCAGGCGACGTCCGCGTCGACCGTGGTGTGCCGTGGAGCGAAGTCCCGCGCAACTGACACGCCCGGGTCAGTCAGCAGACTGGCGTCCTCGGCCTGCGGGTCGAGCACCTTGAACGGCCGAGCCAGCAACCAATTTTCAGTTGATGAAGACCCCGAGTTCGGCGGTAACGGCCACCCTGTTGACCGACTCGGTCAGGATCTCGAAGCGTTATGAAAGGGTGATGAAAGGATCGGTGCCACCTGCGCCGTCGAGAAGTTGGAGGAACAGTGTGTCTCCCACGAGGAGATCGACCGTTTCCGTCGTCGCGCCAGTTGCGGGATCGATCTGAACGAAGCTAGCGCCGCCCGACCACGGTGACAGGCCACCGAGGTCATCGACGAACACACCGAAATTGCCGTACCCGGCGGGCTGCTGACACCTCGATGTTGTGAAGCCCGCTCGTCTGGATCGGCACAGTCAGGTCAGCGACGCCACGGTGACCGTCGGCACCGGTGCGGCGGTGGTCGCAGGAGCGCCCGCAACGGTGGTGGCGGGCGCCGCAGTGATCGTCGTTGCCCTGGGACGGTGGCTGAGCCAAGCAGCGTCATGGTCATCGACACGACTGCACCGGATCCGTTGTCACGCAGGAGCAGGAAGAAAACGAGGACAAAGATCAACAACATCGTCATGACCGCAATGAGCACGGCGATGACCGTGTTCGAGTTGCTTGATGTAGGTAGCGGTCCACCCTGACCTGGGAATTGTTAACCGGGAAACTGTCCCGGAGGTTGCTGACCCTAAACGGGAACTTGTTGCGCTGGGTCGTACGGCCCGCCAGGTGGCGATTGGTTCGCAGAACCCTCCCTCGGTTGCTGTTCAACCAACATGCGAATCGCATTCGACAGCCAAATGGTCGAATGGCTCCTCAGTGGATCAGGCTGGCGAGCACGTCGCTGGCCGGCAGGCTCCGGTCGTCCATGCCCGGGCGATCGAGCAAACTGCCTCCCAGCAGAACCGTCGAAGCGTCTTCGATCGATGCTTGTAGCTCGCGTATATTTCGCGGTGGCGGGAAGTACTCGTCTTCGTCGGTGACCAGAACGAGTTCGCAGCCGTTGACCGGTGCAAGAAACTTGATCACTGCGTCGACCAATTCTTCGGGGGCTGATGCGCCAGCCGTCACCCCGACAATGCCGCTCAGATCAGACGGCAACTCGTCGACGTTGTTGATCCGGAAGACGCGCTCGCAGCCTTCGTGGCGTGCCAACTTTTCAAGAGCGACCGTGTTCGACGAGTTGGGCGAACCGATCACCACAATCGCATCGCAGCGATGAGCGAGTTCCTCAATGGCGGCTTGGCGATTGGTGGTGGCGAAGCAGAGGTCGCTACGACCCGGCGTCCACACATCGGGGAAGCGAGCCTTCACTGCGACAGCGACACCTTCCCAGTCGCGATGCGACAAGGTCGTCTGTGCCAGCAGGGCAACAGGTTCGTCGGTGTGGGGGAGCGCAAGAACTTCTTCGACCGACTCGACTCGGTCGATCGAGTCGGGTGCGACGGCCATAGTGCCTACCGCTTCTTCGTGACCCAGGTGTCCGACGTACACGATGCGAAAGCCCTTGCCGGCTCGGACCTTCACTTCGTGGTGCACCTTGGTGACCAGAGGGCACACGGAGTCCACGACGTACGAACCGCGTTCCCGAGCCGCTTCGACGACCTCTGGTGCTGATCCGTGAGCCGACAGCATGATCGGGCTGCCCTGCGGCACCTCCTCGATCTCGTCGACGAACACCACGCCCTGATCTTCGAAACGCCCCACCACCAACTTGTTGTGAACAATCTCGTGGTAGCAGTAGACGGGACTCGGGAAAGACCGCACCATCCAAGCAAGCGCCTTGATGGCCATCTCGACGCCCGCGCAGAAGCCGCGTGGCTCTGCAAGGAGTACCTGATCGACAGGGCTTATTGAGGACGGATGTTCGTCGTTCATGTCTCATCAAATCTACCCCGATCACAGCGGCGGTAGCGTGGTGCAGCTATGTCCCAGACCCTCAATAGTTCTCTCGCTCCACTGGTGGTGTCGGTCGCCCCTGGGTCGCCCGCGGAATTGGTCGGAATCATGGAGGGTGACGAGATCATCCGGGTCAACGGTCAGGTCCCTCGCGACATCATCGAATGGCAGATGTCGACCGACGAGGCCGACGTCGAACTCGATGTGCTGCGGGGCGGGCTTGACCTGTCGATGTCGATCGAAAAGATCGAAGGATCACCGCTCGGTATCGAGATCTCAAGCGCCGTGTTCGACCGCGTTCGCACGTGCGACAACCACTGTGAATTCTGCTTCATCTACCAACTCCCGAAGGGCATGCGCCGCTCGCTGTACCTGAAAGACGACGACTACCGTTTGTCGTTCCTCTACGGAAACTTCACCACGCTGACCCGTTTTACCGAGGCCGACCTCGAACGGGTCGTTACCGAACGGCTCTCTCCGCTTCACGTCAGCATTCACTCCACCGATCCCGACGTTCGCAGCCACATGCTCAAGAACCCGCGGGGCGCAATGAGCTTGCGCTGGCTTCGGGCACTCCTTGATCATGACATCACCGTGAAGGGGCAGGTCGTTGTCTGCCCGGGTGTGAACGACGGCGCCATCCTCGATGACACGATGGCTGGCATCCTCGACCAGTACCCAGAACTCGAATCGGTTGCGGTCGTGCCCCTCGGCATCTCGAAGTTCAACGGCGAAGCGGCGATGCGCTTTCATACGCTCGAAGAAGCCCGTTCGGTTGTCGACACCGTGGCCGACTGGCAAGACATTTTCCAGGCCACCCTGGGCAAGCGGATGGTCTATGCCGCCGATGAGTACTACCTCATGGCTCAGCGCCCGTTCCCCGAAGCAGAGCGTTACGACGATTTTGCGATGCACGAAGACGGCATCGGCATGGCCCGCACCTTCGAAGCCGAGTTCCATGGCCTCACCGACACCGCAACCGGCGTGCAACGCGGGTTCTTTGCTGCCGTCGACGCCCCACCGAACCCAGCGGCTTACACCGCCCTTCGCCAAACCGGCTGTGGTCCGGCTGCTGTGTCGGCTGCCGAGGTGGCTGCGCCCACAGCGACTGGAGTACAGCTCCGCCCACGCAAGTCGGCGCCGGTGGGCGTGCTCACCGGGTCACTCGGGGCTCCGGTGATCACACCGTTGATCGAGTCGCTCGGCCGCGACGACGTGCGAGTGCTCACAGTGCAAAACGAATTCTTCGGCGGCAACACGGGAGTCACTGGCTTGATGACCGGCGACGATGTTGCACGAGTCCTCAACGGCGAGCCCGAAGGCCACCGTTACCTGATCCCCGACGTGTGCCTGTCGGATGAGGGACGATTCCTTGACGGCATCACGATTGACGAACTCCCGCGGCCGGTCGAAGTGATCGCAACCGACGGCTTGGCGCTCCGCGCCGCATTGGAAGGAACACGATGAGCGAGACCA
>JBLFZD010000389.1:0-3521 GCA_047610085.1 Ilumatobacter sp. | reverse complement strand
CGCCAAGAACGTTTCGACCAAGCGTGGCAGGAAGGAACCATCTTCTCGATGACGGGAGCGTTCAACGACCTGCTGGTCGATCCTGATGCAAATGCCCACGCAGCCGAGTTCGTACGCGAAAAGATCCGTTCGGTCGTGAACGATCCGGTCACCGCTGAGGCGCTCTGCCCGAAGACCTACCCGCTCGGTACGAAGCGGCTGTGTCTCGACACGAACTACTTCGCGACGTTCAACGAAGCCCACGTGTCGCTTGTTGACTTGCATGCGAACCCGATCAGCACCATTACCTCGACGGGAATCGATGTGGTCGATGGAGACGGCGCGACGTCCTATGAGTTTGATGCAATCGTCTATGCCACCGGGTTCGATGCCATGACCGGGGCCATCGTGCGGGTCGAGATTTCCGGTCGTGACGGTGTGCAGTTGAAAGAGAAGTGGGCGGACGGACCCAAGTCGTACCTCGGGTTGATGTCGGCAGGCTTTCCGAACCTCTTCATGGTGACCGGTCCGCAGAGCCCGTCGGTGCTATCGAACATGGCCGTGTCGATCGAACAACACGTCGACTTCATCTGCGACACCATCGAACATTTGCGTGCCGATGAGCACACGGTGATCGAGGCAACCGAGGCAGCTGAAGAAGGTTGGATCGAGCACGCCAACGACTTCGCCTACATGACGCTTTTTCCTGAGGCCGACTCTTGGTACATGGGGGCCAACGTGCCGGGCAAAGCGCGTGCGGTGCTGCCGTATCTTGGTGGCGTCGATCGCTACCGGCGAATCTGTGAGCAAGTGGTTGAGGCGGGATTTGTCGGATTCGCCCGCCACGGCGCTGGTGGAGAGGTCGTAAACGATGACGTCGTGTGCCGTCTCCAGCCCGACGTCATGGTCATGCTCGAAATCATGGCCGAACTGGAATTGCCTCCGATGGAGTCGATGCTGGCGCCAGACGCTCGAGCGTTCTCCGAAGCGATGGGAGCGGCCAGCCCGCCCGGACCCGAGGTTGGCGACGTCATCGATGGCATATTTCCCGGAGCGGATGGTAGCGATCTTGCCTATCGCTTGTATCGGCCAGCTACCGACGGCCCGCACCCTGTGGTGGTCTACTTTCACGGCGGTGGATGGGTGATTGGTAGCGCCACATCCGACGATTCGCTGTGTCGTGACCTGTGTGACCAGTCGAACTCGATCCTCGTGTCGGTCGACTATCGCCACGGCCCCGAGGCCCGGTTCCCTGCAGCGCACGACGATGCGTTCGCGGCCCTCCAGTGGGTGGCCGAACACGTAGCGGAACTTGGCGCGGTGCCAAGTCAAATCGCTGTCGCTGGATGGAGCGCAGGCGCCAACCTTGCGGCTCACGTGGCGCTCCGCGCCCGTGAAGAGGGACCGCAATTGAGTGGCCAAGTATTACTCAACCCTGCCACCGACTGCGCGAAAGAGCACCCGTCACGTACCGAAAACGGCGAGGGGTACGTGCTCACCAAGAACCTCATGGACTGGTTCGTCGACAACTATGTCGATGAGGCGGATCGCGCGGATCCGAGGATGTCGCCACTTCATGACGACCTCGTTGGTGCGCCACCGGCATTGGTCGTGACATGCGAGTTTGATCCGTTACGCGATGAAGGAAATGCCTATGCCGCTGCACTCTCTGCTGCGGGCGTCGACGTGCAACACGTGGAAGCCAAGGGCCAGATCCATACATCGATTCCTGCTGTCGGGGCGATGATCACATCTGCTCCGTACCGGGCGCAGATGGCCGAAGCGCTGCGCAGCTTCTTCGGCGCCAACGTCAGCGTCTAGCTGTGCTCCCGCCGATTATTGGGCGGCAAGCTTCTCGTGGAACCAGTCGAGGATGATCTCAGCGCGCTGTACGCGGTGCACTGGGCTTCCACCCCGGGACAACTCGTGGTTCTCACCGGGGAAGCGGTAAAAGTCAACTTCTTTGCCGAGCAGTTTGAGGGCGACCCACAGTTCTTCGGCCTGCACGATCGGGCAGCGCCAGTCCTCTTCAGAGTGGATTAGGAGCATTGGCTTGTCGATATCGCGTACCTTTTCAATCGGCGAGTGATCGATGTAGACCTGCGGGTCGTCGATGTGGCTCGGGCCGTGTTCGGTCTTGAAAGCGGTGGCGATGTCACTCGACCATTCCTCGGAGAGCAGGTTGTTCACCGCTCGCTCCGAGCAGAACGCACGAAAGCGATCACCATGATTTGCGGCGAGCCATGTGGCCATGAAACCGCCATACGAGCCACCGATCATTCCGACTCGATCGCGATCGCAGAATGAGTAGCGGTCGAGGGCACCGTCGAGGATCGACAACACGTCATCGACGTCGACGCTGCCCCACCCAGTGCCTGGGCGAACCGGGTGCTTTGGTCCGAGGATGGACATGCCCCAGTCCGTATGGCGACCGCTGCCGCCGCGAGGGTTGCCCATCACCACAACAAACCCCGCAGTTGCCTGCATTTGGGCTTCGTCAAAGTAGTACTCGCCGTACTGGGTGAACGGACCGCCGTGAACGTTCAGGAGTGCCGGGTAGCTGGCAGACTCGTCGAAGTCCTTCGGCCGCATGATCCATGCGTCGATCTCGTCCGAACCGTCGGAGGTGGGCACCGTGAACTTCTCCCACTGCAGCATTTTCGACGCGAAGCTGCCGGTCACGTGTGTTCGTTGTGTGCCATTCACGTAGAGCTCAGCTGGACGATCGATTGTGGTTTGCATCGTCGCGACAGTTTCATTGGCCGCGCCGAAGCCAGTGACACCCAGCGGTCCAGAGGTGATTGGAACGGGCGCGGTGGATCCGTCAGCGGTGACGACGAACAGATGGGTGTCGCCGCGATCTTCGGCTGCAGCGAACATCGCAGCGCCGTCGCGCCACACGGGTGCTTGCATGCCGATTGTTGTGAGGAAGGTTCGGTCGAGTCCGGCCGAGGCCCACACGATGCCGTCGGCGGCAACTGGCGAGTCGCCGATTTTGATCACACCGACGTGCCAGTTCACGGGAAGGGTGAGGAGATTGCTGTGGCCGAGAAACGATACGTGGGTGCCGTCGGGCGACACGCTTGGCGCATGGCATTCGCTGTCGTGGGCCGTGAGGGCGCGGATCGAGTCGTGATCCTCATCGGCGGCCAGCGGCACTAGGTACAGGTCGCGGGCCAAATCGATGTCCCACGAGTCGTGGCGTGTCGCTGATGTGACGATGGCTGACGAGTCGGGCAGCCACGAGATGCCGTTGTGTTCGAACCCGCCGGGCGTCAAGTTTCGGACGTTGCCCGTGCCGTCGGCTGCGATGACGTGGACATGGTTTGGCCGGTCGAACACCCAGTCTTCGCCGTTGAGCCGGCCAAACAGTCGCTCGATCTTGCGCGGGGATTGCCAGCTCACATCTTCGGTTCGGTAGCGCTCGTCCTGTGTTCGACTGGTGAAGGCAAGGGTCGACCCGTCCGGGGACCAGGCGACGTCTCCCAGCCCGTCGGGCATTGAACAGACCGTGCGAACTTCGCCAGGCCCGAGCACGGGCA
>JBLFZD010000388.1:0-3522 GCA_047610085.1 Ilumatobacter sp. | reverse complement strand
GACACGCCTGGCCATGAGCAATACACGCGCAACATGGTCACCGGAGCGTCGACCGCCGATGTCGCCGTCATCCTCGTCGATGCGCGTAAGGGCATACTGACTCAGACACGTCGCCACAGCTACCTCGTCTCGCTGCTGGGGATTAGCAAAGTGGTCGTAGCGATCAACAAGATGGATCTTGTCGGCTACTCCCAGGAGACATTCGAGAGAATCCGCGCCGAGTACGTCGAGTTCGCCGGCAAAATCGGGCTCGATGACATGACGTTCATCCCTTTGTCCGCACTCAAGGGTGACAACGTCACCGAGGTGAGTCCGAATATTTCCTGGTACGACGGCCCGACGCTCATGGAGTTCCTCGAGACGGTCGAAGTCGATGACGATCGGGCAAACGGGTCGCTTCGCATGCCGGTCCAGTGGGTCAATCGACCGAACCTGGACTTCCGTGGGTTCTCCGGTCAGATTGTTGGCGGCGGTATCCGCCCAGGCGACGCGATCCGGGTCCTCCCCGCCGGCACGATTAGCACGGTCGAACGCATCGTCACGATGGATGGCGACCTCGACGAAGCAATCGCCGGTCAGTCGGTGACCCTGACGCTCGCCGACGAGATCGACGTTTCGCGCGGTGACCTGATCTGTGCCGTCGATGACCCGGCAGAAGTCGCCGACCAGTTTGAGGCACATATCGTCTGGATGCACGAAGACGAGATGCTGCCCGGCCGCCCGTATCTGATCAAGGTCGGGGCTCGGACGGTCGGCGTGACCATCGATCAGCCGAAGTATCGAGTCGACGTCAACACGCTCGAACACCTGGCTGCCGACACGCTCGCGTTGAACGAAATCGGCGTGTGCAACGTCGGCCTCGATCGAGCGATTCCATTCGACCCGTATCCAGGTCTGGCGATCGGTGAGCGCAACGCCGGATCACCGGGTAACCGCGATACCGGTGGCTTTATCATCATCGACAAGATGACCCAGAACACCGTTGGCGCGGGGTTGCTGCACTTCGCCCTTCGTCGGTCAAGCAACATTCACTGGCAAGACGTTCGAGTCGACAAATCAGCTCGCGCCGAGATGAACAGTCATCGCCCCGGTGTGGTCTGGCTGACGGGTCTGTCCGGTTCGGGCAAGTCCACGATTGCGAATGTGGTCGAGTCCAAGCTGCATGCCATGGGTGTGCGGACGTATTTACTCGATGGCGACAACGTGCGTCATGGATTGAACCGGGACCTCGGTTTCACCGATGCCGACCGAGTCGAGAACATCCGTCGCATCGCTGAGGTGTCGAGCCTCATGGTCGATGCAGGGCTCGTGGTGCTCGTGTCATTCATCTCGCCGTTCCACGCTGAACGTCAGCTCGCCAGGGAAAGGGTGGCTGATGGTGAGTTCATCGAGGTGTATGTCGATGCCTCAGTGGAACTCGCAGAGTCGCGTGATCCGAAGGGCCTTTACGCCAAGGCGCGAGCCGGTGAACTGTCGAACTTCACAGGGATTGACTCGCCGTATGAGGCGCCAGAATCTCCCGAGGTCCGGATCGACTCGGGTGCAACATCGCCCGAGGATGCCGCCGATCAGATCATTGCTTCGCTGCGTGCCAACGGGACCATCACTTGAGTCGAAATATTCTGAGCGCACTCTCGACGAGTCTCAGGCAAGGAATTGTCGCTGCGGAGAAGCGGCCTGCGGTTCGACGTGTCGGACGGTTGCTTCCCGCTCGGGTTCGAGTAGCGGTTCGGTCGCAGGGGTTGCCGTTTCGCGCCGGTTGCGCCAGCGGTGCTGTGCCGTCTCGGTCGATTCTGGTTGCAGCCGGAGCGCGAACCGGAAGCACCTTGCTGGCCAACGGCATAGAGGCAACGGGGCAAGCAGGTCACCTCCTCGAGTGGCTTTCACCGTACACGATGTCGGGAGCCGCAGCTCAGGTGGGTCTGCCGATACCGACGCATGCAGAACGCCAGCGTCGGCGGCGGGCGCGGCGACGAGGTGATGCGACGTGGTCGGGAATCTGGGAGATCGACCCAGCGTCTCTCGAGCCCTATGTCGCCGAAGTCGTTCGACGTACGGTCTCGTCCAATGGCGTCTTCGGCGCAAAGCTGCACTGGAAGCAATATGTCGACGCTGTTGCTCAAGGTCTCGACCTCGCTGTCTTCCCGCAGCCGATCAGCTGGGTCCACATCTGGCGTGATGATCTCGTGGCCCAGGCCGTTTCGCTTGTTCGAGCCCAGCAGTCGCACGAGTGGAAACGAACGGTTGGCCGTGTGGCGCCATCGACGCGGTTTCGGTATGACGCTGAGGTGATCGCGAAGGCCGTGAATAGCTGCCGCGAATGGAACGACAACTGGCAGCGGTTCTTCGACGAACACGATCTCCACCCGGTAAGGGTCAGCTACGAGGAACTCTCCGCGGACTACGAGTTGACGATGCGTCGGGTGCTCGCCGAGCTGTCGCTTGACGTCGATTCGATTGCACCACCGACGCTTGAGCGTCAGGCCGATGGGCAGAGCCTGGAGTGGATTGCTCGCTTCCGCGCGGAGTAGCCGGCGGCAACCACTGGGATTTTCGAGTCGGCCTTGCCTCGATAGCGGGTGGACATCGAGGTTCCCCGATTTCAACCATCATCTTTTTTGATACGGCTTTCGGCGATTGGTATCGTGCTGCCATGGCGACAAGCGGGCTTTTGCGTTCGGCTGCGTTCGTCGTGACGTCTCCGTTGATGAGGAAGTCGCGGCGATATCAGTCTCCTCAACAAGTCTGCTATCTCGTCCACATCGCTCCCGACCAGCGCTATGCATATGTCTCCAATCCGAAGGTCGGTACAACGTCGATCAAGTCGCTACTGATCGCCGATGCGCTTGGTTTGCCTGACCCTGTTTCCGGCCCGGTTCATGATCGATTACATGATCCCTTTCTCGCGTTCGAGAGCGCATCGCACTTTCGGCCACTCGAATCTCTTCAGCGGAATGGAACAAAGTTCGTGACCATCGTGCGCAATCCGTTTGCAAGGCTGTTGTCGGCATACCAGTCTAAAATCGTTGGTGCGGATGAGCGCAACGAATTCACACCGCGCGCGATTGACGGGTGGAGGCCGGGTCATGGAGTGCCGACGTTCGAGTCGTTTGTGCGTTCGGTTTGTCTGCAGACCGACCGGCGAGCGGACCCGCACTGGCGCCAGCAGACGGCTCAGGTCTTGATCGATGTCCTCGATTTCGACTTCATTGGACACCTGGAGCACGTTGATGACGACCTCCCGACCATGATGCAAACGGTTGGGGTTTCTGTGTCGGGGACGCCACGACGCAATGCCACCGGAGCGACCGATGTCGTTCGATCTCAGTACTCTGACGAACTCGCAGAACTTGTCTTCAATCGTTATTTGGGAGACTTTCAACGGTTCGGCTACGGGGAGTCGCTCGAAGAGCTCGCCCCGATACGACGTCTCAGCCTCCCCTCGAGGGGTTGACCAGGGCACTGTTGCGTTGTTTGATCGGAGGGCGCGGCTGGCCGATGACGTGTGGTTTGTGTGGTCAG
>JBLFZD010000387.1:0-3524 GCA_047610085.1 Ilumatobacter sp. | reverse complement strand
GCCTCGACTACCCGGGGGTCGGACCCGAGCATTCGTACCTCGCGTCGATTGGGCGAGCGGAGTATCCGAACGTGAACGACAAAGAAGTGATCGCCGGTTTCCGTCTGATGTCTGAATCAGAAGGCATCATTCCTGCACTCGAATGTGCCCACGTTGTGGCCTGGTTGACCAGGGAGGCACCCAACATGCAGGGCAAGACCGTGCTGATGAACCTGTCGGGACGCGGCGACAAGGACGTAGCGCAAATGATGGACATTTTGTCCGACGAATTTGGCGGACAAGCGGGCACTGCCTGATGGGTCGCATCGAAGACGAATTCCGAGCGAAGCGCGCCGCTGGTCGCAAGCTGCTCGTGCCGTACATCACCGGCGGCTACCCGGGATGGCAAGAAGCGATCCGGGCGTGCGCTGCAAACGGCGCGGACGCCGTTGAGATTGGCATCCCATTTTCGGACCCTGTCATGGATGGTCCGATTATTCAGCGGGCTTCCCAAGCGGCGCTTGAATCCGGCGTCACGCCGACCACTGTGCTCGATGCGGTACCCGACCTCGATGTTGATATTCCCCTTGCGGTGATGACGTACTACAACCTCGTGCACCATCCGGGTCCGGAGCGTTTTGCTGCGAACTTGGCGCGTGCTGGAATCGCTGCGGCGATCTTGCCCGACCTGCCACTCGAAGAGTCAGGCCCGTGGTGCGAAGCAGCCGATGCTCATGGCATCGAGACGATCATGCTGGCTGCGCCGACAGCTCCCGATGAGCGCCTGCCTCGCGTGGCCGAGCGGTCGCGAGGTTTCCTGTACTCCGTTGGATTGCTCGGAGTAACGGGGGAACGTTCCTCGCTCGCCGAGACCGCAATCGATCTTGCTACCCGGCTCAAGGCGATCACTGATAAGCCGGTACTCGTTGGTGTTGGCGTGTCGAACGCAGAGCAGGCGTATCAGGCCACGCGGGTCGCGGATGGCGTGATCCAGGGAGCGAGCATGGTTCGTCGTCTGATGGAGTCGGGGCCGGACGCTGTTGGCGACTACGTCGCTGAAGTGCGTGCAGCCATCGACGCTGACTGACCGCTCGGTGTCGAGCTGTTCAACTCGGGGGCGGTGAGATCGTTTGCACGTCGAACGGGATCGGAAGGCAGCGGATTCCCCAAGCTGACATGGCATCGATGGTCGCTGTGGGAATGGGTCGAGTTTTGAGCGTCTTCTTCCAGAGCGGTGGTCGTCGCTCACCGCTTCGTCCAAACAGGGTGATTGAGCGCAGCTTGGCGGTGACGTCGTGTCGAGGGATCGAGGTCAGGCTCGTGTGGCCCGCTGCGTCGAGCGCTGCCGCCCACCGCCTGGTGATTGAGTAATCGGAGGTCGCGTGGAACTCGGCGGTGAGCCCGAAGGAGCGTGCTCGTTTCACCGGTGCGTTTGCGCACGCTCGGTCAGCGGGCAGGTTGACGGATGTGAGCGCATAGCGGTCGATGATTCCCACCGGCACGATGGTGACCGGACGCCGCGCAATCGTCTCAAGAAACGCCGCCTCTGGCTGGAGTGCCCAGTACGACGAACCGCGGTGAGGGGTGAGGTCAAAGCGTTCTGCTCGATGATTGCCCGATTCGAACGAACTGAACCAGCACGGGCCCAGTGAGCGATGGTGAAGCCGATGCAGCGATGTGCCGGCGGCAAGTGTTCTGACCGGGAAGCGATCCAGTCCCGAGGCTGGTGGTTCCGCGAAGTCGACCATACGGGTCACCCGCGAAGCGTGGCAGCGACCTGTCGGGCTGCATCCATGACGTCTTCGTTCTGGCCGGAACGTAGAGCGTCGAGCGGCGTGGTGCCGTTGAGCGCCGGGTCGGCCGTGGTGAGCCATGACGCGACCATCCATGCTTCGGTGTGATCAGGCGCCAGCAGCGTGAGGGCGGCGCCGAGGCCATCGACCACTCGGTCTTCGTCGAATTGGGCCGTGGGGTAGACGAGGCGCCCGGATCCGGTACGAAGCGCAAGAAGCCGGTGTCGGCGAACGCGATCGTGCACCGCCTGCTTGCTCACTCCACCGAGGCGTGACATCACACCCTCGGTGTCGTAGAAGTGCCCAACAGCGTCGGTCCAGAGTGTCCCTGCAACGGCCTTTAAAGCCGCTCGCCGGCCAGCCTCGGCGGGGTCGAGATCTGGACTGCGTTCGCCGATCAACTCAGCAAGGGCGGCCTCGAACGCGGCTGCGGCGTTGTCGATCCACTCAACTGTCCTCATGCCTTGACCGCCTTGACTTCAGGCGAGCAGTCAAGGCGGTCAAGGCTTGGCGGTCAGACAATTTGCAGTCGTCGGTTGCGGGTGTCAAAGATTTCGTTCGCGGTCACCACCATGACCTCGTCTCAGGGCACTCGGCGCGTGAGAACTGGGTGAAGGGCCTCGATGTTGTTGTCGAGTTCACGCATCAGCTCAGGGTGTTTCCGCTCATGACCTTCATGCATGGTTTGGCCCAGCGGGATGTTGACCGTGAACGCAAATGGCCACGAGGTTTCTGCGTTCAATTCGTCCAAGGCCGGAGCGGTGATCACGATCAAGTTGCCCACTGCGGCGAGCTGACGGGCAGACTGCGATGGTGTACGACTACATCATCGTTGGCGGTGGCTCTGCGGGCTGCGCTATGGCCAACCGTCTTAGTGCCGATCCAACCAACAAGGTCCTCGTCATCGAGGCCGGTCGTCGAGACTGGAAGTGGGACGTGTTCATCCACATGCCTGCTGCACTTGCGTTTCCAATCGGGAGTCGTTTCTACGATTGGAAATACGAGTCGGAGCCCGAGCCATTCATGGATGGGCGGCGGGTGTATCACGCTCGCGGCAAGGTCTTGGGCGGGTCGTCCAGCATCAACGGAATGATCTTCCAGCGGGGCAACCCGATGGACTACGACAAGTGGGGTTCGATTCCTGGTCTGGAGAACTGGGACTGGGCGCATTGCCTGCCGTACTTCAAGCGGATGGAGAACTGTCTCGCCGGAGAGGAGGCCGACCATCCGGGCCTTCGTGGAGAAGAGGGGCCACTGAAGCTCGAACGCGGTCCTGCGAACAACTCGCTCTTTGATGCGTGGCTGAAAGCCGGTGTCGAGGCGGGCTTCAACCGGACTGATGATGTCAACGGGTATCGCCAGGAAGGCTTTGCGCCGTTCGACAAGAACGTCTCTCGCGGCCGACGCATCAGCGCGGCCAGGGCGTACCTCCATCCAGTGCTCGATCGACCAAACCTCACGCTGATGACACGTGCCCAAGTGAACAAGGTGATTTTCGACGGCAACAGAGCAGTCGGTGTTGAGGTCCGCAAGGGTCGCAAAACGTCGACGATCAACGGGACGGAAATCGTGTTGTGTGGCGGTGCCTTCAACAGCCCGCAGCTGTTGCAGCTCTCCGGCGTGGGCGACCAAGATCACCTCAAGTCGTTGGGCATCCCCGTGGTGGCTCACCTGCCTGGAGTCGGTGAAAACTTGCAGGACCACCTGGAGGTCTACATCCAGTACGAGTCGAAGCTGCCGGTGTCGATCCAG
>JBLFZD010000386.1:0-3535 GCA_047610085.1 Ilumatobacter sp. | reverse complement strand
CCCTCGGCCTGGAAACCGGCGGGGTTCCGGTTGAACCCGAGGTCGAGGACCACTTCAACCCGCGTAGAACGGCGACGCGACCGCCAGTCCGGTGGTATCGGGCCCGTCAGCCGGAACCACGTTGTCGCCCATGGCGCGCCCCATTGCGAACCAACGTCAAACCGATCGAGTACGTCGGGCGAGACTCCTGCAGCGATGGTCAGCGCAACCCGGTCGGCGTGAACAAGCGGGAGGACGCGCTGCCACAGCTCACGGTCGATTCGTCGTTCGGCGAGCTCGCGATCGTCGTGCACAGCCCGACCGTAATGGACAGGCGCAGAGCGTGATTCATGCGTCACACCGAGTCGGCCAGCACCGGCCTTCCAGCCTGGCCGAATGTTGTGCTACAAATCGAGAAGTGACGAACCACAGAGGGAACAACGAGTGATTTCACGACCATTGATGAAGATCGCAGGAGCGGCGATGGCGCTCACGCTGGCGACAGCAGCGTGCGATGATGGTGGCGACCGAAACTTCGCCGACCCCGAAGACAGTGTCGAGGATGACGGCGACGCGGACGACGAAGTGCCTGGCGAAGAATTGACCGACGCCGAAGTGCTCGAGGTGGTGAACGACATGTCGGATGACGAGTTCGACGCATTTGTGAACGAACTCTCCGACGACGAATACGACCGACTGGAGGCGATTCTCGATGGCCCCGAATCGCCAGACGGGGGAGACGGCGAGGATAGCGATTCCGCCCAGTCGTCAGACATCGGTGCTGCAACGCGCGACGACATCGACTGCAGCGCCGACGGACTCGGCGCCGACGACACGTTCGCCTTCATCACGGCTCACTACATCGTTGATGGCGGCCTCGGCGCCGTGTGTTTCGGAGAGCCGGACCAACGAGTGGTCGATGCGTGGAATTCACTCGCAACCATCGCACCGTCAGGCCAGTTGACTGACCTCGGCGTGTTCGCAGGCTTCGGGGCCAGCGAGGGCGGTGACGAGGTCACGCTCGCGTTCGTGAACACACTCGACGACGACGGCACCTTGTTCCAGATGTCGATCAACCTTGAGTCGTACGTCGAGGATCCGAACGAAGCACAGCTCACGATGGCGCACGAATTTTCACACGTCTTCGCGTCGCTGCCGTCGCAGATCGACCGCACGGTCGAAGCAATCGACAATTGCGACACGTACGACAACGGCGAGGGCTGCTACGAAGACGATTCGATCATGTTCCAGTGGATCACCGAGTTCTGGGACGATGGCCTGATCGACCAAGTCGACCCCCAAGGTGAAGCCACCGCCGAAGTCGGCCAAGAACGTTGCGACGCCGACCCCGGGTTCTTCGGGGCATACGCCGCGAGCAACCCGGAGGAAGACTTCGCCGAGTCATTCAGTGCCTATGTGTTCGCCATCGACGTGGCGAGTGATGAACAACAGGAGCGAGTCGACTGGATCGCTGCTCAGCCCGGACTCGCCGAATACCGCGAGCGCGCCGAGGCGGCGGGAGTCACCGGATTGACCAACAACTTCGACGAGTGCGGGTTGGGGTGACGCTCAACGAACTTGAACGTGATGGGCTTCTTCGCCCTTCTTGCCCTGACCGACCTGGAACGAAACGCGTTCGTTCTCGTCGAGGGTTTTGAAGCCCTCGGTCTCGACGTTCGAGAAGTGGACGAAGAGGTCTTCGCCACCGGAGTCTCGGACCAGGAAGCCATAGCCGCGACCAGAGTTGAAGAACTTGACGGTGCCGAGCTCATGACCGGAGGGAACAGCGGCGTCACTCTCGGGACGCGCCTTCCTCGGAGCCGAATCAACCTTGATTTTCTTGGGCTGCTTGGATGCCGGGCGCTCTTCGCGCTGGGCCGACTCAGTCCGAATACTCTCGACGGGTGCCGGTGCGACAACGCCGTTCGCTGCTGACTCGGCTTCGAGGAGCAGCAGGGTCTTTGCAAGACCGTCGAGGTCGGCATCGGTGACAGCGACCTGAATGCCCACGTCGCGCTGGAGCTTCTTGACGTCTTTCGACGTGCCAGGCTCAACAAACGAAACCACAATTCCCGTGGCTCCGGCGCGGGCGGTACGGCCCGAGCGGTGGTGGTAGGTCGAACCGTCGGCCGGCGCGTCGTAGTGGATGACTGCGTTCACGCCGTTGACGTGAATACCGCGAGCAGCAACGTCGGTGGCGATCAGCGCACTGGCCTTGCCCTGCTTGAACGAATCGAGCGCACGGTCACGCTGGTTCTGACTACGGCCACCATGAATCGGCTGCGCCCGAACTCCCAGCTTGTCGAGCTGCTTGGCCAGGCGATCTGCACCATGACGAGTACGGGTGAACACGATTGTCGAACCACATCGCTCAATGACACCGGCGGTATTCTCGTTCCGATCGGCGCGGTCCATCTGCCAGAACACGTGGTGTGCAGCGTGGATGTCGGGACCCTTGGGACCCACCTCGTGACGAACCGGATCATGCTGGAAGTCTTTGATGAGCTTGGCGACCGGACCGTCGAGCGTGGCCGAGAACAGCAGGACCTGACGGTCGGGCGACGTCTTACCGACGATGCGGCGGACGGAAGGCAAAAAGCCCATATCAGCCATCTGGTCGGCTTCGTCGACAACGATTTGGGTGACGTCGCACAGGTCAATCGCGCCCATTTGCATCAGGTCTTCGAGTCGGCCGGGGCATGCCACGACGAGCTCGGTTCCCTTGTTCAGCGCGTTCTTCTGGTTGCCGTAACCAACGCCGCCGTAGATCGACGTGGCGTGCTTGCGCATCGCTTTCGTGAACGGCGTGAGCTCGGACATGATTTGCTCGGCGAGTTCGCGTGTCGGGGCGAGCACGAGCGCAACGGGGCGCTTCGGCTTGGCCTTCACGAGACCAGCAACGATTGGGAGGCCGAAGCCGAGGGTCTTGCCGGAACCGGTCGGTGCACGGCCGGCGATGTCGCGGCCGGCAAGCGCGTCAGGAATGACGGCGGCTTGGATCGCAAACGGTGCGGACATGCCACGCTGGTTGAGGGCATCAACGATCGGGGCGGGGAGGCCAAGATCGGCAAAGGTGACGTCGACGGACGCGATGGCGTCCTCAGTGAGGGTGCTCATGGGGGCTTCTTTCGGTTTCTGCATTTCAACAGCGCTACGGCCGGAGCAGAGATTCCGATCAGCGCCACCGGTCCAATTGACCGGCGAGTAGACAACAGTACCGAGAGATCAATCAATCCCCGCTGTCGCCCCCGTCACCCCGACCAACATGAGTTGCCACAACCGGGTTGCGGCAACCCCACCGGGTTCCGGCACCAGAGGTTGGCGAACCGGCGAGACGGGGCAGGGACCTAGGGGGTGAGGTTGTCGGGGTGGAGCATGCGCATCACCGGCTCAATATTGGGTCCACGGCGCAGGTGGTGCCCACCGTCGACACTGATGCATTCACCAGTGATCCAGCTGCTCTCAGGGCCAGCGAGGAAACGAACCAGTGCCGCGATGTCATCGATGGTCCCCGCCCGCCCGAGCGGCATCTGGTCCAGGTAGTCATCGACGATGT
>JBLFZD010000385.1:0-3540 GCA_047610085.1 Ilumatobacter sp. | reverse complement strand
CTTCCCGCCGAGCCGCTGCTCCGAACGCTTGCAGGCGACCGACCCTACGCACGGCTGATCGGTTCGGCCGACACTGCAGATGAGGCCATGTCGTTCTTGCGGAGTCATCCGCCAACCGAGATCGGATAAATCAACCGGGTTCGGATAAATCAACCGGGTTCGGAGTTGTTGCCGATTTGTGGTCGGCTGGCATCCCCCGGCTACCTTGAGTTCATCTTCGGTTCATGCAGGGTGGTAGCGATGCGGGTGCGGCGTCAACAATCGAGAATGGCATGGCTCGCGGTCGTCGCAGGTATGGCCCTCGCGGCATGCGCAGGTTCGTCGACGTCCGATCCGGTCGATACCTCGGCCGCGGTGACCCCGTTGGTGTCCGATGCCGTTGCGATTGACGGTGAGCAGGACGATGTGTCGGAGAGCGTGGTGCCAGTCGAGTCGTCGAGTAGCGAGGCCGAGGCGCTTGGCCGCTATGCGACGGGTGACTCGTCGTTCCTCTTCGATGACGATCTGGTGCACACGTTCGATATCAACCTGAGCGACGCAGCCCTCGCTGAACTTGAGGGTGACCCGGTGGCGGAGGAGTACGTCGAAGGCAGCTTGACGTTCGACGGCGAAACCCTCGAGCGAGTCGGGGTTCGTTACAAGGGCTCGATCGGTGCATTCCTGGGGTGTACCGCTGGACCGAATCCCTATGAGCCGAGTGGTGCGAAGACCTGCACGAAGCTCTCGCTGAAGATCAAGATCAACTGGGACGGAGCCGACGCCGAGTTCTACGGGCAACGGCGCGTTCAGCTGCATTCGCTCAACCTCGATCAGTCATTGATGCACGACCGTCTCGGCTACTGGATGTTCCGTGAGGCTGGTGTTCCGGCGCCGCGGGCCACGCACGCGCGGGTCAACCTCAACGGAGACTTCGTTGGAGTGTTCGCGTTGATTGAACAGATCGATGGGCGCTTCACACGCGACCGTTTCGACGATGGAACGGGAAACCTCTACAAAGAGATGTGGCCCTTCGATGGCAACGGTGCGGTGCGGAGCGAGGACGAACTGATCGACTCGTTGCGGACCAATGAGGACGACGACCCATCAGCTGAGATCATCCGGTCCTTTGCTCAGGAACTGCTGGATGCCGGAGCACCCACCGACCCTGAAGCAGCTCGACGCGTGCTCGGTGAACGCACCGATGTGGAAGCGCTCGTCGCGTACGCGGTTGTCGACCGAGCGATTCGTCATGACGATGGCCCGTTCCACTGGTACTGCGTCGAGAGACCATGCGAGCCGCACAACTTTTTCATGTATGAAGACCCGACCTCCCGCAAGGTGCACATCATTCCGTGGGATCTCGACAACTCGATGCAGTTGTCCAATGCGATCACCGATGTTGCCGACGGCTGGGGCGAGACACAGAACAATTGTGACCCGTTCTCGTTTGGTGCCCTTGGGCTGCCGCAGCGTTCTGCTGCATGCGATCCGTTCGTGGCCGCGTGGGTGCTCCTCGACACCGAATACGAACGTGTCGAGGCCGCTTTTAGATCCGAGCTTTTCACGCCCGAAAACGTTCGCAACCTCATCGACAAATGGTCGGCACAGATCGAGCCGTTGGTGGTCGAGGCCGCGAACACATTCGACGACGCGCCGTCGGTCGAGGAGTGGCGTCGCTCAATCGAGCAGATTTTCATCAATTTTGTCGATCCCCCACAACAGCAGGAGACCTGAGTGTCGCAACCAGTAATGATCGCCTGCGATGCGGTTGCCGTACTTGTGCTGGCGTTTGCCCTCTACTTCCCTCGTTACGGCCGGCGCGACATCATGGTCGCTCTCCTTGGCATCAACATCGGTGTTCTCTCGGTGGCGACGGTGTTGGCCGAATCGACCGTGACCGCTGGGCTTGGTCTCGGGCTCTTCGGTGTGTTGTCGATCATCCGGTTGCGTTCGCAGGAACTCGACCAGGAAGAGGTCGTGTACTACTTCTCTGCGCTCGCGCTCGGCCTGCTCGGCGGCATTTCGGTCGAGTCAGTGTGGGTGACCCCGACACTGATGGCAGCGATCGTCGCCGCACTGTTCGTTGGCGATCACCCACGGGTCTTCTCTCGCACTCGGAGCCAGGTGGTCACGCTTGATTCGGCGTACACCGACGAGACGGAGCTGACCGATCGGCTCGAAACACTCCTCAACGCTCGCGTGCGCCGGCTCAAGGTCCGCCGAGTGAACCTCGTGAACGACACCACTGTTGTCGACGTTCGTTATGACTTGAATCGACCTCAATGATGCATGCACTCGGCACGAACGAGAACAGGTTCGCAGAGGTGCTGTCGCGTTCGATCGCTGTTTCTCTCGACGTGCTGAATCGTGATGCCGAGCTCCAGACCCGCACCGACCGAAAGTACGTCCTCACCCCGACACAAGCCGCTGACATGGCGCAGCGGTTTGCCGACGAGTGCTCCGTACTTGAGATCGATGGCTTGCGTTCGTTCGTTTACGAGACGACGTATTACGACACCCCCGACCGTCGGTTGTATCTCGACACGGCGCGTCGCCGACCATTTCGCTTCAAGGTGAGGGTGCGTCGCTATGCCGATTCGGACCTGTCGATGCTCGAAGTGAAAACCAAGAATGGGCGAGGCCGGACGGTGAAGTATCGCACCGAGGTCGACCATCCACAGCTCGCGATGCTGACAACATCGATGCGGGCGTATGTGGATGAGTGCATCGATACCGACCTCACGACAATGTTGCTTCCGGTTTTGCAAACATCATTCCGTCGCACCACGTTGCTGTCGAACTCGGGCGATGTGCGATGCACGATCGATCACGGTCTTCGTGGTACCGACCCTGACGGGAACGCCGCGGTTCCCGACATCATCGTTCTCGAAACGAAATCGGAGAACCATGCGAGCGGGATTGACCACTGGCTT
This sequence comes from Ilumatobacter sp., assembly GCA_047610085.1. Classification (GTDB taxonomy): domain Bacteria; phylum Actinomycetota; class Acidimicrobiia; order Acidimicrobiales; family Ilumatobacteraceae; genus Ilumatobacter_A. The sequence continues at coordinate 628 of JBLFZD010000385.1, read as the reverse complement.
TGGTCGCAGGGGATTCGCCCTGCACGCATCAGCAAATATGCGACAGCGATGGCTTCGCTGAATCCATCGTTGCCAGCGAACCACTGGAACCGCATCCTCGGCGCTCACTTTCGCGACGCGGTCGAGCTGGTGTCGTCGAGCCCGAGCCCGAGCCCGAACTAGTCGAATCCGGGTGCGACGGCGTATCGAAGAGGTCGCTGTGGCGGCTGAGGTGAAGCTTGCCCAGGATGTTGCGCACATGGTTCTCTGCAGTCTTTGGTGAAATCGTGAGCGCGGCGCCCAGCTCCTTGTACGTGTGCCCGCGGGCGACGAGTTGCAGCACCTGGCGCTCCCCCTCTGTGAGGGGATCGGAGCCGGTTGATTTGGTCAGGCGCCGGAATTCACCGAGTACCAGAGCGGCGAGCGGGGAAAACACTGGCTCGCCGGTAGCGGGTGCAACGAGTGATGCTCAGACGTCGTCAATCGGTGACTCCTTGAGCAGGTAGCCAGCAGCACCGGCGGACACAAATCGATGCCATCTGGGCAGTGATCGAGTCATCCAATCCCTGCCAGCGGCGCACGGTCGCCGTGTCGAACCCGCAGCCGTTGCTGCGGACGCTCGCAACGACTTCGCAGTCGTGCGTGGTTT
>JBLFZD010000384.1:0-3549 GCA_047610085.1 Ilumatobacter sp. | reverse complement strand
ATGATGGGCGCGAGAACACACAAAACCAGAACAGCCTGTTCGACCGGATCGCACGTGAGATTGCCGAGACGTCGAGCGCTTTTCCAGCCGATGAGACCGCAGGGTTGATGCAGGTTGACGAATCGCCACCCGGTGGGATTTTGCTCGAGCGCGAAGGGGCCTGGCCTGCGCCTGACAGCTCGACACAGATTGAGCGCCCGATCATTGCGAACCGTCAATGCTCACGCACCGGTTGTGCCGATGCAGCTGCGATCACCTTGAGCTATCACTACGGCACCTCGCAAGTATGGATTGATCACCTGACACCAGAGCGTGAACCACACATGTATGACATGTGTGATCGCCATGCAGATGGGCTCTCGGTCATGCGCGGGTGGCACCTTGACGATCGCCGTGGGGCCCGCCGCGGCGCCCTCATCGCTGTCTGACTCGACCGATAGCGTCGAGGTTCGTGCCCTCGTCCAAGACCACAATTTCCGACCGGTCCAGCGGCACATCCCCGATCGACTCGTCGGTCGGCCTGAGAGCGTTCTTCGGAATGTGGATCGCAGCGGCGCTCGCATCTTCGATCGTCCTCGTTGCGGCGGGTTCGGCCAATTCCGATGATGGCAGCGTCACCTCAATTCCGGTGTTGGCGATGTCACTTATGGCTGGGTGGACGGCGTACGCGCTCGGCACATGGTTGATATCTCGTCGATACGGCTCCGGCAATTTGGCTGTGGACTTCGGCTTGTCGGCCAGACCAATCGACGTGATTGGTGTCCCGATCGGTGTAGCAGCGCAGTTGCTGTTGGTCCCGGCGATCTACCTCCCCCTACGAGCGATCTGGCCCGGCACATTTTCTGACCAAGCGCTCAGTGAAACCGCCGAGGAACTGATTGACCGTGCTGACGGAGGGTTGCTGGTACTCCTCTTTATTTTGGTCGTTCTCGGAGCACCATTATTCGAAGAGATCGTGTATCGAGGCCTGCTGCAGAGGCCTCTGCTGGGTGCGTATTCGACGATTCCGGTGATCGTGATTGTGGCGGCAGTGTTCGCGCTGATCCATTTCCGGCCCATCGAGTACCCGGGTCTTTTTGCTGTCGGTTTGGTGTTTGGTGTGTGCGCATGGCGAACCGGCAGGCTGGGTATGGCGTTTGCCGCTCACGTTGGTTTTAACGCAACCGGATTGATGTTGGCGCTGTGATGCTTGCGGCGATGTTGTGGTCAAGTCTGAACTGTGCGCCGACTGACCAGATGGTGGCCGTCAAGTTTGTCAGAATGACGATTCGTGATGGGCTCTCCTGATGAATGACGACGTCCGCAAACCCGGTGATGGGCCGTGTGATCCGGTTCCGGACGATTCGACCGAGTCCAACGGCAGCGATTTCGCCGTCTGGTTTGACGAGAACTTCGACGCTGACGCTCGGTCTGAAGCAACACAGGCGGAGGCCGCCGAGGCCCCAACCGACACGTTGACCGAGGTCGACGATCGCGTCGACCCTGATGTCGATGATGGCTTGAGCCTGTCCGGCGATCCTGCCGCCGAGCCGGTGCTGAATCGGGGCGATCGACTCCTCGAACGAGTTCTTCGTCGGCCGACCAACTGGTGGAACGCTCCGTGGACCAACGACCGGGTGATGCGCTTGTTCGTCACGGCCACGGCGCTCACCATCACCACCGTGATCGTCATGGCCGTGGTGCACTTTGTGCCGTTCCCGGGCGCCGGTGATCGCGATCTGATTCTCGACAACACCACACCGACCGGTGGTGACATGGGCGCGCATGTGTGGGCGCCGGCCTTCTTGCGCGATCACTTCTTGTCCAACGGGCAGATCTCCGGTTGGACCATGGACTGGTACGGCGGGCTGCCCCTGTACCGCTTCTACATGGTGATCCCGGCGTTTGCGATGCTCGCGCTTGATTCGATCCCGTTCGTCTCCTACGGCGTCGCTTTCAAGCTTGTCGCAGTGTCGGGGTTGGTGACCTTCCCGTTTGCGTGCTGGTCGTTCGGACGGCTGGCTGCATTTCGACACCCGCTTCCCGAACTGTTCGCATTTGGAGGTCTTGCTTTCCTGCTCGACGAAAGCTTCGAGATCTACGGCGGCAACGTGAAGTCGACAATGGCGGGGGAGTACTCGTTCTCGATTGCACTCACGCTTGCGATGTTCGGGCTCGGCTTGCTGGCCAACGGCCTCCGCACCGGCAAGTACCGCGTGTGGGCTGCTGCGATCTTGTCGTTGGCGGCGGTTTCGCATGGCATTGTCTTGCTCTTCGTCGCCGTTGCGGCCCTCGTGATCTGTCTGGTCTGGATGGACCTGAGCCGCCTCGTGTATTCGGTTACCACCGGCATCACGACGCTGTTACTGATGGCTTGGTGGGTTGGACCGTTCCTCCTCGGTCACGAGTTCATGACCGACATGAAGTACGGCTTTCGCCCGAGTGGTACCGAAGACTCGTTCTGGGACATGTATTTCCCGTTGACCCCAGCGCTCGACATCATCGTGTCGGTGCTTGCCGTGATCGGGTCCATCTCGTTCGTCATACGTCGCCAACTCACCGGTACAGCGCTCGGCCTCATCTGCGTGGTGTTCATCGCCGGCGTCTACTTCACACGGGGCAGCATCCCGGGAATCGGTTTGCTGTGGAACCCGCGGCTGTTGCCGTTCGTTTACCTCACCCGCTACTTGTTGATGGTCGTCGGGGCATTTGAGTTGATCTCGTGGGGAATCAACACGTGGCGGTCCCGTCTCGCCAATCGGACGCTCGGCGCGTTTGAGGGTGCAAGTGCCTTTGCTGTGGTTGGCGTCTCGATGCTGGTGGTCTTTGGTTGGATGTACGAGAGGCTCCCATTCGACGGGCAAGTGGTCGAGTCCGAAGGTGCTGCGTCGGTGTACGCCTGGGGCCCGTTCCGTAAGGGTGTCGAAAGTGGCAGTGCAGTTGCGAGCGGCTGGGCTCGCTACAACTGGCAGGGCTACGAAGGCCGACCGTCGTACCCCGCCTACCACGATCTCATCACCACAATGGACGGTCTGGGCCGAGATCAAGGCTGTGGCCGAGCGCTCTGGGAGAACAACAGTTCGAACAGCGAGTACGGCACAACGATGGCGCTGATGCTGTTGCCGCATTGGACTGACGGCTGCATTGGGTCGATGGAAGGCCTGTTCTTCGAGGCCACAGCGTCGACGAATTACCACTTCATCACCGCAGCAGCGGTGTCTGAGAGTTCGTCAAACCCCGTTCGCCAGTTGCGATATACGAACAACGACGCCGAAATCGGCGTACGGCACATGCAAGATCTCGGTGTCCGCTACTTGATGGTGCGTACCGACGCGGCCAAGGCCGAAGCTGCAATAAACGAGGGCCTCGAGTTTCTGGCGCTGTCGGGCACCTGGGAGATCTATGAAGTCCGCGACTCAAATATCGTCGAGGCACTCGACGTTGAACCTGTGGTGGTCAGCCAATCGGTTGACGACTGGTACAAGCCTGGCGACGACCGCGAACGAAACCTGGAACTCGGCACCAGCTGGTTCCAGAATCGTGCAACATGGCCGGCGATTCCCGTCGACG
>JBLFZD010000383.1:0-3551 GCA_047610085.1 Ilumatobacter sp. | reverse complement strand
ACCTTGCCGAGGCCCAAGTGAGCATCACCCACAACGACGGATGGGACGAACTCGGTCTCACAACGAACCTTGTCGCTCTGCAGCAACAGACGCGACGGAGCCGAGGCATGGGGGACTTCTGGCAGCACATGCTCGTTGCCGAAGGAGCGATGGACGCTGCGGTCGATGCTGTGGGCGTTGCGGCGTACGACCTCGCAGCAGTCCAGCCAATCGTGGAAGCCGCTGGCGGCACTTTCACCGACCGACTCGGAGAACGCACCCACGAACACGACACAGCAATCAGTTCCAACGGTCTGCTCCACGACCACATCATCGACGCGCTTGCTCCGCTGTAGGTACATCGTCCCGCAACACCGTTACTCGGCACCGATCAGGCCGTGGCAATCCCTCGTCTGACGGCCCGATACCGTGTGCTCTGTGGCAGCAGCACCGGTGTACGTGCGGTGCCATAGCGGACTCGGGAATCAGCTCTATCAATACGCAGCGGCCACCGAGTTGGCTCGACGGCGAGATGCCCAGGTGTTGGTCCTCGCTGCACAGCCCATCGAGCTGCTCGTCGATGCGCTCGGTGCCGAGCACGTTGAGGAACCTCGACAGCGTGCCGATCCAAGAATTCCAGCAGTCTTCGGTACGGGCCGTTCAGGCTGGGCGGCGACACGAGCTTTCGCCCGGGCCACCGGCCGGTTGAGTACGGCCATTTTCCAGGTTCCCGACCAGCACTACGACCCGCCATCCCGTGCAGTCGAGCGCTTGGCAGCGATGAAACGCCCGGTCCTTCTCCACGGCTATTTCCAACACCCGGCGTATGGGGGGCAGAGCATCGGGACCGTTGCCCAGCTTCTGCTCGATCGACGCACAGCGTTCGGTCGACGCTCCGGGGTGATCGGCGCGCACGTGCGACGTGGCGACTATCTGAGCCACGGATGGGAACTGAGCGAAGAGTTCTACAAGCGGGCATTGTCTCGTATTGACCCCGACCGTCTCTGCAGCGTGTTGATCGCAAGCGACGATGAACTGGCCGCCCGATGGCTCAACTCCCAGTTCTCCAAGCTCGGGTGGGCGAGTGACATTATCTCGACGCCGACGAACTCGCCAGCCGACGACCTGTGTGAACTCGCCATGTGCCAGCATTTCATCGCCTCCAACTCGACGCTCTCCGCCTGGGCTGCCTTCGCTGGCGACCACCTCTGGCGAGGTAGCGCACGCACGGTCGCAGTGCCGGACCCTTGGCTGCCGCCAACCGATGTTCCTGTGCCCGTCCGCCCGAACTGGGTCTCCGTACAACGGAACGTTCCCGACGACTCCTGAAGCTGCGAGTCAGGCAGCCAGCTTTCTGAGCACCCAGATACTGCAACCATGGTCGGCTCCCAAGCTCTCATCCGCCTCCGGTCCGAACGGATCAACCTGGGCAATGAGATCGCCAGCGTCACTGACAAAGGCAAGCCGTTCGATTTCGAAGCGTTCAGACAAAATCTCACGCAGGTACGGCAACGAGAACACCCGGTGCGCATTGAACTCGACTCGCTGCACCTTGCCGGCGGGGACCGAAAGGTAGAGAACTCCTCCGGGCTCGAGCAGCCGCTCAAACGCGACAAGTCCCTTGCGCCAACCGTTGACATCGACCTCACCGCCCGAGCCCGAGCCCGAGCGCGTGAAGACACGAGAGCGAATCGCATGCCCCGAACGACTTGGGATCGAGAGACAAGGTGTCCGCCTACGTAAATGAAATCCCGATCACGTTCGCAGAAAGAGGTCGAACCTCGATCACCTCAATTTCTCGAAACGACGCCACGTGCGACACGAATCCACAGATCGCTGACCCAACATCGACATGGCGGCGCGAATTGGGATCGAAGATCTCACGGGCAACGAGGAGATCCTGATGGACATAGTGGCCAGACGCCTGTCCGGCCTCACTGGTCCGCTCGTTCGTCACGAGAAAGGGCCGACCTATCGTGAATGAATCGGCCGGTGAAATGCGTCAAATCAGGGTTGGTGTTTGATCTGTTATCTGCTGGCGTTGCCGATCGCAGTAGTCGGCTTCGTGCACGGCGGGCGATACGTCGTCGATTTCGCCGCGGAGGCGTTGGCGACTGAACCAATCGATATGGGCGAGCGTTTCTATCTCGAGGTGCTCAGCGTTTCGCCAGGGACCGCGTCTTCGGATGAGTTCGTTCTTGCAGAGACCGTTCAACGCCTCGTCAAACGCATAGTCGTAGCTGTCGCCGGTGATCCCAATCGAGGTCGGGCGCCGATCTCGGCGAGGCGTTCGGTGTAGAGAATCGACGTGTATTGACCAGATTCAACTGGTCGAAGCAACATCAGATTGTCGGAGCGAGCGGAGGTGCTCGTCGGGCAGTGCCGAAAACCCGTTGATCAGGGCGTCTCGCATCGATTCGGCGCCGTAGCCGCCGAGAGCGGGACCGTTCTTGACGGCGGCTTGTCGCCCCAGCCGTCTTTGCGTGGCAGGTCGACGAGCATCGTGAATCGGGTCGTTCGTTCGACGACGGTGCCGATCGCGGACCGGCCGGTGCCGATGATCAGGTCGCCTTCCCAGTGGCCCGGAACGGCCCGGTCATCGACCTCTGGTAGCCGTTCGCTGATCATGACTTCGTCGGTGACATGACCGCGGGCGCGTTGCTGCGCTCGAGCCCGCTGAGTTCGCAACGCTCGACCGGTACACAGACAGGCAACCAGTTCTCGCTTGAGTGCCCCTCGGCTCTCGATGTAGAGCGCCTGGTAGATCACCTCGCATGAGATCCTTGCGAGGGCCTCGTTGGCCGGTCACCTCTTCAAGGAGGTAATCATGGCAACCACGGCGAGCGCAAGACGCGATCAGGGACTCCGCTCGCACCGCCGCAGAACCAGTGAGTTGAATTCAGGCTGTCCGCTCGAGTATCGGAGGTTGCCCGGGGCTGACACGAGCCGCGTATCGGTCAGCCATTGGAACCGCACGCACCGCCCTACGATGCGCTCTCAGACGCATGCAGACCTGATGCGCCGCTTCCAGCCGGACCTCCTCCGGCCGCGACGAGAACTCGTCGGTATCGATCTGCTGGGTCCCGAGGACCCCGAACCGCCATGACTTCGACCGGTCGGGTCCGTGATCCTGCAGTCCAATCTGGGCCGGGCCGCGCCCGTCAAGGCTTGACTCGGATCGGTGAAGCTGCACGTGGGCGCACCGGCTTTGGTGTCAGGCGAGCCCGAGTGGAGTGGGGTCGAAAAGTTCGACGTGTGCTCGTTCTTGACGATTCGCAGGTCCCAGTCTTTCGTCATGCAAGCTGGTGGGGCGTACCGATTCGATGCAGTTGCAGTTGGCGCCGCAACCATCGATGGGTTGACGAACCTTGATTCGTCGTCTCGTGAAAGGAGAAAATTCGATGCTGAGTTGGTCACGGCCCAAGCATGTCGAGCTCACACTCCGGAGCGAATGCACCACGTAGCAGCGTCGGTCGCCGCCGGCCCTCCCCAATTTCCGTTGCGTCGGGCATTTAAGCGCGGTGCGCCTGCGATGTAATTCCCGACGCGACGAGCGGCACGGTGAGTGGTTA
>JBLFZD010000382.1:0-3552 GCA_047610085.1 Ilumatobacter sp. | reverse complement strand
GCAGACACCCGGCCGACTTCGTCGGTGGTCTGTTTCGGTTCGGTCGACGCCATGGCCATGAACTTGCCCGCCACCTCGCCGAAGTGTTCGGCCCCGTCTGGAGAGCGTGCTGCATACGCCTCAACCATCGCGGCGAGCACATCGGAGTCCGGGTCGATCTCGAGTGGATGGAGCCCGTCGTGATGGAAGTTCGTACCGATCAACACGAGGCGCTCCACGAGGTCTGGTCTCTGCAACGCAACGATCAGACTCACGATGCCGCCGTCGCTGTAGCCAAGGAGATGCGTCGCTCGTCCGATGACGGTCTCAATGACGCCAACGGTTTCGGTCGCCATGTCCTGGTAGTGAAACGGGTCAGCGGTGTCGGCGGTGTAGCCATGCCCGCGCCGGTCGAATGCAACCACTCGATGGTCTGCGTCGAGAGCCGGCCCGATTCCTTCGAGCAAGCTCTCGCTGCTCGAGAGCCCCCCGTGGAGTAGGAGGACCGTCGAGCCCTGCCCTTCTGGCGCCCGATCCTCCACCCACGTCGGATGTCCATTGATCTCAACGAGTTGACTTGACATCCGACAACCATAGGTCGTCGTTCCTTCCCCTCCGGTTGCTGACCATCGTCCACGATCCTGGTATCGGTTGTGTCAAGACCGGATCGCGTGCACGCATATCGACACGACCGGCCCTGACCGGCACCAGCGAAAGAACCGGCAATATGCGGGTAATCGAGTGCTCCATAACGCGCGTCGCCATCTGGCGGAGACCCCGCTCCTGAACCGGCATTACGAGCACCAGCAGGTGTCCTATAACGCTCAGCGTTTCGCTTCGAGCGGGTGCCCCCGAAGTGCCGTTGGAGGGCACGCATATCGTCCCTCTGCACAACTCACTTCAACCGAGCGGGAACGGCAAATCTTCCGCACCCTGACGCGCTCGAACGACTCGAACGACTCGAACGTCGAGGGCTGCCACCTATCGCCGGAATGGCGGCACGAAGCAGCCCCGCCACACGTTGCCTGACCTTGCGCTAGTCGGCCCAGGTCGCTGGCAGTGTCGTGTGGTCGGTAACGGCGCAGTCGTCGCCGAACACCAGGAACCGGTCGAACCCGCGAAGGAACCAACGGTCGTGGGTGACCGTGATGACGGTCCCGTTGAATTGCGCGAGGCCGTGTTCGAGCGCTTCGGCCGACACGAGATCGAGGTTGTCGGTTGGTTCGTCGAGGAGCAGCAGCGTCGCGCCGGACAACTCCAGCAGCAGGATCTGGAATCGCGCCTGTTGTCCACCCGACAACGTTTCAAAGGTTTGGCGCGCGCAGACCTGGAGTTCGTAGCGGCGGAGCATTCCCATCGCTGGGCCGAGCAACACGTCGAGGTCATGCAAGATCTCGACAAGTTCACGGCCCTTCCACTCGGGATGTTCATGGGTTTGGTGGAACAGCCCGGGCAACACGCCCGAACCGAGCCGAGCCACACCCTCGTGTTCGACGGCGGCGCCACCTGTCGTCGGTGCCCCGTCCAAGGTCGACGAGGCGAGGAGCCGCAAGAAGTGGCTCTTACCGACGCCGTTGCCACCCAAGACGGCGACTCGTTCGCCGTACCAAAGCTCGGCATCGAACGGGTCGGTGAGCCCGGCGATCGAAAGCTGCTCACAGATCACCGCCCGTTTGCCTGTGCGCGCCCCGCGCAGCTGGACGTCGATCTTTTGAACGGCGACGTCGGGAGGACGCTCGTTCTTCTCGACGAAGTGGCGGAGCTTCGATTCGGATGCTTTGAGCTTTGCGGCGAACGCCTCGCTCATCGACGCGCGCTGGCGCATCAGCTTCACGTAGTCCTCGAGCCGTTTCTTCTCGTTGTCGAACAGCGACTGGTTGTGTTCGCGGATCGAGTCGTGATGCTCCTTCGCAGCGGCATACGTGGCGAACGAGCCACCGTGTGTCCACGCCCCGTTCGCGTCGATGGTGACGACCTTGGTGGCTGCAGCGGCGAGCAGCTCGCGGTCGTGACTGATGAAGACCACGGTCTTGCGCGTTTCTTTGAGTTGGCGTTCGAGCCAACGTTTTGCCGGGACGTCGAGGAAGTTGTCGGGCTCATCGAGCACGAGCGTGTCGAAGTCGCTGCGAAACAACGCTTCGAGTGCGAGCCGCTTTTGCTCGCCGCCGCTGAGCGTGCGGAGCGGTCGATCCGCCACGTCGTTGAAGGCCTCACCGAATGCTCGCGTCGTGCACTCGGCCCACAGCACTTCCGCGTCGTAGCCACCGACATCCCCCCACGCGGAGATGGCCGTTGCGTAGACCATCGGGTCATCGTCGAGATGCGCTTCCGCGGCCGTGAGGTCCGCTGCAGCGTTCTGGAGTGCCTCAGGGGCGATCGACAGCAGCAGCTCACGGACCGTTGTCGCCGAGTGATCCGCGGTTCCGACCAATTGATGCATCACACCGAGCGATCCGTCAACACTAATCGTTCCCTCCGACGGGGCGGAATCACCGATGATCAACCTGAACAGGGTGGTCTTCCCAACCCCATTCGCGCCGACGAGCGCAACCCGGTCACCATTGCCGACGTTGAACCCAACGTCGCGGAAAAGTTCATCGCCGCCCGGAAGACGCCAAGCGAGATGGCTGACGGCAATCGATCCCATCCGACCGATGATACGAACCAACGGCAGTTTGTCAGCGACGAGTTTTCCGCCACCGATTCTCACGGATCGAAAACGTGGCAAGGCGATCGCTATCGAGCCTCCATCGTCTCAAACAACCGCTGAGCAGTTCCCTCGGCATCGAGTGGTCGGCCGGTTCGCGCGCGCTCGATGAGGTCTGCTGTGAGGCGATCGTCGTCGCCGGTGTGATCGGGTCGGTCGGAGAAGCAACCGGTGATCACGTCAGCAGGCTCATCGAGGTCGGCTGCCTCGACGAGCCCGAGCCGTAGCTGAAGCGCAGACAGGGCCCGCCGCCCACACGCGAGTCGCGTTCGTGGCGCCGACGACGCCTTGCGTGCGAGCAGACGTCCGATGCACGAGTGTCCGACCTCTGAGATCTCCCTGGCTCACAGCGACCGGAGAGTTGGAGAAATCGAAACCCTCTGGACGGCGACCATGGTCCTCGCCCATTGTCCGTACATCGGGATTGTCGGCCTTCATACGCCGAGCTTCCTCAACTGTTGCCACCAAATAGATCGCGGCGGCTCCTGCATCGACGGCGTACGCGGCGGTTGAAGGCCTGTAGGACGTCGACGACAACGACGGCGCCATCGACACCGTCAAGTTCCCAACGCGGCGGTTGAAGGCCTTCCATTGGTCCAGAGTCGCACGGGCGACCCGCTGCAGCGTCGCGCAACCGGGCGTGCTGAACCAGTGCAAACACCAACGCCACGCGCACAGTTCACCCACTCGACCAGACCGGTCCGAAAGCTGCAGAACACCAGCTCAATAAGGAGCTCCAGGACTCTGAGGTACCCCCATGGTTAGATGGTCTCTATGACGTTGGGGGTGGTTGATCGGGTGGAGCGAGTGGCGCTTTTGCGTGAGCCTGTGCTCGCTGGTGGGCTTCGTTCTGAGGCGGTGTTGCG
>JBLFZD010000381.1:0-3558 GCA_047610085.1 Ilumatobacter sp. | reverse complement strand
CGTCGGTTCGATGAACGGAAACGTGGCATCGAGGCCAACCAAGTCGGGACGCAGATAGGTGACGAGGTTCGTTGGCACGAAGTTTGGATTGAAGAGCGTGCCCCCGTTTGCCTCCAGCATGTCCCGACGCTGCTGGCTCAGCAGGGTGTATCCCTGCTGATCGAACGGCACCCCGAGGAGACGGCGAAACTTCAACCAGTTGACCGAGCTGTACATCAGCACGGGGAGCACGACCACCGCAATCAGTAGCGCGCTGCCGCCTCGACGAGACACGAGGGCATCATCATGTTCGTCGGGTGCACCGGAAGTCGTGCTGTGAGAAGCATTCTGCGTGCTCCTCCAAATCCTGACCAGTTCCTGCGCCGCCACCAATGAGAGTGCAGCGAGTGCCCCGCCACCCACCGAGGGCCGCGTCATGATGGCTAGGAGAGCAAACACCGACGCCCAGACGAGGGCAGACACTGAGCGCTGGTCGAGCCACCTCAGCAGTGCTGCGAGGCTCGCAAGCGTGAATGCCACTCCCCACAGAATCGCCTCGTGATACACCCAAGTCCGTGACGAGGCGTAGATCAGACTGCTCCCACCAATGAGGCAGAAGAACGTCGACGCGACGGCGACCGACTCGAAGGCCGAGACCTTTGCGTCAAGATCGGTGTTCGCCATGACGCGACGGCGCAGCCTCCAACCGAGTGCGAGGAGGGCGAGGACCGTCACAACAAGAGAGGCGAGCATCGACACCGCCGACATTCGTCCGTCCAACTGGCGGGTCACGGCGACGATCGGGAGGCGCAACAGCGCCGGGACCGGTCCAAAGTACATGAAGTGCTGATCGCCCCTGGCAAACGACTCGATCCCCAGCACTTGCTGATTCATGGCAAAAGTGCCATCGATCAGCGCCCGAGCCTGGACGTCGTAGAAATCGCTTTGACGGCTCCACCGAAAGAGATTCCACGATCCAGCGGAGAGCATCCAGACGTGGAGCATGAGACCCGGGATCACGCCGATCAGAGCGGCGCGGGTCCATTGGCGATGGTTCACCGCCGTGCCATCACGGGAGAAATCGGCGAAGCGCAGCAACCTCGGTGGACGCATTATTTAAGAGGGTATCCAGCTCACAGGTACGATCAGAATCTTGTCGTCGAAGTCATCTCAACGCATCCCGTATGCCGGCGCCCTCGACGGGCTCCGTGCCATCGCTGTCATCGCTGTTGTCGGATATCACCTTGGCATCTCTTGGATGCCGGGCGGCTTTCTTGGTGTCGACCTGTTCTTCGTCATCTCCGGTTTTCTGATCACCAGGCTACTCCTGGGCGAGCAGGCACAGACCGGAGGGATCGCTCTCGGTGCGTTTTGGATCAGGCGATTCCGACGTCTCGTCCCACCACTGGTTGTCGTCGTCGCAACGAGCGTCGCTGCGACTTGGCTGTGGGGCGTACCCGAACAATGGAATGCCGTTCGCGGCGACACGTTTGCCGCGCTCGGGTACGTCGCAAACTGGCATTTTATCCTCACCGATGTCAGCTACTTCGACACGTTGCTCGGGCCGAGCCCACTGCGCCATATCTGGTCGCTTGCCGTTGAGGAACAGTGGTACGTCATCTGGCCACTCGTGATGACAGCGATTGCACCGGTGGCCGTCCGTCGACAACGCCTGGGGTCGATGAGCGTTGCGGTGTTCGTCGCGGCGGCGCTCTCAGCGACCTGGATGGCGGTGCTGTACGACCCCGCCGATCTCAGTCGGGTCTACTACGGCACCGACACGCGCGCCCAGCAACTCCTGGTGGGTGCGGGTCTCGCGTGGGTCACGGTGGCGGCTCCTCGCCGATTCGAAGCGGCTGCATTGGTGCGGCATCGTCTCGGATTCGCCCTGGCGCTGATCGGATTCTTCGCCGCCACCCTCTTAGTCAGCGACGATACGCCCTGGCTCTACCGCGGCGGTTTCCTTGGCGTGTCCATCGTTGCCGCTGCTCTGGTTGCTGGGGCGAGTGTGCCGGGCGCCGAGGGACCGCTGGGCTGGCTCGCAGCGCGTCCGATCGTAGCAATCGGCCGCCGGTCGTACAGTCTGTACCTTTGGCACTGGCCAGTCATCATATTCGTCGGGCCGCCCATGGGCCTTGAGCTGTCGGCTGTTCCGCTGATGCTGTTGCAGCTCGCTGTGTCGATAGGGCTCACCGAGTTCACGTATCGCTGGATCGAGACGCCGACGCGGCGGTCTTCTCAGCGTCCGGTCAGAATGATTGTCGCGTGGACGGCAGCGGCAGCGATCACAGTGTTCGGCACGTCGGTGGCGCTCACCACCGAGCTGACCGCCCTGCCAGACATCGATGTGCTCCGTCCAACATTCGTCCCGCCACCGAACACCGCGTCGCAGGAAACTGAACAGGCAAACGTTCTGCAGTCGTCCGACGCGCCGGATAGCGGCGAGGTGTCCGTACCAACTACTCCACCCGCAGAACGATTGATGCTCGTTGGCGACTCAACGGCGGTCGTGTTGGCAGCAGCTCGACCGGCCAACGTCCCCGCCAGTTGGCAGTACACCGGATACGGCCGGCTGGGCTGCGGCATCACTGCGGGCCAGACCATCGACTCGGACGCGAACGAGGTGACGCCGTTTGCTGACCCTGAGGTCTGCGGTGAGTGGTACGCCGACTGGACGGACTTGTCCAAGCAGTTCCAGCCAACGATCTCCGTGGTCATGATCGGCGCCTGGGAGGTTCTGGATCACGTCATAGATGGACAGCGGCTCTCCTTTCCGAGCGACGACTGGACCATCCATGTCGATACGGCGATCAGACGGGGCGTCGAGGCGGCGTCCGCTGGCGGGGGACGCGTGGCGTTCCTCCGAGTGCCGTGCATGGAACAATCGATCGTGTCCCTGGTCCACGCTCAGGCTCGAAACAATCCGTCCCGCGTCGCAGCATTCAACGCAATCCTCGAGGACGTCTCCGCCGAATTACCAATGGTCAGCACCTTGCCCCTCGACGACGTGCTGTGCCCCGGAGGCGAGCCAGTTGGTCAGGTCGACGGCGAAGCGGTCCGCTTCGACGGCGTCCACTTAACCGACTCTGGGGCACAGTTCGTCTGGACCTGGCTCGATGCAGAGCTCCAGGCCATGGACCTGAAGCCGACCTGAAGCCGGGTGTTAGCCTGCGGCTCATGTCCAACGATCAGCACGCTGTCGACCAGGTTCTGTCGTCCTCGCTCGAGTCCCTCGACAACGCGCTCAACTATCGCAACTGGATTGTCGATCTTTGCACCCCTTACCTCGGCACCTCGTTACTTGAAATCGGCGCCGGGCACGGCACCTTCACCGAATCGTTCGCCAAGTTGTGCACGGTCTGCGCCGTTGAGCCTGGCACCGACAGCAGTGCGACCCTCACCGAGCGGTTCGCAGACGACGAGAACGTCGATGTGATTGTTGGTGTTGCGGACAACGTCGAGAAGGTCGGCTTTGACGCTGCGGTGATGATCAACGTCTTTGAACACATCGATGACGAGATCGGCACGCTCGAGACCATCCATCATCGGCTGCAACCCGATGGCCACCTGATCATCTGG
>JBLFZD010000380.1:0-3561 GCA_047610085.1 Ilumatobacter sp. | reverse complement strand
CCGGACAGCCGCCTGCCGGCCTTGCGATCGCGTTCCCCGGCCCCTTCGACTTCGAACGCAGCCGTGCGATGATTCAAGGTCACGGCAAATTCGACTCGATCTACGGCGTCGACTTGCGCACCGAACTCGCCGACGCGCTCGAACCGGTCTTCGTTCGTGACTCCGAAGCCATTGGAGTGGGCGAGGCAGTATTTGGCGCCGGGCGCGGTGCGCAGCGCGTCTTGACCTGTGCACTCGGCACCGGATTCGGCAGCTGCTTGACCGTCGAAGGTCACCCGCAATCTGTTGTTGGCGCCCAGGTGATCGAACAGCTCCACCTGCTCGACACGCCCGAAGGGCGAGCTGACGACGTGCTGTCAGCCACCGGCCTCGCTCGGATGCTCAACGTTGCCACGAGCGAGCTCGGCCGCCTCCTGACCGACCACAACGTGGGCACGGCGACCGCAACGACGATCGACGAATTCGCCACACAGCTCGGGGCATTCCTGACCAACGTGGCGGACGATATGGAGCTCAACCTTGACCTCGTCGTGATCGCGGGCGGCCTTGCGGCGTCGTTCGGTCACATGCAATCGAGCATCGCGTCGCAGTTCGACCCACCGACGGTCGCTGCGACCTTGGGCGCGAATGGAGCGCTGCTCGGCGCCTCCCAGCTTGCCTTTCGACCCGACGACCTCGCCGCTGGCGAAGTGATCGCCGTGATCGACCCTGAGCCAAAAGAAACGGACACACCATGAGGACTCACCGATCGATCGACCGTGACCGCACTCGCAAACTGATCGGAGATGAGGATCCCGTCGATCGCGTGGCGCGCGCGTTCGACGCAATCACCAACATCGATGACCCAGCGATCTTCATCAGCACGACAGATCGCGAGCGTTCGCTCGCCGCTGTTGATCCGGCGCTCCCGCTTGCAGGTGTCACGTTCGCGGCAAAGAACAACATCGACGTGGCCGGTCTTGCCACGACGGCCGGGTGCCCGTCGTATGCCTACGACCCCGGCGAGTCGGCGATCGTCGTTCAACGGCTGACCAATGCCGGAGCGACCTGCATCGGCGCGACCAACCTGGACCAATTCGCCACGGGATTGGTCGGAACCCGCAGCCCGTACGGCATCCCGCGCAACGCCGTTGACCCGCTCCTCGTCCCGGGCGGGTCCTCCGCTGGATCAGCGGTCGCCGTCGCTCGCGGCCTCGTCGACTTCGCGCTGGGAACCGACACGGCCGGATCCGGCCGGGTCCCAGCTGCACAGAACCGAATCATCGGGATCAAGCCAACTCGCGGTCGGCTGTCGACTCGCGGCGTCGTGCCAGCGGTACGTTCACTCGACTGCGTCTCGGTCTTTGGACAGAACGTCGCGATCGCGACGCTCGGCTACGACGTGTGTGCCGGATACGACAGGCTTGATGGATCATCGCGGCGACCCGGCCGTGTGCCTATGGTGATGCCGAGGCTCGTGGTGGGCATCCCGCGCACCGTCGACCTCGCGACATCACTCGACGCTGCAGCATGGGACGCATCGGTCGAACACCTCGCAACACTCGAACACGTCGACGTCGTCAGGGTCGACATCGACGACTTCGTGGAAGCGGGGAACATGCTCTACGGGGGCCCCTGGGTCGCAGAGCGATACGTCGCGGTTGGTGCCTTCCTCGAGACCGAACCACTCGATGCCAACCCCACCGTGTCCGGGATCATCCGCGGCGCGAGTAAACGAACAGCGATCGAGGCCTACGAGGCGCAGTACCGACTCGACGAACTGCGCCGAGCCGCCGACGACACCTGGGCACGCGTCGATGTACTGATGGTTCCCACAACCCCAGGCGTCGCCACGTTGGCCGAAGTTGAGGCCGACCCGATTGGACGCAACAGCGATCTCGGGACCTACACGAATTGGGTCAACCTGCTCGATCAGTGCGCGGTCGCAGTGCCCGGCGCCGACCGCGCCGACGGATGGCCCTTCGGCGTCACCTTCCTGGGCGCTGCATGGTCCGACGACACCGTGATCGAACTCGCCCAACGGTTCAGCACCGATCCACCCGCGGCCGACCAGCACCCGTACTCGAGCTCCGGCGGCATCGACATCGTTGTGGTCGGCGCTCACCTCCACGAACAACCTCTGAACTGGCAGCTCACCGATCACGGCGGTCGACTTATCCGAGCCTGCCGCACCGCCCCCGGCTATCAGCTCTATGCGTTGGGCGGCGGCGGGATTCCGAAACCTGCGTTGGTTCGGCGAAACGAACCAGGTGACGGGCACGGATCATCGACAATCGAGGTCGAAGTCTGGCGACTTCCGGCAGCTGAATTTGGCGTATTCAGTCAGTACGTTCCGGCTCCCCTGGGCTTGGGACGGGTTGACTTGGACGATGGCACGTCACCAACCGGCTTCATCGCAGAGCCGGCCGCCCTCGACGGGGCAACCGATATCACTCGCCACGGCGGTTGGCGGTCGTATCTGCGCGATCGTTCCTGACCGTCAGCCTTTGGGGCCGAGCGCTCTCGGGCCCCACGTCCACGTCTCACGATCGGTTGACCTGATTCCGAGCTTCCTGGCGAGCTCAAGCAGACAACCTTGACGGCGATGTGGGATCGTCGCGTCGTGGACGAACGGCACGACACCAAATTTCCGCCCGGATTCTTCTCGCGGTCTGACGAGTCCGATGACGCTGGCTTCTATGCCTTCGATCGGTTCGTCACCCACATCGACGACGGAGCGATCGGCGCGGTCGGTGAGCTGTACGACGAACTCGGATTGTGCGGCACCGAGTCTGGCCCCGTGCTCGACATCTGCTCGTCGTGGATCTCACACTTCCCCACCAAGCCAGAACATCTCACCATCACCGGGATGAACGCTGCCGAACTCGCCCGCAACACGATGGCCGACGAGTGGATCGTGCAGGACCTCAATATCGGCCCGACCCTGCCGTTCGAAGACGGTTCGTTCGCGGCGGTCACGTGTTGCGTGTCGGTCGACTACCTGAGTCGCCCGCTCGACGTCTTCACCGAGGCCGCCCGCGTGCTGCGACCTGGCGGAGTGTTCGTCTGCACGTTCTCAAACCGATGCTTTCCAACCAAGGCGATCCGCGGCTGGCTAGCAACCGACGACGCCGGACGCTGCGGCATCGTGGAGACCTACTTCGAGCTGACGGATCGGTTCGCCGAGCCCACGACACAGCACAGAAACCAAGGCAAGCGGGGCGACCCGCTGTTCGCTATCTCGGCAACACGATCTCTCGGCTGACAGGCGACCATCTCCCGGTGGGCTCTCAACGAGAGCTCCAGGAACCAACGGATCTGACCGTGGCCCACCAGATGGTGCGGTCTGCGTCAGGAACCTCGCTGGGCGGTGAGGTCGCCTACTTCCGGCCCATGTCGCTTTTGGTGAGAACGCCACCCCGGGAGCGCGAGGCCTCGATCAATTGATCGAGGTCCACCGGAGGGCGGAGCGTTGCAGACATCTGAGAGCTAAGCATGCTTCGACGCAACTTGATCAAAGCACCGTTGAGCGCGAGGAACGCAACGTTGGACGAAGCATTCAGTCTGATTTTGCGGTCTGCG
>JBLFZD010000379.1:0-3567 GCA_047610085.1 Ilumatobacter sp. | reverse complement strand
GGGCGTGCGCCGCCTCGGCGGCGGGCAGGTCATGGCTTGCTTCAGCCACTCGTCTTCCGCCCGCAGCCCGCTCGGCGTTTCGTTCTTCGAGCGCTTGTTGGGCGGCTCGACGATTCTCGTCGGCCGTTGCCCGCAACTCGTCGAACCAATCGGGGATCTGGACACGAGGCCGCGTCCCCGATCTCGGCACGGCTTCGGCGAGCGTTCGACGGTGGGTCGTTGCGGGGATGTCGGCGCGGTCGATTGCGATGGCTGCTTCGAGGATGCTGATCGCTTCGGCGAGGTCAGGCTGACCGGTGACGACGAGGGCGTGGTTCTCATCGCGCCCTCGGGTCATGCCGACGTAGAGGCCCCGACCGGTCGTTGCCGTTGTTGCGAGGGTGATGCTGCGGTCAGCGGTTTCACCTTGGGCGCCGTGTTCGGTGGTGGCGTAGGCGAGCTGCACGTGTTGGCGGGCGTAGTCGACGGGGAGGGTGATGGTGCCGTGTCCGTCGAGCCGGGACACGGTGATCTCACCGTTCGGACTGGTGGCGGTGATGGTCCAGCGTTCTCGGTTGCGGATGGGTTCACCGGTAGCGGTGCGGAGTCGTCGGTCGTTGCGGCGTGTGGCGACGATGTCGCCGACCATTGCCCAGTCGTCGTCGATTGGGGCGAGCGTGTTCTGGTCGAGTTCGCCAGCTTCGATGCGGCGTTGTTGGATGTGCTGGTTGATGACGTGGACGTCTTCGTTGCGACAAGTGGTGATCGAGATCGTCTCACCGGCATCCCGGCATCGAGTCCAGGCGTCGGTGATCGTGTCGAGGTGGTCCTCGAAGGTGCCGGCTCGGATGCGGCCGAAGGTGTTGTAGAAGTGGAGTGCCTCGGGGTCGCCTTGGCGTAGGCGGAGTGAATTGGCGGCTTCCCATTCGTTGGTGAAGCGGTGGAGGTGTTCGAGTTCAACCGTGCGGCCGGTGTCACAGAGTTCTTGGAACATGCCGCCTCGACCGACGGCCTGGAGTTGGTACGGGTCACCGACGAGCGCAAGTCGCCAGTCGTGTTGGTCGGCATGGACGACGAGTCGGTGGAGGTCGGCGGTGTTCAACATGCCCGCCTCGTCGATGATCACAGTCGTGCCCGGCCCGGCATCGAACCATGATCGGTTCGGGTTGGGGTGGTCGAGTTCGTAGAGGAGCTTGGCGACGGTGTCGGCGATCATCCCGGTCTCGGTTTCCAGGACACGGGCTGCTTTCGCTGTCGGTGCGAACCCGATCACGGGTCGGGTCTGTGCGTGGAGGTCGGTGACGGCGGCTTGGAGCATGCGTGTCTTGCCAGCACCGGCGGGGCCGACGACGAGCACGAGCCGATCGTGTCCCGCAACCGCGCTCGCTGCGTCGTGTTGACCGTCGTCCAAGGCGTCGTCCGCGATCGTGTGCGACGCGATCGGGTCACCGGCTTGAGCGCCGAGCGACCACGTCAAGATGTGTTCCTCTTGGGCCAGGACGTGCTCGCTGGTCGACTGGTTGGTGATTGGCTCGATGTAGAGCGATCGTCCGTCGCACGATCGGCGCAGCGTGCTGTCGGTTTCCGGGTCAAGATCGATGCACGACCCGAGCACCCGATCGACGGCTTGGTCGAGTGCGGTTGCCCAGGTCGTGGCGTCGTGTCCGGGTTGCGGGGTGACGGTGTCGCAGATCGTGCGGAGCACGTCCATCCGGTTCCACGTCGACTTGCGCGTCGCCAACTCCTCGATCACATCGGACACGGCGAGCGGTGATGCTTTGATCGGGTGTTGTCGAGCGGCTTCGGCGACCGAGTCAAGGAGCGCTGTGGCATCGATACCGAGGCGGGCAGCTTCGCTCTCCCATCGTGTCCGCAGATCCGACACGGTCGCGCCTGTCTTCTTCGAGCGGGTGTCTACGGCGGCTTCGCGTTCCATCGCTGCGTACTCGAAAGCCGAGGGGTCGCGTCCTTCGCGGGTGTGGAAGTCGGCGAGCTTGTCGTTCATCTCGGATCCGATCTCACGGGCCCGCTTCGAGAACTGGTCGAGCAATTCCGACGACACGCCCGCAATCTCGGCTTGACCGTTCACGATCGGCTCGAACACGACCCCGTACCGGTGAGTGACCTCGGCTCGGAGCGTCGACTGGTACAGGTAGCCGAACGCCTGCTGATACTTCTTCAACGTCAACGCATCGAGCGCATACCACCGGCCATCGGCGGTCTGGACCTTTGCTGAGATCACCACATGCGTGTGCAGCTGCGGGTCATCGGCTCGGCTCGTCGACTGCCGGAACACCGCGACCGACAGGCCCTGTGTCTCGGGATGGAGCCGTGTCCCGTTCGAGCGGATGCGGGTCGTCGAGCCGTACTTCTCGATCATCTCCACGACAGCGTTGACCGCAACGTCATGGCACTCCGCCCAACCGTCATCGCCGGTCAAACCCCACAGCACCGACAGCGACTTCGGAGCTGACAACGTTGCGTCGTACCCGGCGACTGCCTTGATCGTGTTGCCGTGCTTGTCGAACCGATTCAACAACGCACGACCCAACTGCATCCCGGTCGACGGATCGTGTCCCGACAGGAGAGTTTCGAGCGCCTCTGTCGTCACCTCGCCCGACAAGCCGAGCCCCGGTGATTGCGACCCCGTCCACACACCCGGCAGCTCGCCGTCGGCCTTGGTCAGATAGCTGGTGTAGTACTCGGCCGACGCACCCGCACCGGACGCATAGAGCGTCGTGACCCGGATCATGAACTCACCCGATCTTGCGCGGGCACCTGTCTGAAGAAAGAAAGAGGAGCGAAGCGACGGACGAACACGGGAGGGGCTCTCAGACCTCGGAGAGCAGCGAGAGCTGACCGGACGAGCGACCGGCCGACGACGGACGAGCAGCCGACGGACGAGCAGCCGACGAAGCGACCGAGGGCTGCGACGGGCAGGCGACCGAGATGCACGCGACGGGAACGGCGAGGCGATACGAGCCGGCTTCGAAGACGCCGGATTCGGAGCGGGCCTGGACGGCGTCGATGACGCCGAGGTCGCGGAGGCGACGGACGGCGCGATTGACGGTGTCTTTCCCGAGTCCGAGCGATGAGGCGAGCGAGCGGATCGAGATCTGGGCGATGACGTGCTCGCCGTGGCCGGTCGATCGCTGCATCATCTCTTCGAGCACAGCCCACGCGGTCGAGCCGACGTAGGCGCGCAGTTCGTGCGCCTTCGGGCCGAGGACGATTGTGCGGCGGGTTGGGTCAGCGTGCAACGGAAGCTCCCTCGACGGGTGCCTCCGCATCGCACAGCCGCACGACCCGGCCGGTCCTCACGAGTTCCATCAGCGCCCAACGCGGAACACGGAGGCACTCCTTGCTGAACCGAATCACCGGAAGCCCAGACGTGCCACCCGAATTCAGGTACTCGTGCGCGAGTGCGTAGCCGAGCGTGCGACCGATGCGCAAGATCGTGGTGGCCTCGCGCATCGTGAGAAGCGGATGCTCCTCCGACTCAGCGAACTCCTCCAGCAACGACATAGGCCATCAGAAATACACCCATGTGATTCACCCCGCAAGGCCCGTGTTTGTTGGAGTTCCGGA
>JBLFZD010000378.1:0-3569 GCA_047610085.1 Ilumatobacter sp. | reverse complement strand
CCGGGCAGGCCGACGGCAACACCGATGCCGATGGCGAACAGGCTCGCAAGCCGGTCGCTCAGGGGGCTGACCTGATGTCGTTCGAAGTGGTGGAACACGTCGTCAAGGGCGGCTGACGTTTCGCCCGAGCGGCCGTGTCCGACAATGTTTGGGCGCCCCTGACCGGCACGTCGGGGACGCGGGTGACCCTCTGGGCGTTTTGGGACAGTCGGCCGTGATCAGACTGCAGCTCGCCATTCGCCCGCTGCGGTGATGTGTTGCCGCCGATCGGCAGCACAACTCGGGCCACCGTTCGCTCACGTCATGTCCCGCGGTGCTGTACCGCAGCGTTCGGTCGCGGTCTCTCGGAGCGAGCGTTCGATGGCCATCCCACTTGATTTCGAAGGCCGACGTCGGCCCACCGGCGTCCGCGGGCCCCGTCCCCATGAAAGCGTTCATCGGAGCGACCGGAGACGACAGCCTCACGAGGGGATGCGGCTCGACACGACGCGATCGGATTCGAGCTGGTCGATCGCTGCATCGTCGTATCCAAGCGTGTCGCGCAGAACGGCCCGGTTGTCTTCGCCGCGGTACCGCGGGTGCCCAGCCACGCCGACGTCGGGTGCGTCGGAGAACTTCCACGGCGAGTTCGGCACGCGGACAGTGCCGCCAGCGCGATCGTCTACTTCCACGATTGCGCCTCGCTCTTTTGCCCAGTCGGTATCGGCGAGTTCGCCTGGTTCGCGTACGCGTCCGACCGCGAGGCCGTGTTCGGCGAAGGTCCGTTCGAATGTGTCCGGATCGGGAACGGTCGCGGCATGGTCGAGGAGTACTTGGCGGAGGTCGTCGTAGTGCTCGAGGCGTGAAGCGACGTCGCTGAAGCGAGGGTCCTCGGCCAGTTCTTCGCGCCCCATTGCTGCGAGGAAAAGGTCGAACGTGCCGCGCTCGGCAGGGTGCCCGCTGACAATCAGCGACTCACCGTTGGCGACCGTCAGTACCGGGTAGTCGCCGGGCCGGAAGCTCCGGATCCAATTTGGGTCTGGCTCGCCGTCCCAGAGAGCGTCGTGAAGGTGCTCGTTTGTGTAGAGCATGGTCTCGGCCATCGAGATGTCGATCAGCTGGCCGCGGCCGGTTCGCTCGCGTTGATACAGCGCGGCGAGGACAGCGGAGCACGCTTCGACCGCGGTATAGACATCGGCGTGGCTGTGGCGGTCTTTTGCCAGCGCGCCACCGCGTGCGGCGCCCTGCGAGGCGATGATCCCTGACTCAGCCTCGACAACGGGTGCGTAGGCCCGGCGATGGACCCACGGACCGTCTTGCCCGTATCCGGAAATCGACGCGACGATCAATCGAGGATTGTGTTCCAGAAGCGCTGTTGGGCCGATGCCGAGGCGATCGAGGACGCCGGGTCGATAGTTCTCAACCAAAATGTCTGACGCGGCGACGAGGTCACGCAACACCTGGACGCCGGCGGGCGTGGCGAGGTCGATGCTGACGTTGCGTTTACCGGTGTTTTGCTGGATGAAGTAGGTGGCCATTCCTCGTTTGCGCGGCGCCGAGAACCGGGTGAGGTCGCCGGTAGGGGGCTCGATCTTGATCACCTCTGCGCCGAGATCGCACAGCATCCGAGCACAGTGCGGGCCAGAGAGCACGCGTGTCAGGTCGAGTACGCGGAGGCCCTCAAGTGGCCGTGTCATCGCATCGGCTTCGGGTGAATCAGGGGTGTGCGGGGGGCGCGCTGCATCGGTCACGTCACCATCGTGGCGCGTCGGGCCGGTCTGGGGCGAAGCACCGCGCCAACTGGGTCAGGTGGCATCGAGGTGATGTGGCCGATGGGCCCGTTCAGCGGAACGCGGCGAGGCGTTCGTCGGTGTCGCGGATCGAGTAGTCGGTTGCCGCTTCGTATGCCAGGCCATCGGCCAGACCGTGTTGCTCGGCGACCCGGAACAGATCTTTGTAGGCAACCAGGGACCCGTCGCTATTTGCCACGATGGTCTCGGTCAGCTCCGCAACAACGGTGTCGAGTTTGTCGAGCGGTACTGAACGAGCGGCGAGCCCAATAGTCGCTGCTTCGAGGCCGCGAATGTTTCGAGCGGTCAACGACAACTCACGCGCCTTGGTGATGCCGACCGCCGCGGGGAGTCGCTGGCTCATTCCCCAGGTCGGTCGCAACCCGAACTTGGCGTGTGTGTCGGCCAGTGTTGCCTCGTCGGCAACCACCATCACATCACAGGCCAAAGCGATTTCGAGTGCGCCGGTGAAGCAGAAGCCGTTCACCTTGGCGATGGTGACGATCGGCCCATTGGCGAGCTTGCTGGTCAGCGCCCTGGCAGGGACGTCGAGGATGTCGCCGACCACGCCGTTGACGAGTTCGCGATCACCGAGTGCCTTGAGGTCGACGCCGGCACTAAAAGCTCGCCCACTTCCGGTGAGGACAACGACTCGCTGGGTTGGATCGTCGATCGCCGCGCCGACCGCTTCGTCGAGCGCTACGAGCATCGTTGGTGTTAAGGCATTGAGTGCATCGGGGCGGTGCAGCGTGAGGGTCGTGACGGCGCCGGAGCGCTCGATGAGGATCTCAGGATCGGTGGTGGACACGACGTCATTCTCCACCCTGAGGAGTGCGCGAATAGAGACGGACGGTTCCAGCAGCACACGCCCAAGAGGGGTTGCTTCAACCCGGTTCAAGAAACTCATGTTGGAGAAATCCTTGAGGCAGACTCGGCGTCATGATCGATGCCTTGAACGAACAGGTTGCACTCGTCACCGGTGGGGGCTCTGGAATCGGGCTCGGATGTGCACGAGCACTTGTTGCCGACGGCGCGACGGTGGTGTTGGCGGCGCGCAACACGGACCGCCTTGAGGCGGCCGCTGCATCGCTCCGCGGCCATAACTCGAGTGCAGAGGTCGTCACCGTTGCCTGTGACGTGACCGACGAGGCGAGCGTGGAAGCTGCCTGTACGCGAGCAGCCGAACTTGGGAACTTCTCAATAGTGGTTGCCAACGCCGGCTACGGCTCCGCCGCCCCGTTTCACCTCACGACGCTTGATGATTGGAACGGGGTGATCGGTGCCAACTTGACCGGCGCGTTCCTCACCATGAAGCACTCGGTGGGTCACCTGGTGGCAAACGGTGGAGGTTCAATCGTGGCGGTGTCGTCGATCGCAGCGATTGAAACGCACCGATACATGTCGGCGTACACCGTCTCGAAAGCCGGCCTCGAAATGCTGGTCAAGCAAGTCGCCGATGAGTTGGGAGCCTCGGGGATCCGCGCCAACGCTGTACGCCCCGGCCTGGTCTCCACCGATGCGACAGCAGGCATAATGTCGATTCCCGACATCGTCGATGACTACCTGGACCAGATGCCGCTCGGGCGGGCGGGGACCATCGATGACATCGCGGCACTGGTTCGTTTCCTCGCTGGCCCTGAGAGCAGCTGGATCACTGGTGAATGCATCAGTGCCGACGGTGGGCACCACCTGCGCCGTGGACCCAATATTGAGCCGGTGATGCGCATGCTCCACCCCGACAACCTCACCCCCTAGGTCCCTGCCCCGTCTCGCCGGTTCGCCAACCTCTGGTGCCGGAAC
>JBLFZD010000377.1:0-3600 GCA_047610085.1 Ilumatobacter sp. | reverse complement strand
GTTCGGCGATCGTCTCAAACGGCACCGTGGCGAGCAGCTTGGCGTTGGAGCGTCCGCCGAGGATCTTGCCCTTCGAGGCTGCCTTCGTCAACTGGACGAATGCGTCGGCGCAACGTTGATCGCGGCGGCGACCCGACTCGTCGAAGGCGCTCTCGTTCATGATCGAATCAAGCGTGGTGCGGACGATGCCTGCAGATTCTGAATCGAGCAATCCCTCGACTCTCGTCATCCCATCGGATTGACCCGTCAGCTTGAGGAAGCGCCGTGACCGTTGCTGAACGGTTCGACCTGCCTCGTTCTTGGCGTCGTTGCGTGCTCGCCAGTTCTCTGCGGCAGGCCGCACGGAGTTGAGCGGCAGGTCGGAGATCTCGTCGATGAGGTCGGAATCGAGTGCCAGACCGCCGGTGACCCCGACCGCTGCGTTCGCCTTGTCGTTCGAGATGCGCCCAGAGGTGACAGCGGCAGTTAACTCGCCGCTCTTCGCCATGGCTTCGCCGAGTTCGGCGGCGGTGCGGTTCTTGCGAGTGGAGGTGCCCGTCTGGTTGCCGACCCATTCGGCGGTGTCTCGAGCGCCCGTACCGATGTGTGCACCGACGCAATCGGCAGCGTGGGTCATGCGGGCGAACTCGGCTTCGAGACGTGACAGGCCGGTCCGGAACTCGGCCAATCCCGTGCGCAACACGAGTGCATCGACCGCCGCGAGATCAACCAAGGCGCACGAATCGGCGGCGTTGCCAACTGCCGTGATCGCTTGGGTGATCTCCATGGAGACCAACATACTCAGGGGGTACTTCAGAGTCTTTTGGAGCCTATACGCAGGGGTTGTGTGCAAGAAGTAGGGTTCCGCATCCCGCTGCGCCAGCCGCCGCGCGGGCCCGACCCGCAAGCAGGGTGCTCCGTTCGAAGCGCCCAACGCGACGAGTTCTAGGATGAGGGGACGGCAACGAGGAGGCATCAACATGATCACCCCGACTGTTCTCGAGGCGCACTGCGAATGGACCAGCAGCAGCCTCGATGAAGTCGAGTGGACCGAGCACTTCACCGTGAGCGAACTCGAGGAGCTCGATGCGGCGCTGCGTCACGCGCTCCACACGGACGTGGACCTCATCGACATCACGCGCGATGACTTCCCGCTCCCCACACTCGCCGCGCGTCTGGCGATCATCGAAGATGAGTTGATCAACGGCCGCGGGTTCGTTCGCCTGCGTGGCATCGAGCGCGCTTCGTACTCACAGCATGAGATGGAGATGCTCTATTGGGGCATCGGGCAACACCTCGGCATGCCGTGGGCGCAGAACAAGCATGGTCATCTGCTTGGCGATGTGACCGACCAGTCCAAGGCGATGAACGACCCGACTGCGCGTGGCAACGAACTCGGCGGGATCGCCCTGCCGTTCCACTGCGATGGGTCCGATCTCGTCGGGCTGATGTGCCTTGAGAACGGCATTGGCGGCGGGTTGTCAGCGGTGTCGAATTCGGTGCGGATCCACAACCAACTCGTCGCTGAACGACCAGACCTCGCAGCCGTACTCTATGAACCGCTGCCGTATGACGCGCGGGAAGAGCAAGCCGAAGGCGAAAGTCCGTACTACTCGATGAAGACGTTCACGGCGTGGGGCGACCGGCTGTTCGTGCGCTGCATTCCGCCCTACATCTGGGCGTCGCAACGTCACGCCGATGCACCCCGATTGACCGAGTTGCAGACCGAAGCGCTGAAGGCGGTGGAGACGATCGCTGCCGAGCCCGAGAATCACGTGTTGATGGAACTGCGCCCTGGTGACATCCAGTTCATCAACAACTTCCACGTGCTCCACGGCCGCACCAGTTACGAGGACGATCGCGACACCGGGCATGTCCGTCATCTCAAGCGCCTGTGGCTTGAGACCCGCGTGCTCGCCGATCGTCCACCGCAGTTCAAGAACCGCAGTAGCTGGGAGTCGAAGCGATCGGTGAGCCAGCTCGATCCCGCTGCCACGTAAAGACTGGTGCGCCCGTCGGGGTCCGCTCGTGGGTGCGGTGCGGTGGCGCCTCGGGCATGTCTGCGCTCGGGCGTTGGGCGCCGGGGTTCACGTCCGGACGCGAGGTTTTCGTTCGGTGAGTCGGGCGTGTCGGCTCGGTGGACGTCAAGGTTTGAGTTTGTGTTCGCGTGAGGTTCTTGCGGTTCGCAGCCGCAACAACCTCACGCGTTGTCATCTGGAGGCCTTTGTTTCCTGTTTTCGGTTCTGACGACCCAGTGGACCGGTATGAGATGGGATCGGAATTCGGACGGGACGGCTCGCGCCTACTGTTGGTACATGACTCGTATTGGGTTGGTTGTGGCTGTAGCTCTGACGATCGCTGCCTGCTCGGGGAGTGACACCGCCGTCGCACCGCTTGAGACGCCCGCGTCGAGCACGGTGGTGCCGGCGCCAACGACCGAAGCCACGCCCACGACGTCGACGACAACCTCGGTTGCCGAAACCACCACCTCGACCACCACGACAGTCCCTGAAACCACGACCACGTTCCTCGAGGTCGAGGTTCAAGCAACCGACCCGGCAGACCCGACGTTGCCAGACCTCACTCCGATTTTCGATGAGGCGTTCGCTGCGTATGCCGAGGTCTATGACCTTCGGCGTGCAGCATTTCGCGATCCCGCTAACGAAGCCCTACGTGAAGAACTGCAGACCGTCATCGAGCCTGTTGCGCTTGGACGCTTGATTGCTGTGCTCGATCGATTCGTTGATGAAGGCCGCGCGTCCGGTCCTCAGGCAGATGGCGATTTCATCGTGCTGGTTCGGCAGATCGGGGCAACGGACGACGGTGGCCTTGTGGTGTTTGAAGTGTGTCAAGTCCTCGTTTCGCCGATTCTTGACGTTGCGACCGGCGAATCCTTGTACGAGGGCGAGGACGCCATTTTGTCGGAGGCGAGCATGAGCCGGATCGATGGCTTGTGGACTCTTAATGGCGATGCGAAGAAGGCTGAGTTCGAGGGCACCGAATGTCAGTGAATGCATCGAGATTCGTCGTCATTCTGGGACTGCTGATTGGGAGTGGTCTCATTGCATCGTCCGCGGCTGCCGCGGGTCGCGATGACCTACCTGGGCTGCCGCCGGACCTGACTCCAACTGGCTACCGGCTCGCCTACGAGCGTCCAGGGGGCGGAACAACGACATCGGGGCCGCCGGTTGACTGCAGTTGGAACATCTTCCCGATCCTCGCCAACGACGGAGAATCTGACGCTGAGGGTTCGGTGGCTGAGCAGCAAGGTGTTGAGGAGGTTGGACCTGATGGACGCGCCTACCGATCTGATCCTCTGACGGGTTCACGGATGGTGCTCTACTTCCGGTCGGGAAGTGATTGCGCCAGTGGTCTGGTGTGGGTGTCGACAGCGTTGACGGCTCGCAGTCTCATTCCAACTTTGCGACTTGAGTTGGAGGAAGTGCTTGATCTTCCGGTGCCGAATATGTCGCCGGATCCCTCCGTCGGGTCGGTCGTAAACCTTGGACTGTGGGTTGCTATCAAGGAGCCGGGTGTGTCGTCCGTTCGGTTGACCGATGGGCCGGTGTGGGCCGAAGGGAATGGCCAGCTGGTCGGCTTTGACGTTGATTTTGGTGATGG
>JBLFZD010000376.1:0-3618 GCA_047610085.1 Ilumatobacter sp. | reverse complement strand
CCTTCTCGAACTCGACACCCTTATGTAGGAGCATCGTGGCGTCGCCGCCATCGTCGAGGATCATGTTCGGGCCGTCGTAGACCTCACCGTTCGGGCCGTCGGGCCACGTCATCATTTGGTCGGTGCACCACCAGTACTCCTCAAGCGTCTCGCCCTTCCAAGCGAAGATGGGAACACCCTGCGGGTTGTCGATGGTGCCGTGAGGGCCGACGACTGTGGCCGCAGCGGCGTGGTCCTGCGACGAGAAGATGTTGCAGCTGGCCCAGCGGACTTCGGCGCCAAGCGTCGTGAGCGTCTCAATGAGGACGGCAGTCTGGATCGTCATGTGCAGCGAGCCAGAGATGCGGCATCCAGCGAGCGGCTTCGATGCGCCGAACTCTTTGCGGGTCGCCATCAGACCGGGCATCTCGTGCTCGGCAAGGATCATCTCTTTACGTCCGAACGGAGCGAGGTCGAGGTCGGCGACGCGAAAATCTTTGGTCTCGGCGAGACGCGAGAGTGCAGTATCAGTCATTGGTAATCCCCTTCGGAGGCATGGTGTCGGATTGCCACGCACCGGTTGGCGTATGGCTCTGCGAACCGGGCAGGGGCCTTCAGGCACCGATCGAATCAGCCCGGTGATTCGGTCCGGGTATCCTACCGGCCGCAACCAAGTGGTTGCGGCCGGCTCAGCGGAGTCTCAGTTGTGCCGGCAGCGCCGTCGGTGTCGATTGTTCCGTCGGCGAGGGCTGCACTCAGTCGTCGAGGACAATGGCGTACACGTCGAGGACGTAGTCGACTGAGCCGTAGGCGTTAAATGCTTCGACAACGTACTGGTCGTCGCCGTCATCGCTCTCACCATATTTGACGAGCGACATGTTCGGGACTGCTTCGCCGAGGCCGAAGTTGATGTTGGCCGACAACGGATTCGTTGCAAGACCGCCGGGTACCAGTTGCAGGAACGACATTGATTGCGCAGAGTCTTCGGGGTACAACTTCTGCAGGCCAACAGCGAAGAGGTCACCGATGAATCCTTGTTGCTTTGGACCCTTCTGCTCATTTATGGCACCAGGATTCAGAGTGACCGAGCCAGCGAAGTTCTCGAAACTCCACTGCTCGGAACTGCCGTGCCGCAGCGGTGCGTCGTTGAACTCAGCAAGGCGAGTGTCGAACGCTCGGAACGGAGCCTGGAGCGGCACGACGCGGCCAACGTTGGTCGCGGCATCGGCACCGGTCTTGAAGTAGCCGAGGACGTCGACGACGAGATCCATGTCGCCCTGATGATTGTAAATGTGAATCTTGCCGTCACGGCCGATCGGCACAATCGCCATATTCGCCTTGACGTCACCGGCATTGGCGAACGAACTCGCCGTCGGCTGGTCTGCGGGGTCGAGCGGCGTCGGAGTCGCCGACAGGTAGGTATCCTTGCTGCCCGGCTTGTTGTTGACAAGCGCGAAATTGACGATAACCGCGGTTATCGAATCGTCATCCGGCACGATGTTGTTGACCGCTGGCTCGACGGCATCGACACCAAGAATCTGCAGCGCCACACTGTCGTCAGCACCAAAGCTGATTCCAGGCCGCGGGTTCGGCATCGATCGGGTATCAAGGATGCGACCCGGGGTGACCATCTCCAGGCGCGCCCCCGGCTCGCTGTATTGCGAGGTGGAGATGAAACCGAACACGTCGACGATCACGCTGGCGGTGCCTGCGGCCGGCGTGTTGAGGTTAAAGGTGATTTTGTTGTCGTCGCCGATGCCGATGATCGCAAGGTTCGGAACGACCTGGTTCGGCGAGAACGTGATCAACGCTGACAAATCGCCGGTTCCGTCGGCCCCACCGAATACGAACCCCTTTGGGTACGCCGCCAGATAGCCGGGCTGTGTGGGACCAGCGACCGTGACCGTCGCAACGATGGCGAGTACTTCGTCGGCATTTTCAGGGAGGCCGCCGTACTGGAGCGGTTCGAAGTCGAACTCACCGTCGGTGAGGTTCGCGCCGCCCCCGACACCACTGGCCTTCGGGCCCTTCGGAGCAACGTCGTTGGTACTGAAGGCGCCAGCGCGCGTATCCAGGATGCGCGTCGGTGTGAGCGGATGGAATTCACCACCCGCATCAACCACTGTCGCCGTTTGCGCTGAAACAACGCCAGCAGACGGACCGCCGACAGCCGTAAAAGACGCCACGCTCGCACATGCAACGGCAACGCCGAAGCTACGTCGGAAAAATTTCTTCGAACTCACCTGGATCATCGTAACCCATTCGTCATAAAAGGGGCGTCATCAACACGTGCGAAGACCGAACTTTCCTGACGCAATTATCGGCAGCGATCGGGTTTTCTTGAATGTCCAGACGGCCTATTAACGACACAGGCAGCTCACCACCCGGCTGGATTAGCTAAACGTCGGCGCAATACCCGAGTCAA
This sequence comes from Ilumatobacter sp., assembly GCA_047610085.1. GTDB lineage: Bacteria > Actinomycetota > Acidimicrobiia > Acidimicrobiales > Ilumatobacteraceae > Ilumatobacter_A. The sequence goes on along the minus strand of JBLFZD010000376.1, from coordinate 1,214 downwards.
CAATAATGCCCATAATCCGGCTGTGTTCGTCAGCATCGACCGTTGTCGACTCGTCAATCAGCATGACCGGGATGTCTTCGCGAATTTCGTAGCTGCGCTGCAGACGAGGGTTATAGAGAACGGATTCTACTTCGAGGTAGTACAGCGCGCCCTTGTCTTCAGGGCAGGCAAGAATCTCGAGGAGAGCCGGAGCGAGTGACATATCGGCCAGGCTACGGGATCAGCTGGTGATCATCGCAAGCAACTCGACGACCCGGTCATCGCACGTATTCCGGTCAGTAGCCTCGAGGTTCAACCGCAGCAACGGTTCAGTGTTCGATGGGCGCAGGTTGAACCACCAGTCGCCACAGTCAACCGTCAGACCGTCGAGGCGATCCTGTGTATGGTCGCCGTGCGCAGCGCTGATCTGTTCGATCACTGCTGCTGCATCATCGACCTGGGTGTTGATCTCTCCACTCGCCGAGTAGCGCTCAAACGGGGCACGGACCGCAGACAGGGGTCCGCCGGATCGGCCGACTTCGGCCATCACCATCAACGATGCAATCAAGCCGCTGTCGGCGTTGAAGTTTCGCGCGAAGTAGTAGTGCGCGGAGTGCTCGCCGCCGAAGACCGCTCCGGAGTCAGCCATGATCTGCTTAATATAGGAGTGACCGACCTTGGTCCGTACCGGCACGCCGCCGTGCTCGACGACAACTTCGGGGACGCTCTTGGAGCAGATCAAGTTATGCAAGACCGTGGCTCCTGGCGTCGCTCGTAGCGCCGCAACAGCGAGCAGCGCAGTGGTGGTCGAGCCGCTGAGGCCCTCCCCCAGTTCGTCGACGACAAACACGCGGTCGGCGTCACCGTCGAAGGCCAGACCGATGTCAAAGCTTCCCGACTTGACTCGCGCTCGGAGATCACGCTGGTTGGCTGGCTGCAGAGGATCGGCCGGATGGTTCGGGAACGTGCCGTCGAGTTCGCCGTACATAACGTCCAACTCGACGCTCGGGATGCGTTCCATAACTGCAGGGACCACAAGACCACCCATGCCATTCGCGGTGTCAGCGACGACCCGCATTTTTCCGATGTCTGCCAGGTCGACGAAGGTCAACACATGCTCAGCAAAGTCGCTCAGCACGTTGCGTTCGCTGCGCGAGCCAGCAGAGACTGCAGGCTTCGGGCCACCGCCCTCGAGAACTTGGTCGGCAACCCGCTTGACCTCGAGAAGACCAGTG
>JBLFZD010000375.1:0-3625 GCA_047610085.1 Ilumatobacter sp. | reverse complement strand
CCAGCGCCTGCTCTTCGACAACCGAGATCAGGCGATTCCACATGACTTGGTGGTGCAACGTGTCGGCGGCGTTCATTGTGCAACTCATTGCCCACTCCGATCGCGGGTGATCAACAATGTGCCGTCGGCCTGCACCGTGCACGTGTGGTGCGAAGCAAGCACGGTGGTGGTCTGTGTTTCGGCGATGATCGCCGGCCCGTGCAGACGTGTGCCGGACGACAACTCGTTCCGGTCGATTACCGCCGTTTCCACACGCTCGCCAGAAGCGGCGTCATAGGCGTCACGATACGTAGCGGGCACAGCAACGGACGTCGATGCGATCGACAGTTCGACCCGCTCCCCGGCCGCCACGATCGACGAGACACGCACCGACCAACTGACAGTCTCGATTGCGAGGTCGTCGATGGCCCGGCCGAAGAACTCCTCGTAGGCCTTGGTGAACTTCGCCGACAACATTTCGGCGGCGAACTCGTCGAAGATGGAGTCGTCGTCGAGCGCCACGGGGATCTCCCAGCCCTGACCGGCGTAGCGCATCGACACCTGCCGCTCGACGGTGAGGAGGCCCTCAGCGTCCTCGCTCAATGCAGGCCGAACGAACGACATCGCCTCATCGGTCAGCGATGCCAGCACCTCGTTGGATCCGCCGACATCGAAGTCAAGCGTCGACGTGTAGAAGCTGCGCACCGCCTCATACGAGAACGGTGCGACGAGGAACCCGATCGCCGAGCCGACACCCGCGCCGGGTGGAACGATGAGTTCGTCGAGGCCCAGCTTGTCCATCAGCCGTGAGGCGTGTAGTGGAGCGCCGCCGCCGAAGGCGATCATCGTGTAGCCGCCCATGTCCTTACCGTTCTCGACGGCGTGTGCCCGAGCGGCGTTGGCCATGTTCTCGTCGACGACCTCAGCAACTCCGACCGCCGAGGTGTCGGCGTCGAGACCGAGTCGTTCGCCCACGCTCCGAACCAGTGCTTCGCTCGCGAACTGCGGCGATAGATCGATATCGGTCGCTCCGAAGGTGTCGGGATGGAGCCGGCCGAGTTGCAGGTTGGCGTCAGTCACCGTGGCGTCCTGCCCGCCGAGCGAATATGCCGCCGGGCCGGGCTCGGACCCGGCGCTCTTCGGGCCGATTCTGATTTGGTCGAGCACATCGACGCTGGCGATCGATCCGCCGCCAGCACCGATCTCGATCATGTCGATCACGGGAATCGAGATCGGCATCCCGCTCCCCTTCTTGAAGCGCGCTGTGCGGTCGACTTCGAAGGTCTTGGCGGTCGCCGGACGGAAATCGTCGATCAGGCTGATTTTCGCTGTCGTGCCACCCATGTCGAACGAGAGCACACGGTCTCGTCCATACCGAGCTGCGAGGTCGGCAGCAAAAATTGCTCCACCGGCTGGGCCAGACTCGACCAGCCGAACAGGAAACGCCGCAGCACTCTCGACGCTCATCAAGCCGCCACCTGAGTGCACAAGGTAGAGCGGGCAGTTGACGCCGCGCTGCAGCAACTCGTCACGGAGCCGCACCAGGTAGGACGCCATCAACGGCTGGACGTAGGCGTTCGCACAGACGGTGTTGAACCGCTCGAACTCACGCATCTGCGGCGACACCTCGCAGCTGAGTGACACCGCCACGTCGGGGAGTCGATCGAGGAGCAGGTCGCGGAAGCGGCGCTCGTTCGCGCCATCGACGTAGCTGTGCAGGAACCCGACGGCAACCGACTCGTAATCGCAACTGGCGAGATGTTCGACCAGTGCAACTGCGCCAGCCTCGTCGAAGGCGAGTAAAACTTTGCCGCTGGCGGAGCGTCGTTCGGCGACGGTGTACCGATCTTTCCGCTCGATCAATGGCGCGGGCAGCACGATGTCGAGGTCGTACTGTTCGAACCGGCTCTCGCTTCGGGTCTCGATGACATCCCGGAAACCCTCGGTGGTGACGAGCGCGGTCTTCGCGCCGCGCCGCTCGATCAGCGCATTAGTCGCCAGCGTCGTGCCGTGGACGAACTGGGTGACGACGCCTAATTGACTCGACAGGTTGATCCCTTCGGCGTCGGCGAGTTGCTGAACGCCTTCGAGAATGGCTTGCTCGGGCGCGTCGTGGGTCGTCAATACCTTCGTCGACGCGTAATCACCACGGGCACGTTCGAGCACCACGTCGGTGAACGTGCCACCGACATCAGCAGCGAACCGAACACCGGTATTCATCAGAGGTCCTCGATCTTTGGGAAGTCAGATGGCAGCTTGATATCGACGGTCGCCGAGCGCTGTTGGGCGAGCATTCCGCCGTCGACCTTGATGACGTCGCCGGTGATGTATGACGCATCGTCGGATGCCAGGAAGAGGGCTGCGCCGGTCATATCGGTCGGTTCACCGATCCGGCCGAGCGGCACGTTTTCGCCACGCAGTTTCCGGTCGGCCAAGTCGAGGCCACTGGTGTCGATCGAACCTGGCATCAGGGCGTTGACCCGAATGCCGTACGGGCCGAGGTCGAGCGCCATGGCCCGGGTCAGCGCTTCGATACCGCCCTTGGTTGCGTCGTAGGCGGTGAACGCACGGTGCGCACGGGTAGCACCACCCGAACTCATGTTGATGATCGACCCGCCGCCGGCCTTGGCCATCATCCGCGCAGCCACATGCGAACACAGGAAGTGCCCGGTGAGGTTGACGTCGATGATGCGGCGCCACCACGCCTCATCAGCGTCGAAGAAATGCAGCATTGGCGAGACGAGGCCAGCGTTGTTGACCAACACGTCGATGTCGCCGTACTCGGCTACCAGGGTCTCGAACATCGTTGCCACCTGCGCGCTGTCCGACACATCAGCAATCGCCGCGACTGCTTGGCCGCCAGCAGCGGTGATCGCCGCGACGACTTCTGCTGCCGCTTCAGCGTTGATGTCGTTGACCACGAGCTTGCACCCTTGGCTCGCGAACCGCTCGGCGATCGAGCGACCAATCCCACCCGCAGCACCGGTGACGAGAACGACCTTGTTATTCAGCGATTCGTACACGTGAGTGTCCATTCGATTCAGAGAGCCGTTCAGATTGCGAGCAGCTGGTGTTTGAGCGCGTCGACGGCAGTCTCGTTGCGTCGGTAGTAGACCCACCCGGAACGGGCGGTCGGGACAACCAGGCCTGCCTCGACGAGCACCTTCATGTGGCGCGACGCAGCGGGTTGGGAAACTTCGAGCTTGTCGGAGATAAAGAGGTTGCAGGCGCCATGCTCGACGGGGTCACCGTGTACCTGGGTCGGGAAGTTGGCAGCAACGTCTTGCAGCCACTGCATGATCTGTAGACGCCGCTGGCTGGCAATCGCCTTCAGTGCCTTTTCGAGATCGAGCGACTCTTGCAGGTCCACCTTCATAACAACATAGCAAAGTCGTTATGAAGACCAATGTCAATAGCGGGTGGGAGTGCGGGCGTTTTCGTAGATGCCGCGCGCACGGACAACTGAACAGTCGCCGTCATCGGCCAACAACCCGAAGTGTGGAATGTGACCACTCCAATCCCAATCCCAATCCCAATCCTGATCCCAATCCTTGTGTTCCCTCTTCAAGATGTCGATCTCGAATATGTCGCCATGGCCTGCGCCCTTGACGTAGCAGCCCCACCGAGCGCAGGTGCGAGGCTCGGA
>JBLFZD010000374.1:0-3627 GCA_047610085.1 Ilumatobacter sp. | reverse complement strand
AACACCACCACGACGTTGGGTGCATCGGTACCCGGGTGCGGCGGTTCGTCGAACCATTCCTGTGAGTCGGCGAGGCTCCGGCCGATCGTGCCCTCAAATCGTGAAGCTCTCATGTGGTGTCTCCGCTCGTGTGGGTTTGGGTGGTGCTGATGTGTGCGCGCAGAAGTGCGGTGATGCCCGCGGCCCAGGTTTGGTTGACCTGACGCGGGGAGCGAGCGTGGGCACCGCTCATCACGTCGAAAGCCCCAGGCGAGGCCAATGCGTCGATCAGTGCGAGCAAGTTCGAGGCCGTGGCGGGCGTGGACGCGTCCATTTCGGGAGCGAAGAAGTTGCGCGTCTGGTCTGCGAGACGGCTCTGCTGCTTTCCGACACTGTCAGCTATGGCCGGGTAATCGAGTGCACGTTGGCGCGCAAGCCGAAGCAGCGGCCCCGCCACTTGGTACAACTCGACGCGCGCGTTCACAAAGTGTTCGATCCGCGTCTCGAGCGGTGTGTCCGGCTGAGGAGCGGCAATAAGCAGGGGTGCAAAACGCTCTTCGAACCGCTCGATTGCCTGGTGCTGAATGTCGCTGAGCCCGTCGAAATTGCGGAACACCGACGACACCGACACGCCGGCTCGTTCAGCGATGTCGGCAGGCGTGGGCGGAACCTTCCCGTCGAGGATCAGTTCGAACGCCGCGTCGACCACCGCAATTCGACTGCGTTCACGACGTGCAGTACGCCCGTCGGCAACGGAGTCTTTTGGCGGATGCATCACTTCACCATAGTATTGCGAGTAGAACTCGCACAAGGGTCCCGTGAGTGAGGAGGGGTGCTACGTGACGACGATGTTGCCGAAATCGATGTCGCCATCGGGCTCGGGGTATTTCGGATCGATCTTTTCGAGGTGGTGGCGAAGGATGCGAGCGATGCAGACGTTGCGGGCCCACTTTTTGTCGGCTGGCACGACGTACCAGGGGGCATCGTCGGTCGAGGTCTTCTCGAGCGCAACGGTGTACGCATCCATATAGTCGTCCCAGAGCGCCCGGTCGTCGAGGTCGCCCGCGCGGAACTTCCAGCGCTTGTCGGGTCGTTCGAGGCGCTCTTCGAAGCGTTCTTTCTGCTTCTCCTTGGAGACGTTTAAGAAGATCTTCACGATGTGAGTGCCTTCATCGGCCAGCATTTGCTCAAAGTTGCGGATGTGGTCATACCGCTTCTCCCACACCTTCTTGGAGGCGAAGCCCTTCACTCGGACGACGAGTACGTCCTCATAGTGGGAGCGGTTGAACACGGTGATGTAGCCGTCTTCAGGCGCGTGTGAGTGAATCCGCCAGAGGTAGTCGTGGCCCTGCTCTTCCTCGGTCGGCACGCCGAACGGTTGCACGTCGACGCCAGCAGGGTTCAGGCCACTCATGACCGCACGGATAGTGGAGTCTTTGCCCGCGGCATCCATGGCCTGGAGCACAATCAACAGCGAAGCAGATTTGTCGGCAAACAGCTTCTTTTGCAGCTCGACGAGCTCGACCATTTCTTCGGCGAACAACGCCTCAGCTTCTTTGCGCTCCCAGCCAAAGGTGTCGGCGGTATCGCGCGTCGAGATGTGCGGGTCTCCATCAACACGGAGTTCTTCCACGATGTTCTTGGCCATTGGTCCAACGTAGTGGAGGCGTGCGTCTGAGATATCGCCCCGAACCCAATGGCAGCGATGACCGAATTCGACGGTGCGGTATTTGAGCTACTCGCTCCCAGGACGAGCTCACCGAACACCATCACCATGTGATCTGCAATAAATGTGGTTCCGTTCAGGACGTCACCGTGCAGGTCGCGCTCGACGAAACGCTCGACGACTCCTCTGATCGTTACTGGGCGGTCCAGCCACCGTCGACGGGCAGGATCGCGCCATTCACCAGACGACCGGCGTCGGATGCGAGATACACGACCGCTCCGGTGACATCGGCGATTGACCCGACGTCGCCCAGCGGAATTCGGTCGATCACACCTTGGCGGTACTCGGGGTCGTCGAGTCGTTCCGCAGTGCCAGGCGTGTAGATGAACGTTGGTGCCACGGCGTTCACGGTCACGCCGAGTGCACCCCACTCAAGCGCAAGCACTCGCACGGTCTGATTGACGGCGCCCTTGGACGAGCAATAGACAACGTGGTCACGAATCCCGACGGTCGACGCCTGCGAACTGATCGCGATGACGCGGCCTGAGCCTTGTTCGACCATGTGGCGTCCGGCGGCCTGGGCTGTGAAGAAAAAGCCCTTCGCATTCACGTCCATCATCTGGTCCCAGTCGGACTCGGTCACCTCGAGCGCTCGATGGTTGGAACCAAGGCCCGCGTTGGCAACCATCACGTCGATCCGTCCGTGTTCGGCGGCGATCGCGTCAACAGCTGCATTGATCGAGGCAATGTCGGACACGTCGAGCGAGTGCGCCGTGGCGGTGCCGCCGGCGCGGGTGATCGAATCAGCAACTGTCTGAGCATCGTCGAGTGAGCGCGAGGTCACCGCCACCGTTGCGCCGGCAGCGCCAAGCCCTTCAGCGAGACCTTGACCGATTCCTCGACTCGCGCCGGTCACGACAACGACCTGTCCGCTGAGCGAGAAAGAAGGAAGGTGGGCCGAAGAGTTCGTCACTGAGGTAACGCTATGCGCCGCGGTTCACAAGCCGACAACGCATACCCGTCATCGGGGGCCAGGGAGCGCCAGCCAGCGCGTCGGACGGCGTCATGACCATGGGGCGGTCACCACGCGTGCTGCGTCCCCGCTGCGTGTGGGGAACCGCCCACACCACATCACACCGAACGCGCCGCGGCTCCATCTCCTCTGAATCGAAAAAGGAGCCGGGCGGGGCCAAAGTGCAGCGCGGTTCGCGTCCCGCGGTACGTTGCCCATGTGACCACTCCGGCGACGTTTGAACTGGTCGACGTCGTGGCGGGACCGCCGGGTGCGCCGATCCTCAAGGGGATCAACCTGGTCGTGCCGTGCGAGGGGATCCTTGCCGTAGCCGGCCCATCGGGCGCCGGCAAATCGACCTTGCTTCGTTTGTTGAACCGGCTCGACGACCCGCTGTCGGGCACGATTCGCTGGGAAGGCAGGGAGCTCTCGACATGGGATCCCAAGGAGCTGCGTCGTCGGGTGGCGATGATCTTTCAGAAGGCGCCGATCTTCCCCGGCACGGTCCGCGACAACTTTGCAGTGGCGGTGCCCGACCTGGACCTCGAGCGGGCTCACCATGTGCTCGATCACGTGGGCATGCCGCGCGAGCTACTCGACCGTGAGGCTGACCGACTGAGCGGTGGGGAGGCACAACGAATGTCGATCGCTCGAGCCCTGCTCACCGACCCTGCGGTCCTGCTTGCCGACGAACCAACAGCGGCACTCGACACTGTGGCGCGTCGTACGGTCGAGGACCTCGGTCTCGAGGTCGCCCGGAGCGGTGTTCCACTGGTCTGGATCACCCATGACACAGCCCAGCTTCGTCGCATTGCCGACCACGCGGTGGTGCTGATCGACGGGGAGGTTGCCGCCTTCGGGCACCTCGACGAGCTCGATCAACATCTCGACGTCAGGGTTCGCGAGTCGGTCGGGGCAGACCTCGCAGGCGGCGAATCGTGAACCGGGCGGACATTGGGCTGCTCGGCTT
>JBLFZD010000373.1:0-3634 GCA_047610085.1 Ilumatobacter sp. | reverse complement strand
CCGGATGTACGAGAAGTTCGCCGGACAGGCCCGTCTATCTCGGCCGAACAAGCCCGCGAGATTGTGCGTGTCTCTTCGCTTGCTCCCACTGAAAGCCCACGCAAAGTACTGATCCTCGACGAGTTTCATCTGTTGCGCCCCGAAGGCGCAGCGCTCCTCCTCAAAACCATCGAAGAACCACCGGCATCGACGATGTTCATCATCTGTGCCGACTTCATCCCCCACGAGCTCATCACGATCTCTTCACGCTGCGCCCGCATCGACTTCCGCTCGATCGCCGAAGGTGTGATTGCCGCACGCCTCCTCACCGAAGGTGTCGGCCCCGTCGAAGCCCAAGCAGCCTCCAAGGCTGCGCTTGGCAACCTCGACCGTGCCCGCCTGCTCGCTACGGACCCCGGCCTCGCAGCGCGCCGCAAGGCGTTCTTGGCGGTGTCGAAAGAAGTCGATGGCAGCGGCACGGTCGCGATGCGCCTCGCTGCAAACCTGCTTGCCATGATCGATCAGGCCGCCGAGCCACTCGCCGCACGCCACGAGACAGAGGTCAAAGAAGTCACGGCGCGCATCAAGGAGTTCGGCGAGCGCGGCAGCGGCAAGAAGCAGCTCGAAGAGCGCCACAAGCGCGAGCTTCGTCGCCACCGCACCGATGAGCTTCGAGGCGGACTCGCCACAATGGCTTCCACATATCGCGACGCGCTCACGTCGGGTGGAGCCACGAACGTCGATGATTACGCCGCTGCCGTTCACCGAATCCACGGCGCACTTGAGTCACTCGAACGCAACCCCAACGAACGACTGCTGCTCGAGAATCTGCTCTGGTCGCTCCCCGCCGCCTGACACAACACATCTCCTTGCAGGTCCGTGTCTTTCGTAGAGTGGGCGGGTGCTTGATGACTTCGTGACCGCCTGCCGTCAGGCCGCAGCCTTGGGTGACGCGAACGCTGCAGTCCGCACCCTGCTCAGTGAGCTCGTCGCCAACCCACAGCAACTGGCCAAACAGATTCCCGCACCGACACCCGATGACTGCGGCCTCTGCGGCTTCGACAACACGCTGTTCGAAGACCACGACGTGACGATCATCGTCGTCCACTCACGCCCCGGCGTGGTCCAGCCTCCACACGGTCACTCGATGCCTGCGTTCATCGGTGTGTACCAAGGCGCCGAGGCCCAGCGCTTCTTCCGACGCGGTACCACCACGGGCGACATGCTGGTCGAAACACCAGGACAGACCATCCAGAGCGGTGAGGTGTTGTCGCTCGGCTCGGCCGCGATCCACGCGATTTCAACCGCAGACGATCGATGGGCCCGAGCGGTGCACGTGTACCTCGGGCCCCTGTCATCGGTCGATCGATCGCTCTACAACCCCGCCACATCACAGCCCGAGCCAATGACCGCGAAACGGTACGACGAACTCGCCATAGCAACACCCTGACGAGCTCCACCCGGCAACGTCGCCGATCACGCCGTATCCTCGACATATGAGCATTGCGTCCGCTCCCGCAACCCTTCCTCAGGCCAACGAAGATTGTTGGTGCGGCAGCGGCCGCAAGTACAAGCGTTGCCACAAGAAATCCGAAGGTCGCGTGCTGCAGGGTGACGTCACCCCAATGCGCTCCGTGCCCGACACCATCCCGGCGCCGCCCTATGCCGAGACCGGCGAGTACGAGGCATGGGACGAGGGTCGAGTGAAGTCGCCCGAGATCATCGAGGCGATGCGTCACAGCGGCAAGGTCGCCTCGACGGTGCTTGCCGAGGCCGGCGCCATGGTCGCCCCCGGCATCACGACCGAAGAGATCGACGTCTACGTCCACAACCGCTTCATCGAGCTGGGCGCCTACCCCTCGACCATCAATTACCACGGCTATCCAAAGGCCTGCTGCACCTCGGTCAACGAAGTGATCTGCCACGGAATCCCCGATTCGCGTCGGCTCCAAGAGGGCGACATCTGCAACATTGACGTCACCGGCTGGACCCGAGGCGTGCACGGCGACACCAATGCCACGTTCTTCGTCGGCCAAGTTGACCCCGAGACCAAGCAGCTCGTGAAGGTCACCGAAGAATGCATGTGGCTCGGCATCGAAGCAGCCAAAGCGGGCAGGCCGCTCAGCGACATCGGTCGAGCGATCGAAGATCACGCCAAGCAGTTCAAGTACGGCATTGTGAAAGCCTTCGTTGGCCACGGCATCGGCGAGCAGTTCCACACCGACATCCAGGTCCTGCACTACTACGACAGCCGATCGAGCGTCATCATGCGCCCCGGCATGACATTCACGATCGAGCCGATGATCACCCTCGGTGGCATCAATTACAAGATCTGGGACGACGATTGGACCGCGGTCACCGCCGACGGTAAGCGCACCGCCCAGTTCGAGCACACGCTCCTGGTCACCGACGGCGAAGCCGACGTGCTCACCGCCGGCGAAGGCGCAGCAAGCCCCTTCGCCCCCTGGAAACGCTGAGCGTACGACGTCAGGCCTGAGGCAACGGCCGAGGGCCGAACAGCGCCCACAGCGCAAATGTGACCAGTGCGATGCCACCGGCAAGCGCGCCTGACGTCGTCAAACGGTCGAACCAGGCTGGCGCATCGGTAGGGATCAGAGCCGCAGTCAGCCCGTCGCGCTTCACAATGCCCCATATCGCCAGCTGGACGCCCACGACGAGCATCGCACCACGGGCCACGAAGTCTGCATCTCGCGCCTCTGCGACCGCTGCAGTCATCGCCGCCAACACGGCGATCATTGGCAACACGATCCACACCAGGCGCGGCCCGGTTTCGCTCGGCAGGCTCGTGTACTGCAACACGCCCGCAACGACCGAAGCCGCGGCCACGGGCGCCGCCAGCAGCGCCGACCGTTGACCAGATCGCCATCGCCACACACCAAATCCGACCAAACCCAACGCCGCAATTGCTCCGGCGAACATCGGGACAGGCGACGGTTCTGGTTGCCACGTACTAATCACGGTCACGTCGACATCGTCGCCATCGACGATCAGGGGAATCACGCCTTCCACGATCTGGTCGCCGACCTGCTTACCGGCTGGACGAATCGGTTGCATCCAATGCGCCCGGTGGTCATGCCACGAATACCGACCGTTCGAGGCGACGAGTTTCCACTCCGGTTCTGCGTCACGAGTGGCGTTCGGCGGAGGCTGGCCGCCGCCATATCGATCATCGTTGGTGTAGGTGCTCGGCGCGTTCTGATTCTCGAGCACCGAGCCATCGGCCTGGAACCAAAGGTAGTCCTCAGTCTGATACCCGAGCACGATCACATCGGTACCAGGTGACACAGTGAGTTGCACGAACGAGTCGCCACCGAGTACCGCTACTTCGATCGATGAGGTCGCCGGCTCAACGCTGCGGATCTCACTGAGATAGTCCGTCGGCCCAGCAGGGTCGGCGAACACCGTGCTCGGAAACAGGAGTACGAGCAGCCCCACAACTGCCGCGAGGAACTTCGTCACACCTCGGCCTCGGTGACGATGAGAATCAGCTGGCCGCTCGGGTGCACTGTGCAGACGCCTTCGAATTCGCCAGCCGATGAGAACTCCTGATTGAGGGTTTCGTTCGCGCCCACAAACCATGGGCCAACGTTGTGCCCACGGTCGTCCTCGTTGACGATGCGGATGGTTTCGCCCA
>JBLFZD010000372.1:0-3638 GCA_047610085.1 Ilumatobacter sp. | reverse complement strand
AGATTTGCAGTGCTCGGCTGCGGCAGAATTGGCAAGATGCACGCTGAGTTGCTTGCTCAACGGGTGCCCGGCACCAGTGTGAGCGTGGTCTTCGATGTCGTCGACGCAGCAGCTCAGTCGGTGGGTGCCAACATCGGTGCTCGCGTTGCATCATCGCTCGCCGAAGCGGTCACGGCCGACGATGTCGATGCCGTTGCGATCTGCACGAGTACCGACACCCACGTCGAGGCGATGGTCGCGGCAGCGCAGGCCGGCAAAGCGATCTTCTGTGAGAAGCCGATTTCGCTAGCGGTGTCCGAAGTCGATCGTGGGCTGGCCGCAGTCGAGGCCGCAGGAGTGAAGCTGCAGATTGGATTCAACCGTCGCTTCGACCCGAGCCATAAGGCTGTTGCCGATGCGGTGAAGCACGGGGTCGTGGGCGATGTACACCTGTGCAACATCCATAGCCGGGATCCAGGTGCGCCCCCGATCGAGTACATCCGAGTTTCGGGTGGCATGTTCAACGACATGACCATTCATGATTTTGACATGGCGCGTTACGTCACGGGCAGTGACGTCATCGAGGTGTACGCACGAGGTGCGGTCCGAGTCGATCCGGCGATCGGAGAGGCCGGAGATATCGACACCGCCGTGGTGCTCTTGACTCACGCGAACGGGGCGCTCACCACCATCGACAACAGCCGCGAAGCGGCCTACGGATATGACCAGCGTGTTGAGGCCTTTGGTAGCAAGGGGAAGGCGGCGTCGGACAACTTTCACCAGTTCAACAGCGTGCTGGCGATCGCCAGCGGCTACCAGCGACCGCCACTGGAAAACTTCTTCCTTGAGCGTTACACACGTAGCTACCTGGACCAGTGGGACGCCTTTGTCGACATGGTCACGACAGGCGGGGCGAGCCCAGTGTCGGGTGCCGACGGTCGTGCGCCGCTGGTGATCGGTAAGGCAGCGCTCGCGTCGTTGCTCGAGAACCGCCCCGTCACCATCGCTGAAATTGAACAACAAGAAGCAGGGAATGCATCATGATCGAACCACTGTCTCACTCGGGGATGCCCCTGCGACACGCCCGGCCGGTCGGCCCGATGCGTGAGACCGACATGAGCCATCACCGTGCTCGCAACCCCGAGGGCACCGTCCGGATTAATATCACTCCAGAGAACGCTGGCTGGGACTTCCTGAGCTTTTCAGTGATCGAACTCGAAGCAGGTGGCACGCACTCGTCCACCCGTCCCGGCGTCGAGACGGCGATCGTGCCGTTGCGCGGCGCAGGTACCGTTCGCGCTGGCGATCAGACCTTCGAGATCAGTCGGACCTCGGTGTTCGAAGAAATGCCGCACATCGTCTATGTGACCCCGGGTGAGGCCATGGAGGTCGTCGCTGCTGATGAGGGTTTCGAATTCTCGATCGGATCGGCCGAAGCGGTCGGCAAGTATCCGACCCGCTTGATCGAGCCAAGTGAGATGAAGCAGGAACTGCGCGGTGGGGGAGCGGCGTACCGGCATGTGAACCACGTGTTAGCTCCGCCAATCCAGGCTGAGCGGCTGATCCTTTATGAGGTGTATGTCCCGCGTGGTACGTGGTCTGGCTGGGCGCCGCATCGCCACGACGGTCGTGACGGTTCGCCGTACCTCGAAGAGGTGTACTACTTCCGTACACAGCCCGACAACGGCTTTGTGATGCAGCGCAACTGGACCGACGAGGAGAACTTCGACGAGCTGTTCAGTGCCCGCAATGGCGAGGCTGTGCTCGTCACCAAGGGGTATCACTCGTCGGTGGCCTGCCCGAGTTCGCACATGATGTTCCTCAACTACCTTGCCGGTGAATTGTACGACGACGAGCGCACCACCCCGCCCTGCTTCGACGAGGCCCATACGTGGATCCAGGACGACTGGGACCACGAGGCCTGGGAGCTGCCGGTGGTCAGGCCGCCCGCATGACGATCGCTCAGCTTTCCGATGCCGATGGCAAGTTCTCGATTCTTGCGATCGATCATCGCGATTCGCTTCGCCAGTTCCTGCGGCCCGAGGATCCCGGCTCGTTGAGCCACGACGAGATTACGGCGCTCAAGATTGAGATTGTTGCTGGCGTGGCTGATTTGGCTACCGGAGTGATGCTCGAGCCCGAGTACTCGATTCCTCAGGTGCTCGACGCTGGTGCATTGCCGGATCGCGTGGGGTTTTTAGCGGCGCTTGAATCGCAGGGTTACCTCGATGACCCGGAAGCTGGAGCGACGACGGTCCTCGACGGCTGGTCGGTCGAACAAGCCAAGGAATCGGGCGCGTCGTGTGCGAAGCTTTTGCTGCCGTATCGGCCCGACGGTCGCCTCGCAGCGGAGCAGGAAGCGGTTGCTCAGTCGCTGTCCGACGCGTGTCATGCAATCGATTTTCCGATCGCGCTCGAGCCACTGTTTTTTGGCCTGATCGACGACGACAACCGAGGAGAGCTGGTGGTCGAGACGGCGCGCCGCTTCGCCGCCATGCGGCCCGACCTGTTGAAGCTGCCATATCCCGGTCACGGTGCGGCCTGTGCACAGGTCACCCAAATTTGTGCTGATAACGGTGATCTGCCGTGGGCAATGCTGTCCGGCGGGGGTTCATTTGACGACTTCGCCGATCAGTTTGCCACCGCATCGCACGCTGGTTGCGCCGGCTTTATGGTCGGTCGTGCGCTGTGGGGTGAAGCGGTCAAAGGGCCAGCATCAGAGCGCGGTGCGATGCTTCGCGAGCAAGTCCGACCAAGGTTCGAACGACTCGTGAGCCTGCACTCCCGCTAAAACATTTGTTCGTCCAACCCGGTTCGAGTAACTCAGGGTTGGACGACAATGGGGTTCATTGTTCGGGATTGACCCGAGCGACGGCGGGGCCGGCGGCTTGGGCGTTGATGATCTGGGTCACGACGTTGTAGGGCCAGCCATCGGGAAGATCCGTCGGCAGCGGCGGCAGCGCGAGAATCGAGGCTCGCTCTTCTCCGAGCTCGACGAAACCATAATCCTCACGTGCAGCCTCACGGATGCCATCTTCTGTCTCAAGGCGGACGGTCTCAGTCTGGAGCTCGCCGTTGACCCGCTGGAGTTCGTCGAGCTGCGCCTGGCGCTGATCGATGCCAACCCGTTGGTCGCTCCACGTCCCAATTGGAAGTACGAACACCGCGACGGCAACAGCGCCCATGATTCCCAAAGCGAAAAGCCCAGCGAACGCCGCAACCCGCGGGCGACGCAAGATCCGTTTGTCCATCGGAATCGGCCGAGTAAAGTCACCGAGGCGAGAGCGTCCATCGTCGGAGGCCTTCACGCCCGCTGGGCGCGGGATGGAGGTCGTCTTCGATCTGGACATCACCTCATTCTGGCAGCGAATGCTGCGCACACGTGGGCATGCAGGGAATCGACCTCAGGCTTAGGGTGAATGCTGCGCCCTGAAGCGCTGTTTAGCGCAACGGAGCGAGGGCGGCAGCGCCGCGGTAAACGGCCTGCTCCCCCAGGTCGGCTTCGATACGAAGGAGCTGGTTGTACTTGGCAACGCGATCGGAGCGGCAGGGTGCGCCTGTCTTGATCTGGCCGCAGTTGGTTGCGACCGCGAGGTCGGCGATCGTGGCGTCTTCTGTTTCACCGGAACGGTGACTCATGACCGACGTGTAGCCGTGAC
>JBLFZD010000371.1:0-3652 GCA_047610085.1 Ilumatobacter sp. | reverse complement strand
CTGCTTATGGCATTTGCGATTTCCGTGTTCTGGCTCCACGAGCATCACGAACGCAGCGAATACGCCGCGAGCGCACTGGTGATGGCCGGCGTGATCGGCGTCATCGCCTTCGGCTGATCACCTTCCTTAGCGTCGACGAGCTCTTGCATCGAGCCACGAAAGACGGTGAGCTGCGACTCGGCGATAGCGATAGCGATAGCGATAGCGATGAAATCGTGAGAGTTCCGTGGGGGAGGCCCGACCCGCACCAGGCGGAGCGACAGTGGGACACAAGGCCCGGCCTGAGGGAAGAAATCCTACTTCCAGATTTGCCATACGAACATATGTTCGCTATACTTTTCACATGTTCACATGCCTCGTTGAAAAGCTGATCGTCACCGACGATCCGGCACTCATCGAACGGCTGCGAACCAACGAACTCGACTCCCGTCGGATCGCTGCCGAGCAAGCCGCAATCACTCGCGAGGTCGAACGACGTGGCCTGTTTCGCGATGACGGACACCGATCAGTCAAAGCATTCCTGCGGGCCAACCTCAACTGGTCGAACAGCCAAGCCACCAGCACCATCAAAGTCGCAGCACTCCTCGACACCGTTGCTGGTGCCGGCAACGCACTCCTCAACGGCCACATCGGCACCGCCCAAGCCAACGAACTCGGCCGGCTCCGCGCCAACCCACGCGTCGGCGACCAACTCACCAACACCGACACGAACACCACCGACGCGAACACTGCCGACACCGTCAACACGCTGCTCGATGCCGCTGAACAACTGAAATACGAAGACTTCCGCATCGTCGCGTTCCGCTGGGAAACACTTGCTGACACCAACGGCGCAGAACAACGCGAAGCCAACAACATCGAACACCGTGACGCCACCGTCATCGACGCCGGTGGCGAACTCTTCATGCGCGCCTCGGGCGGCACCGCACTCGACACCGCCGAAATGGTTGCCGTATTCGACTCATTCGTCGACCATGAATTCCGCCTCGACTGCGCAGCCCGCGACGCCACCTACGGACCCAACGCCCCCACATCACTCCTTGCACGCACCGACAAACAACGCCGCCGCGACGCCCTCCAAAACATTTTCCGAGCCGCACAAACAGCCGCCAACGCAGGCCTCACCATCGGACCAATCCCCACCATCGTCAACATCGTCGCATCGCGCTACGACACCGAACACGCCCTCGGCACAGCCGGACTCATCCCCATACCCACCGACCTCTCCACCCCACCACTCACACAACGCCGCAAAGAAACCACCTCCGGCTCACCCATCAACAACGACGAACTCGTCCGCTCACTCGTCCACGGCCGAATCCGATCCATCATCACCGACAACACCGGCATGCCCATTAGCTACGGCCGCACCCGACGACTCTTCACCGGCCCCATCAGAGCCATGGCCAAACTCCTCGGCCACCAATGCTCCCACCCCGGCTGCAACATCGCCGCCGAACACTGCCAAATCGACCACCTCGACGAATACGCCAACGGAACCGGCCAAACCTCACTCACCAACGCCGGCCTCGAATGCTCCAACCACAACCGCTACAAACACCGAACCAAACTCACACGAACCCGCATCACCACCGACCACATCGAAACAACACGCGCCAACGGCACCCGCATGCACCCCACCGGACAACGCACCCAAACCAACATCATCCGGGCTCGACTACCCAAACGATCAGTCCACCCCGGCGCACGCACCGCCCTCGAAGCAGCAATGATCAAAAAGTCGACCTGGAACGTCGTGCACCTCCAAGTAGTCGACGGCGAATACCAGCTCGCCACCTGACATCGCGCGCTCGTTGTGACAACCGGGGACGCTGTCCCTGATCGGCACGTATCCGGCACGCGATTCACAGGCTGTTGGCCGCGCGTTGCGACCGGGTCCTCGGAGTCGCAGAGGCGACGAGCTACGACCCGGCGACGAGATCCGCGAACTCGCCCAGCGGCAGACCCGTCGAGCCGGGTGGAGTTTCGACCATGACGGACCTCGCTGCTCCCGTTGCACCTTCGCAGTTCAAGACGAAGCCCTCAATCGCCGGCGTGTATCCACCGGGCACTGCAGCCGACTTATTGAGGATTGCGACGAACTCCAAATTGGAGAACTGCACTGGTTCTCGTAGTGGATCCGGTTCGTTCCTTTCAACCCATCGCGCTTCGAAGCCGAACCCGTCGACGACGACGTCCGCGCTGCCGGCGAGCACCTCAACACCGGAGACGTCGAAGCTGGTGTACGACCTCGAGCGAACCGCCGAGTCGATGAAACCCCTCACTGCAACGTCGGACTGCTCAACGACCTGGGCAATGTCTGCCGATGGCTGGTAGTTGAGTGTCGGTTGACCGGTCGTCAGGATGTCGCCGATCACAATCAGGTCACCGGTGTTCCGACACGGCGCCAACCCCGACGAAAACAACTCGGAGATGCCCGCACCGGGCGACGTTCCATCGGATCCGCATGCGGCGGCCATCACGGCCATTGCTGCGACCGCTGCAAAGCGTTTCATGTTCAAGGCGTGGCAGGTCCGCGCTGCGGAATCCGTACACCCAAGAAAAATCGGCACAAGATGGCGAGAAGACTCGCCCTATAACGCTCGACGGCGAATACCAGCTCGCCGCCTGACATAGCGCACGAGTCCCCGAGCCGAGAGACGTTCACTCACGTTGACGCGCAAATCGGGGCCCAACCTGAGATGATGGGCGGGTGAGCAGGTCCAAAACGACGTCGATTCGTCGGCCCAAGATCGAGGCACCTGCCTCCAAAGACGGTTCGTCGCGCCTCGGCGACTTCACCCGGTCGATCCCGATCGAGAAGCATGTCTCACGTCGACCCAAGTTCGCACTTTTTGCGAGCCTTGCGGTGCTGATTGTCGTTGGCACCATGGCTGCCGCCGTGTTCATTTTGCCGATCGGCACGTGGCGCGACCAGGACAACGATCTCGTACAACGCCAGACGCAGCTCGACGAGCTGCAACGAGTCAATGGCCAGCTCGCTGCCGAAGTCGACCGACTGAAAACCGACGACGGCGTCAGGGAAGCCGCTCGTGAAGAGATCGGCTTCGTGCAGATCGGCGAAAAGCGAACATCGGTGCTTCCAACGCCTCCACTGCCGGCCGAGCTCCCTGACGGGTGGCCGTATAACGTGGTCAGTGAGATCTTCGCTGCCCGCTCAGCTGGGCCTGCGCCGGTACCCACCGACTAGGTTCTTCGTCACAGGGGCCTCACGACCGAGGTTCCCATCGATTTACGACAGGGGTTCACGTGGCTGGTGGCAGCATTCTTGGTAACCGCGTACAACGCAAAGAAGATCCAAAGTTCCTGACAACGGGCGGCATTTATGCCGACGACGTCAGCGACCCCCGCCTTGTTGGCGCAGCCCAGGCCGTTTACGCCCGGTCTGCTGTCGCACATGGCACGATCCTGTCGATCGACATCGAGGGCGCACTCGAAATGCCTGGCGTGCTTGCCGTGCACACCGCCGAGTCGCTCGGCCTCGAGCCGATCCCGTCGCCGTTCAACCCCGCCGCAGCGCGCACATTGCTCGCCAGCGACAAGGTTCGTCACGTCGGTGAGCCGCTCGCCGTGGTCGTCGCCGAAACGCTGCAACAAGCAACCGACGCCGCCGAGATGATCTTCGCCGACG
>JBLFZD010000370.1:0-3652 GCA_047610085.1 Ilumatobacter sp. | reverse complement strand
TGCGTTGGCCGCTGTGCGTGATCGGATACCGGTGTCTGATCTCGAGGAGTTCGACGACTTGGTTGCAGACGCTCGCCGCTTCTACGGCCTTCGTGATGAGAACGGTCCGTTGACGGTCCAGTGGCCGAGCGGGATACTCCGAATGGCGCTACTTGAAGCTTCACGCAGGTTCGTCGCAGCGGGCCGGCTCGCGAACGCCTGTCACGTCTTTGACCTCTCGGCAACCGAGTTGGTTGGATCGCTGCGCGGCGAACCCGGGCCAAAACGTGAGGCTGTGGCCACGAGATATGCGAATCGCATGGCGTTGGTCGAACTGGACAGCCCGGTGTTCCTCGGGCCTGAGCCGATCGAACCCGATCTTGATGGTTTGCCCGACGCGATGCGCCAGATGATGCAGATGAGCGTCAACGTGTTCTCCCTCCTCGAGGCGGCGCCCGAGCGAGGCAAACTGACCGGAACCGGTGTCGGAACCCAAAAGTACGCGGGTACCGCACGAGTCGTTGCCGACGCCGGCGAGGCGATTGAGCGTGTCGAGCCGGGAGATGTGATCGTCACGCGCTTCACCGCTCCGACGTTCAACGCGGTGCTTGCAACCGCAGGTGCAGTTGTCACCGAGCATGGTGGCCTTCTCTGCCACACCGCCGTGATCGCCCGAGAGCTCGGTATTGCAGCGGTCGTTGGTGTGGAAGGGGCTTTGGAGATTCCGGACGGTGCTCAGGTCGAGGTCGACCCGATCAGCGGCAAGGTCACCGTTCTTTTGTGAAGGTCAGCCATTGACGCTGGTGCGCCCGGTGAAGGCAATAAACCGATCGAGAGCGTTTGGCGACAAGGACTCGACGGTGGCGCCGAATCGGCCGTGTGCCCGCAGCATTGCTTCCACCGGCGACGTCTCCTGCGCGGGTGAGCGCGTTGAGCCTCGTCCATCTCTGCAGCGAACCAGCCGCCCCGGGGGATGTTTGCGACGGTCTCTATGCCCCAGCTGATGTGCCCGGCGACCTGCTTGGCTCACCAGCGATCACGACACGAGGTGTCGCCCTATGAGTGACCTGGGACACGGATAGCGGCGCTCCGAAGCATCGAGACACTTGTGACAAAGCTCTGAAGATTCTGGCTCATGTGACACACGTTAAGGGAGTGCATTCATTCCGATTCCAAAGGAGCGGCTACCGGCCGGTAAGTTCTGCCATTATGACGATGACTCCCGACGCGACATTTTCCGCGGCTGATGCCGAACCACGCTTCGAGAGCGTGCAGCAGGTTCGTGATGCACTCCGCGACGTCAACTACCTCGCCGATGACGGCATTGCAGGAATTGCCTATCTCGCCGATCGCCTGCAAAAGCCGATTCTGGTCGAAGGTCCGGCCGGTACCGGCAAGACTCAGCTCGCCAAGTCGATTGCGGAGATCACCGGCGCCAAGTTGATTCGCCTGCAGTGCTACGAAGGCCTCGACGAAAGTAAGGCCCTCTACGAGTGGAACTACAAGAAGCAGCTGCTCCGCATCCAGACCGAGCGTGGCGACAACTCCGAGGACTGGACCGATATCCAAGACGACATCTTCTCCGATGAGTTCTTGTTGACCCGTCCGTTGCTCGAAGCAATCACATCCGACGAGCCCGTCGTGCTCCTCATCGACGAAGTCGACCGTGTCGAAGTCGAGACCGAAGCGCTGCTGCTCGAGATCCTGTCCGACTATCAGGTATCGATCCCTGAGCTCGGCACAATTGTTGCCAAGCAGATTCCATTGGTGTTCCTCACGTCGAACAACACCCGTGAGCTCTCCGAAGCGCTCAAGCGACGCTGCCTCTACTTGCACGTCGACTACCCCGAGCTTGAGCGTGAGAAGCAAATCGTTCTTTCCAAGACCCCTGGTATCACCGAGAACCTCGCCGACCAGGTCGCTCGTGTGGTTCGCTCGATCCGTCAGCTCGACCTGAAGAAGTCGCCGTCGGTTTCAGAGACGCTCGACTGGGCTCGCACGCTGATGTTGCTCAACATCGAGACCATCGACGAGCAGGTCGCGAAGGACACGCTCAACATCCTGCTGAAGTATCAGACCGACATCACTAAGGCCGCTAAGGAACTCACGATCGACGACTGACCCGTCGATTTACCGCATCATGACCGACACCGCCACTCCGGCCGCATCATCGAACGGGAGCATGCTCGACCTGCTCAACGGGTTCGTCGTCGAGCTTCGCAACGCAGGCCTCCCGGTCTCGCTCACCGAGAACCTCGATGCAATGCAGGCCATCCAGCACATCCCCATCGAGGATCGTGACGCGTTTAAGTACGCGCTCGGCGCCACGCTTATCAAGAACCATTCGCATTGGAGAAGCTTCGAAACGGTGTTCGAGGTGTACTTCAGCCTGCGCGGACCCGAGTACAGAATCGCCGAAGGCGATGGCGACTCCGACATCGACGATCTCTGGCGTGAGATGCAAGAGGCGCAGCAGCAGGGTGAGGGCAACGGCCAAGGTGGCATGGATGGCATGACGCCTGAGGAAATTGCTCAGATGCTGATGCAAGCGTTGATGAACGGTGACCAGGGCATGATGCGCGCGATGGCCAAGCAGGCCGTGCAGCGATTTGCTGGCATGGAACCTGGCCGGCCGGTTGGCGGCACGTACTACCTGTATCGCACACTTCGGAACCTCGACCTCGACAACATGCTCGACAAGATGATGGAAGCCAACAAGAACGATTCATCCGACGAGCTGACGTCGATGGAAGAACGGTTGGAGAAAGAAGAATACGAAGATCGCATCGAGAAGTTCAAGGGCGAGATCGAGTCCGAGATTCGTCGTCGCCTGGTCGCTGACCGTGGGGCCGAGGCGATGGCCAAGACCCTGCGCAAGCCGCTCCCTGAAGACGTTGAGTTCATGCACGCATCTCGTGATGAAATGGCAGCGCTGCGGAAGTCACTCGGACCACTCACCCGCAAGCTTGCTGCCCGGTTGGCCCGCAAACGTAAACACAAGCGCAAGGGGCCGCTCGATTTTCGAAGCACGGTTCGCCACTCACTGAGCTACGGCGGCGTGCCTGCCGAGCCCAAGTTTAAGGCGCCGCGTATCGCCAAGCCCGAATTGATCGTGATCGCTGATATTTCTGGCTCGGTGGCGGCATTTGCACGCTTCACCTTGATGCTGGTCTACGCAATTCAGAATCAGTTCTCGAAGGTTCGGTCCTTCGTGTTCATCGATGGAATCGATGAAGTCACCGACTACTTCAAGGCGACCGATGACATCCAGGAAGCAATCCATCGGGTCAACACCGAAGCCGATGTGGTGTGGGTCGATGGGCACTCTGACTACGGCCATGCATTCGAAGTCTGGTGGAACAAGTTCGGCAAGGACGTGAGCTCAAAGTCCACCGTGCTATTCCTGGGCGATGCTCGCAACAACTACCACGCGAGCCAAAGCTGGGTCGTGAAAGAGATCCAGAAGAAGGCCAAGCACGTGTATTGGCTCAACCCAGAACCGAAGAGCTACTGGAACACTGGTGACTCGATCGTGGGGGAGTACGGCACTTACACAGACGGCGTCCACGAATGCCGCAACCTTCGCCAACTCGAATCCTTCGTCGACCTCCTCGCCTGACTCTGCTCGCCGATCGCTGCCTGGCGAGGCTGGCCGCGCCCCTTTTTTTTCTGT
>JBLFZD010000369.1:0-3655 GCA_047610085.1 Ilumatobacter sp. | reverse complement strand
CGCCGGCGGCGTCACCTGCAACTGGTCCGCGACGGCATGGAGCAGGGCCGGGCGGAACGCCGCGAGCAGCACTCGCGTCGGGAGCGTGAACCCATCGTTGATCCGCTCGCCGATGTGCTTTCGATTCCCGATGGCGCAATGCTCCCCGAAATCCCACAGTTGGATCGATCTGACGAACGCCTCCCCCGGCGACCTGAACTGGCCACGATCCTCCGCGAGGCCTACCGCCACCTACGAATCGAATGGGACTAAGCCGTGACCGACCCGACGCCCAATTCCTCCATCCCCGAATTCGTGCCCAAGCTCATCGCGCTTGATCTCGACGGCACACTCCTCGACCAGAACGGCCGCATGAGTGACCGATCGGTTTCCGCGATCACTTGCGTCACGCAGGCCGGTCACCGCGTTGTGTTGGCGACCGGACGACCACCCGAGATGGCTTTCCGCGCGACCACCAAGCTCGCTGGAATTGCCACCCACATCGTGGGTGGCAACGGATCGGTCATTTCCACATTCCCCGAAACCTCCGATGACGATCCCGTCCTCATCCACCTTGTCGGCTTTCCCCTCACCGACGCGATGGACATCGTCCGGCACCTTCGATCAGTCGACGCCGAGTTCAGATTCGCGCTCGCATCTGACGCCGGATTCGCACACGAGCCTGGTTTCGCGGAGTTAATGCCTGCCGCAGTGCACAACGATTCGGTCGCCGACGTCACCACCATCGACGGAGTGATGGCGTTCAAACTCCTGGCGTTTCACCCGGCGAAGTCGGTGCACGACCTACTCACCGTGATTCCCGCATTGATCAAGGACCTCCCGCTCGCTGGAACAGCCAGATACGCAGTGAGCCACATGGGTGCAGACGCCGTTGAGATCGGCCCGGCCGAAGCCGACAAATGTGCTGGACTCCAGTGGCTTTGCGCTCACCTCGGCGTCACCCAAGCCGACGTTATTGCTCTCGGTGACGAGTGGAATGATCTGACGATGCTCGAATGGGCGGGCCGCGGGGTCGCCATGGGGAACGCCGATCGACGCGTGCAAGCTGCAGCGAACGAAACAATCGGTGCGAACACCGACGAAGGAATCGCCGACTTCCTCGACTCGCTGTTGGCCTGACCGTCACGCATTCCGCAGCGAGCCGGTGCCCCGTTCTGCACTCGGTCCTTGGCAGGGAATCCTCCGCTGGTCATCAACGCGTTGGTCCAGAACATCGATCAGGTGATTCGCGGCAAGCGTGCAGAAATTCGCTTCGCGCTCGGCTGCCTGTTGACCGAAGGTCACCTTCTACTCGACGACATTCCCGGAACCGGAAAAACCAGCATTGCGAAGGCGATCGCCAACTCGATCGCCGGCGGCTGGAGACGAGTCCAGTTCACACCTGATGTCCCTCCGACTAACGTCCCCGGCGTGATGGTCTTCGACCACTGCAGCGGTCAATTCAACTTCCGACAGGGCCCCGTGTTCACCAACGCGATGATCGGCGACGCAATCAACCGGCGGCAGTCCGGAGGCACAGTCGGCGCTCCTCGATGTGAGAGAAGAGCGCCAGGTCGCCCTCGATGGCACGACTCGCCAAATACCTCGACACGAGCACTGTCGATGTTCCGCCTGCGTACTTCGACGACGTCATGACCGATGCTGCACTGGCTGAAGTAATGGATCGGGTTGACGAACGCGCCAGCGCTCAGGCCGACGCTCACGTCAACGCCCGAAGCGCTCGGCACGCCGAACTCGAACTCGTCGGCGTCAGGTACCCGGCGCTCCCGGAACACGATCATCGTTCTGCCCAACGCCAAGCAGCGGCCCACGGTGCTGCGGTGGGTGCTGCCGGGCCGGGTGCCCACTTCGGCCCGCCACCATGATCATCTCGAACGTCGCGGTCGACGACCAGTTTGAACGGCCCGGGGCGGTTGCGAAAATGTCCGCGCTGCCCGATGTTGAACTCGACGAGGCGGCCGGAATCTTCAAGCGGCTGACCCGCTATCTGCGGCTGCGGCTGCGGCTGCGAAACAACGTTGACGCATCGCTCGACCAACCGCAAGCCAGCCATCCGGCGGCGAGGCTAATCGCGGTTGTATCTGCCTGGCCGTTGGCCGAAGACTGCAACAGCTTGACGCAACGGAACGAGGTCTCCACCGCGAGCCGACGGAACCACCTTCTCTGCTTCGTGAATCGCATGAAGCGCGATCTCTCGGGCCTGTTCCAGTTCTGCACGCAGACGCGCATTGTCATTCTCAAGGTGCATCACGCGCCGGATTCCCTCAAGGTTCAAACCTTCGGTGGTGAGCTCGGAAATCCGTCGAAGGAGTGCGATGTCTTCGTCGCTATACCGACGGTTTCCACCATCGGTGCGAGCGGGCGACACGAGGCCACGGCGCTCGTATATCCGCAAAGTCTGAGGGTGCATGCCCGCGAGCTCAGCCGCCACCGAAATGACGTAGACAGCTTTCAGCTCGTGCTTGTTCATGACGACTCCTCCGACTTCACCGTACTCGCGTTGGCGAATGCCTCAAGGGCTGAACGTTGTGCGTCGTTGAGCTCAGTCGGCACAACCACGTCAACGGAGACGATGAGGTGGCCAAGGACTTTGCCGCTCTTGACAGTGCGTTCGATGCCCTTGTCTTTGACCCGATGGCGCGAACCCGACTGCGTGCCGGGCTTAATACGCAGCTTCACATCGCCACCTTGGAGGGCGGGAACGTCGATGTCTGCGCCGAGAGCCGCCTGGTCAAAAGTGATCGGCACGGTCACGGTCAGGTTGTCGCCGTTACGACCGAAGCGTGCGTGGGGCATCACCCGCAACTGAACGTGCAGATCACCGGCGACCCCACCGTTACGCCCTGGGGCACCGCGGCCTTTGATGCGGATGGTCTGGCCATCTTTCACGCCTGCCGGAATCCGGGCCTTCACTTCCCTTGGGCGCTTCTCGATACCAACGCCATGGCACGTGCCGCAGGGGAACTCGATTTGCACGCCGTTGCCGGAGCACATACCGCACGGCGCCGACATCGCGAAGAACCCTTGATTATCGTCGACCACACCGCGCCCACCGCAGCTCTGGCACACCTTCGGACTCGTGCCAGCCTTTGCGCCTGAACCGCTACATGTGGAGCACTGAGCCTCGGCCGTCAGGTATAGGGACGTCTCAATGCCGACCACAGCATCCTCGAAGTCGACGGTGAGTTGCGCTTCGATGTTGGCACCGCGACGCGGGCCGACTCCCGCCGATGATCCACCGCGGCCGCGGCCGCCGCCAGGGTTTCCTCCGCCGAACATGTTGCCGAACAAATCGCCAAGGCCACCCGAGTCGCCAACATTGAATCGGATTCCACCGGGGCCTCCGCCACGCTGCCCCATCGGGGCCATGGCGCGAACCTCGTTGTACTCCTTGCGCTTGGCCGCGTCACCAAGAACGTCATAGGCCGCAGAGACGTCTTTGAACTTCTCTTCAGCGACGTCGTTGCCCGGGTTCTTGTCGGGATGCAGGTCACTGGCGAGCTTGCGATACGCCTTCTTAATCTCTTTGTCGGTGGATTCCTTCGACACGCCAAGCATGGCGTAATAGTCCTTCTCAAACCATTCACGTTGCGGATTCATCGCACACCCCCTCTCGGATCATCTCAGCCAGGTTGGTGGACAGTTGGGGCCAGGC
>JBLFZD010000368.1:0-3658 GCA_047610085.1 Ilumatobacter sp. | reverse complement strand
CTACCAACGGGGTACCAGCACGCGAACACGTGGTTCGGGTCGTTCGTGGTTTGCAGAGTCGGCTCCTCGTGATGGCACTTTTCACGTGCATACGGACAACGGGGCGCAAAGTTGCACCCCTTCGGTGGGTGCACAAGATCTGGCGGTCGACCCGTGATGGTGGACAACCGAGTATGACTCGGGTCAGAAAGCTTCGGAATGCTCTTGAGGAGCGACTTCGTGTAGGGCATCTTCATGTCGGCAAACAGTGTTCGTGTCGGTGCCCGCTCGACGAGCTTGCCGCCATACATCACCGCGATCTGGTCCGTATGTCCAGCGACCACTCCGAGGTCATGGGTGACGAGGACGACGGCCATATTGCGGTCGCGACGTTGCTCACCGATGACTTCGAGGATCTGCGCCTGCACCGTGACGTCGAGCGCCGTGGTCGGTTCGTCAGCGAACAGCACAGTGGGGCCGCACGCCAGCGCCATGGCAATCATCACGCGCTGACGCATCCCACCAGAGAGTTCGTGCGGAAACTGACCCAAACGTGCCTCGGGCTCAGGAATACGCACGCTTCGAAGCAGCTCGACTGCCGTGTCACGTGCATTCTTCTTGTCCATACCCAAATGCAGGCGGAGCGGCTCGGCGATTTGCTTACCGATCTTCATCAGCGGATTCAACGAGTTCAACGGGTTCTGGAACACCATCGACATCTCGGCGCCCCAGAGGTGGCGACGCTGCTTCATTGGCAGATCGAGAATTTCCTGGCCAGCGAAACGCACCGAACCCGAGGTGACCGCCGATCCGGGGAGCAGGCCCATGATCGAACGGCTGAGCACGGTCTTGCCCGAACCCGACTCACCCACCACACCGAGGGCTTCGCCACGGTTGAGTGTGAGCGTGACGCCATCAACGGCACGCACCAAACCACGTTCGGTCTTGAAGTGCGTGCGAAGGTCGTCGAGTTCGAGTAGCGGGCCATCGCTTGATGCCCGGCTGGGTCCCGGTTGGTGGAAACCGGAGGCGGTGTTGCGGCTCACAGTGAGAGCTCCTTGACGTCGAAGTAGCTACGCAGTCGGTCACCGGCGAAGTTCAGGGCAAGCACCGTGAGGAAGAGCGTCATGATCGGAAAGAACGCCATAAACGGGTACTTCTCGAGGTCTCGGCTGCTCTGGGATGCCGTCAGGATGATCTTGCCCCATGTGGGGCCTTTCTCAACCGACTGGCCAAGGAAAGCAAGACTGCCTTCAGCAACGATTGCGATCGCCACACCGAGCAACGAAAACGCACCCATCGGGATCAGCACATTGGGCAGCAACTCACGGATGATGATTCGGGGATGTCGTGCGCCCAGCGATTTCGCCGCCAGCACGAACTCACGGTCCGCGAATGAGATGGTGGTCGCTCTGGCGACACGACCAACGGGCGCCACCGACAAGATCCCGATCACAATGGCGATCGTCGTCAAGCTTCGTTCAAGCAACACCGTAATCAGGATCGCCAGTACCAATGCGGGGAACGAAAGCAGCGTCAGAAACGCGAAGGAGATGAATTGGTCAACCTTGCCCCGGAAGTAGCCCGCAAGGAGTCCGAGCGAGCCGCCGACGAGCACGCCGAAGGCGATCGCAGCGAAGCCGACAGTGAGCGATGTGCGGGCGCCGTACAACGTGCGGCTGAACATATCCCGGGCGTCTTGGTCGGTACCGAACCAATGCTCGGCCGACGGCGAGTACGGCGGCCGCTCGCCGGGTTGGATGAAGTTGACGTCGGGCGACTTGATCGCCAGGTACGGCGCAAGAATTGCGCCCCCGATCACCAGCGCCAGCCACAGCGCGCTGACCCAAAACGTGAATCCAAGCTTGCGCTTCGCCGCTTTCTCGTCGGAATCGACGTCGATCGTCGATCCCGGCCCCGAGGCATTCTCCAGTTCACCGGATTCGTCCAGTTCCGGCGAGGCTGCTCCGGTGCCACGGAACTCAATTTCGGCTTCAGCACCGAACTCGCTCATGCTCATGATGCACGCACTCTCGGGTCGATAACGGAATAGAGCAAATCAATCGCCACGTTTAACACCACGAAGGTGACGGTGACGAGCATGACGATCGTCAGCACGACCGGGAAGTCCTCTCGAAGAATTGCTTCGACGATTGCCGAACCGAGGCCCGGGATGCGGAAAATCTGTTCAACGACGAGCGAACCTCCGATGAGTGCACCGGTGTTGACGCCAAAGATCGTGATGAAGGAGAACAGTGAGGGACGCAATGCGTGCTTAAACAACACATTGCGTCGCGACACGCCCTTGGAGCGGGCGGTCAAGATGAAGTCGTCTTGCAATGTGGTGATGAGGTCGGTGCGCAGCAGTCGCTGATACACCGCTCCCACCGGTAGGGCGAGAGTGAGTGCAGGTAAAAACATCGAGTACACCCGACTCCAGAACGGATCGTTGGCCGTGAAGGTCAACGGGAACCAGTCCAATTTGATCGCAAAGACGAACTTGAGGATCACACCCAAGGCAAACGTGGGCATGCCGATCATCATGAAGGTGAACACCGTAGACGTCCGGTCGGCGACGGAGTTCGCCTTCGACGCCGACCAGATCGCCCACGGAACAGCGATCAACGTCGCCATCGTCTGAGCCATGACCAACAACATGATGCTTCGCGGCAAGCGTTCCACGATCAGATCCGACACGGGCGGTTGCCCGGTTGCCGAGAACTGAGGACCGAAGTCGCCGCGCACGAAGTCACCCAACCACAAACCCCACCGAATCGGAAGTGGTTCGTCGAGGTTGAACTGTTCTTTCGCGGCGTTGATCTTTTCGAGACTCTCCGGATTGCCAACATCGCCGGCCGTTGGGCCGAGGATGTTGAACAAAGGGTCGCCGAGCAGATTC
This sequence comes from Ilumatobacter sp., assembly GCA_047610085.1. Taxonomy (GTDB): domain Bacteria; phylum Actinomycetota; class Acidimicrobiia; order Acidimicrobiales; family Ilumatobacteraceae; genus Ilumatobacter_A. The sequence goes on along the minus strand of JBLFZD010000368.1, from coordinate 780 downwards.
ATCGCTCCGAATGTGATTGCACTGACGGTCAAGATGAGCGCTAACGCTCCCCCGATCCGTGATAGCCAGAATTTCATGTTGTCCTAGGTCTCAATGGGTCTCAGACGATGGCGTGTTGGCTCAGATCATCCTTCGAAGTACGCCGTGTCGAACCAGTGACGTCCGTTGGTCACGCACAGCAGCGGTTCGCCGCTGGGAGCAACACGGTCACACACGCCACGCACGTTGTCGCCGAAGGCATTGTTCCACGGGGTGTGCACGAAGAAGATGTAGACAAAGGCTTCGTTGATCAGCGTCCCTGCTTCTTGGTACACAGCAATGCGCTCTGGACCGTTCTCAATCGCCTGGCCCTGCAGCAGGAGCGCGTCTCGCTCTTCATCACAGAGCTTCGGCCAGTTGAGTGAAATGCCACCAATGGTGCGACACAGCAACCAAACATTGTCGGTCGACGGATCGGTTGCACCGAACTGACGCCAGGTGACGACGTTGTACTGACCGAGAGCTGCCTGCTGGATGTGGGCATCCTGGGGAAGCTCTTGGAACGTGACGTTGAAGCCTCCGGCCTTCCAGCCTTCGTCGAGGATTTCGGCGATGCGGGTCTGCACCACCGAGGGACCGGACCACTGGAGTTCCATGTTGATTCGGCCATCGCTACACGTGGGACCGGTGAGCGCTGTGTTCTCCTCGGTGCCCCTCTCGGCGCAGTACTCAGCAACCAGTGCGAGTGCGGCCTCGGGGTCATCGCCAGCTTGGACCACATCCGGGTTGTTGAACTGCTGT
>JBLFZD010000367.1:0-3658 GCA_047610085.1 Ilumatobacter sp. | reverse complement strand
CGTGACATCATTGACCCTCGGCGCCTGGCCTCAGGCCGCTGCGGGGTTGCTCAGGTATGGCCCTATTTTGCTTTTCGCCAGGCGTCGGCCACGACGGGTGCGATACGCCATCGACGGTGTCAGCGGTGAAGGTGGCGAGAAGCGCAGCGGAGACGAAGCCGGCCGCGAGTATCCGGGCTGCTCCGAAGCTCGCCCGATTGATGAGGAGATCCAATGATGCAATGCGTCGGTCGTTCTCGTTGATCGTCCGATGCGTCATGGGAAAAACTAAGGCGGTGGGCTTCGGCCGGATCAGGCCGAAACGTAACGGTGCCGATACTCATCGCTAGCGTCGTAGCGATGAGCATCGTTGGCTGGATCGTTGTCGGACTGATTGCTGGTGGCATCGCCAGGTGGATTGTCAAAGATGACCGGAGCGGCTGCGTGTACACGATGATCGTCGGCGTGCTCGGTGCGCTGATTGGTGGCTGGCTGATGGCAACGATCGACAGCGAAGGTGTCGACGAGTTCTCAATACGGAGCATTGGGGTCGCCGCAATCGGCGCGGTGCTCTTGCTTCTGGTGCTGCAGGCCATTGCCGGTCGCGGAGCGACTCGCCGGCGGTGACAGAAAGGCGCTCGTAGTATTTTCAGGCTCTCGGAGATCGGCCTCGACGGCTGGATCCGTTCAGACGCCAGTGGCGTGGAAGCCGCCGTCGCAGTGGACGATCTCGCCGGTCGTCTTTGGGAACCAGTCAGACAGCATGGCGCACACAGTACGGGCGACGGGCTCGGAGTCGTTGACGTCCCAGCCCAGCGGAGAGCGGTCGTCCCAAACGTCTTCGAACTTGGCGAAGCCGGGGATCGACTTGGCAGCCATCGTGCGGATCGGGCCGGCGGCAACGAGGTTGCAGCGGATGCCCTGAGGCCCCAGCTCTTTGGCCAGGTAGCGCGACAGGCTCTGCAGCGCCGACTTGGCGACGCCCATCCAATTGTAGGCGGGCCAGGCAACCGAGTTGTCGAAGTCGAGGCCGACGATCGAACCGCCCGGCTGCATCAGCGGCACGAACGCGTCGGCGAGGGCCTTAAGCGAATAGGTCGACACGTGCATTGCGACGGCGACGTCGTCCCACGGGGCGTCCATGAAGTCATCACCGAGGCAAGACGCCGGCGCAAAACCAACAGCGTGTAGCACGCCATCGACCCGACCCCACTTTTTTGCCAGCGCGTCACGGACAGCCACGCCATGCTCGGGCACGGTGACGTCGAGCTCGAACACTTCGATCCCGGAACCGTCTGGGTTCGTGCTGAGCTTGCGGGCGGTGCGTTGCGTCAAACGCAGTGCGCGCCCGGCGCCAGTCAAGACGATGTTTGCGCCTTGTTCCTGTGCGATTTTCGCCACGCCGAATGCGAGTGACGCATCCGTGAGAACTCCGGTGATCACGATGTTTTTTCCGTCGAGCAGACCCATGGCCCGAAACGTAGTCGCTGGAGCGCCCTGATTTTGTGTGAGCGATAGCCACGTCGGTTGCGGAAATCGCTCACACAAAAGGAGGCCGATGCGTTTGTGTGGGTTGAAGTGATGCCGGTTGCTGCATGTGTTGACATGAAACGGAGCTACGTCGGTTGCGGTAATCGCTCACACAAAAAGGGGGCCGACGCGTTTGTGAGCTGTGACTCGCGCCCGAAGTCCGAGGGGGAGATGCAGTGATGTGGCACGCTGCGTGAGTGACAGCTATGAGAATGAAACAGGGCACCGCGAGCGTTGAGCGATGACGATGCAACTCTTCGACACAGCTCGCAACGAAATCGTCCCCTTCGAGCCCGGCGAGAACGTCCTGATGTACACCTGCGGCATCACGCCGTACGACGCGACGCATCTCGGCCATGCCGCCACGTTCATCGCGTACGACATGCTGCAGCGCCGGCTGATCGACAAGGGCCATACCGTCAGGTGTGTCCGCAACGTCACAGACATCGACGACCCGTTGTTCGCCAAAGCTCGTGAGCTCGGCGTGCACTACCTCGACCTTGCCGCATCCGAAGAAGCGCGCTTCGAGCGTGACATGGCAGCTCTCAACGCGTTGCCCGTCGCATCAAGCCCGCGAGCGTCGTCGGCCATCCCCGACATCCGGGGTTTCATCGGCATGGTGCTCGACCGAGGCTTTGCTTACGAGGCGGGTGGCTCGGTCTACTTCGACGTGTCGAAGGTCGATTCGTTCGGTTCGATGAGCGGCTACTCCGAAGAGCAGATGATTGCCTATGCCAAAGAGCGTGGCGGCAAGGTCGACGACCCGAATAAGAAGTCGCCACTCGATTTCGTCTTGTGGCACCCCTCAGCATCTGACGAGCCAGCATGGGACACCATGTGGGGTGCAGGTCGTCCGGGCTGGCACATCGAGTGCTCTGCTCTTGCGCTGCGCGAGCTCGGCACGACCATTGATCTCCATGGCGGCGGCGCCGACCTGATCTTCCCGCACCACGAGTGCGAGAAGGCACAGTCCGAAGCTGCGACGGGCGAACAATTTGTCAAGCATTGGATGCACACCGCACTCATCTCGATGGACGGCCAAAAAATGTCGAAGAGCCTCGGCAACCTCGTGTTCGTCGATGCGCTGCGCGAGGAGTACGACTCGCGCTCGATTCGCCTGGCGATCATCGAGCACAACTATCGGGTCGAATGGGAATGGGACGACGAGTTGATGCCGCGTAATAAGGCGCGCCTCGAATCGTGGCTCGCGAATGATGCGTCGAACCACGAACTCCTCGACGTGGTTCGGGACCGCCTTGACGACGACCTCGACACGCCGGGTGCGCTTGTTGCGATCGATGCTGCGGCAGCGACCGGCCAGGGTGTTCGTGAAGCAGCCGAGCTGCTTGGCGTCAACTTCGAGTGATTTCCGTGGAGAGTCGCAGCGATTGGCATCGGCTGCAGCGACCTCCGCACGGGGAGTGGCGTGAGTCTTGCTTTACGGCAAGTTCATCAAGGCGCCTTTCCCGCGCAACCCTGGTGCTCTATTGTCCGCTGACATGAGCAATAGCCCCCGAGCGGGCACCCTGCAACAACGGGTGCGCAAGGTGAGCGCTCCTGTCATGTCCAAACTCTGGGACATGAAACTCACCGGTTACGAACGCCTCCCGGCCAACGGCCCGGCGATCCTGTGCCCGAACCACATCTCGTTCCTCGACTCGGCGTTCTTGACGTTCACCGTGCCGCGAAACATTTCGTTCGTCGGCAAGGCTGAATACATGGACTCATGGAAGACCAAATTCTTGTTCCCAGCTATGGGCATGATTCCGATCGACCGTTCGGGCGGATCAGCGAGCAACGCAGCACTCGACGCCGCTGAAGAAGTACTCAACCGCGGCGAGCTGTTCGGGATCTACCCCGAAGGCACCCGGAGTCGCGACGGCAGCCTCGGCAAGGGCCGAACCGGTGCAGCGCGGCTGGCCATGAAAGTTGGCTGCCCGATCTACCCGGTCGGCATCGTCGGAACCGACAAGATTCAGCCACCCGATGCCAAGGTCCCCAAGCTCGGCCGGACCGCCGAGATCAAGATCGGCCGCCCGATCAAACCCGAGCGGTACATGAACCGTGGCGCCGAGCACTTGGCATGGCGCTCGATGATCGATGAGGTCATGTTTGAGGTCCGTGAGCTGTCAGGTCAAACCTACGTCAA
>JBLFZD010000366.1:0-3667 GCA_047610085.1 Ilumatobacter sp. | reverse complement strand
TTTTCGACAGCGATCATCGCCACGTCGATGAGTGCCGCGCATTGATCGTCCATGAAGTCGAGGTTGCCCGAGTAGCGCGATGCGAGCACTGCGGTATCCAGCCACATCGCATCGGCCAGGTGGAGGCCGAGCCCTTCGCCGCGATGCAGCGACACGAGGCAATCGGCAGCTGCGACCATGGCCGTCATGTCGCTGTCGGAGAGAAACTCGTCGAGCACCTCGATCCGTTCCGACATGCCGGAGTTGGCGACATGTGTCGTGATTCGGCCGAGCGATTCGGTCCGTTTGTCGCCGTTCAGGGTCTTGATGACCAGCCGCACGTTGGCGTCGGTCGAGCCGAATGCTGCCGCGAACGCGTCGATCGCGCCGAAGGGGTTTTTGCGCTCGACGATGCTGAACAAGTCCAGGCTCACGAGGAACACGAACTCGTCGTTCGGCGCAAATCGATGACGCCACGCTTCCTGAGCGCCAGCGTCGAGCCCCGGGCAGGAAAGATACATCGGCTGGTGCACCACGGTCGGCCCGTCGAGGACAGCGCGATAGGCGTCAGCAATGAAGGTCGTCGGCGCCCAGATCTCATCAACCAGTTCGATGCCGGATCGATGTGTTCTCGGCACCTCGGCTACTTCCCAGAACCAATAGCCGACAACGCGATCCACGGCCTGAAGCTTCGGTCGAGCCGCCAGCGCCGCGGGAAGCTCTGGCGCGGTGACCACTGCGAGCGTCGTCCGTCGGACGATCGTCGAACCGCGCGCATCAGCAACGGCATCGACCCGCGGACTGTTAGACGTGTCGACCTCGAAGATCGAGACCGGTACGCCCGCTGCGACGAGCGAACGGTGGAGCTGTCGCACCGCTGTTCCCAGGCCGCTTGCTGACCGGTGGTAGCCGAGCAGGTTGACGCCCTCGGTGTGGACGTCGCGCAACGTCGCCCGGGCAGTCGCATTGCGACCCCAGCGCTGGCGCGCGCGCATCCGTTCCCACAGCCGTCGTGGCCCACCGGCCAATCCACTGCCAAGAGCGCGCCAATGCGCGCCATACGGTGCGCGACGAAGCCGACGGATCGACAACCAGACGGCTCGAGCGACCGTGGGTGGTCGGCCGAAGCGGATGGCGCACCAGAGCCGATTCCGGTCCTGCAAGCGACGGGTCATCTCGCCCAGCAACGAAGTCGAGGCACCACCTTCGTGCCAAACGATCGAATCGGGAACACACGCGTAGCGCTGACCCAGTTCGCGTCCGCGCAGGGCCAGGTCCACGTCTTCGTAGTACAGGAAAAAGCGTTCGTCGAACCCCTCGGTCAAGTCGAGGAAAACACGGGAGAAGAGCACCGCTCCCCCGGTGAAAATTTCGATATCGGCGATGCCGTCAAATACCGAACTGTCGGGCTCGCCAGAGCCGATGTCGACTCCGGCGCCGTGCCGGTCCAGTGCGACGCCCACGCTGTTCACCAGGGCGACGTCTGCTACCAACGATGCCGCCATCAGCAATTTGGGCTGGGCGACACTCCATCCCTCTGCCAGCGCGTCGCTCAACCGCTCGAGCCAGCCGGCAGTAACGGTGACATCGTCGTTCAATAGTGCGATCGCTGTTGCGCTGGGACAACGCTGCCAGACTTCGCTGAATCCCTCATTGGCCGCCGCGCCATACCCCCGATTCGTTGTCCGAATGACCACCGCACCGAGCAGGTCTTCGAGGTCTGCATCACCGGCGCTGTCTCGGTCGCTGTTGTCGATGACGATGACAGGTCCAGCGCCGCCAGCATCGTGAAGTGCCGTCAGGCACCGGTTGAGCCTCTCTGATGGGCCCTCGTGCGTGACCACGACCACCGGAATCAGCGGAGAAGTCACTGGGCGAACCTGGGGATATGCCGGAGTACTCGCAGCAGCAGTTGCAGTTGCGGTTGCGGTTGCGGTTGCGGTTGCGGTGTTGTCGCCCATGCAGGGGCTCCCGACCGTTGCGTGGTTTCGGGCCCATCGTGTTGGTAATTCGTCGGGTGGAGCACGACCGGCTGTGAACAATTCGACACCCGACTCCGGATTTGTTTCTTGTGAAGTCGAGCGTGGATTCTTTGCCGCTGTACACCTACGCCATCGCGAGCTGCGACGGGTTCACACATCAGGCGAAGCGTACTCTGAGAGTGATTGATGTTCAGGTTTGCGAGCACGGCCTTGTGCCATGACATTGCTGATCGAGCGCCGCGAGCACCAATTGGCGAGAAGATACACTTGAGTTATGAGTGAAGTGGACCAAGACCCAGCGGTCCACGACGTCGAGGCGCTTCTCGCTGAGAACAAGCATTTACGACGCCTAGTCGGGCCCCTTGAGCAGAGCTACGACGATCTTCGGACTGAACTTGTTGGGGCGAGCGAGGCCGTCAAAGTTGCCGAGCAGTCCAACGGTGAACTGCGTGGAGAGATAATGGAACTCACGGTTGCCCTCGGGCAAGCGCGACACAACATCGGCAAACTCCACCGCATCGTGTTGCAACGTGCAAGACATATGGGCGGCCGCGTCGTCCGACGAGTCCAGCGCCGACTCGCGACATTCAACCGATGAAAGAGCGGCTCTTCGATCCCTTGGTCTCGGTGATCACACCGGTCTTCGATCCCGACCCGGCTCATCTCGCTGCCTGCCTCGAATCGGTTGAGCTGCAAACAGCGAACCGCGTCGAACACATCATCGTGGACGACGGGTCCATGCGTGACGGTGTCGCCGAACTCCTTCGTCGATCGGCCGATCGGAGTAGCAACATTGTTCTGCATCGCGCGACGCAGGGAGGAATCGTGGCCGCGAGCAATGACGGGCTCGCCGCAGCCACCGGCGAGTTCGTGGCCTTCCTCGACCATGACGACGTACTCCGAAGCGACGCGATCGCCACGATGCTCGCAGCTTTCAACGATTCCGTTGACCTCGTCTATAGCGACCACGACTTCCTCGACGCCAGCGGCCAACACATTGGGCCGTGCCTCAAGCCCCAATGGTCGCCGGAACGACTGCGAAATCAGAACTACATCACCCACTTCGTCATGGCGCGACGCAAGCTTGTCGTCGACCTCGGCGGATTTCGTTCCGGGTTTGACGGCGCCCAGGACCACGACCTTGTGCTCCGGCTTGGCGAAACCGCCCGACAGATCGCGCATGTCCCCGAGGTGCTCTATCACTGGCGTCAGGCTCCCACCAGTGTCGCGGCCGGCGTCGATGCAAAGCCGTGGGCGTTCGATGCCGGTCAGCGCGCTGTGGCCGAGCACTGCGAGCGAATCGGTCTCGCCGCAACTGTCGTCACGACCGAACAGGAGGGCATTTATCGGGTCCGGCGCACCTTGCCGTCTCCACCTCCGCTGGTCAGTGTCCTCATTCCAACTCGCGGGTCGGCGGGCTACATCTGGGGGATCAGCCGATGCTTCGTGGTCGAGGCCGTGCGCAGCATTGTCGAACGGTCGACCTACCCCGACCTTGAGTTCGTCATCATCGTCGACGACGACACCCCTCCCGCGGTGATTACCACGCTCCAAGATCTCGTCGGCGAGCGCCTCGTGCTGGTCGAACACCACGGCGAGTTCAACTTCTCGACGAAAATGAACGAGGGAGCCGCCGCCGCGTCAGGCGATCTCCTGCTGTTTCTCAACGATGACACCGAGTTAATTGAGCCAGACAGCATCCAGAC
>JBLFZD010000365.1:0-3674 GCA_047610085.1 Ilumatobacter sp. | reverse complement strand
CGACGCGAGACCACGAACCTCCCAGACTCTTTCGTCACCCCATCACGAATCCGATACCAACCGACACGGCCGACCGAACAACCTGATTGAAAATCAGGGGCAACAGTTCGAGCGGTCGTCGTGACAACACAGATGGAGCCGTTTGGGATGGTTTGGATTGCGAATCGGTGGCCAAACAAGCGGTGATCAGATTGATGTTGGCATTCCAGCTTAGCTGAGCATGTCGGTCGCGATGCCGTGGAAGTACTGGGCCGAGAGCCCGAGAGATTCGATGTCGATGCGCTCATCGTGGCCATGGAACCTGGACCCGAAGGTGGCGAAATCCATCTGCTTTGAGAACAGTCCGGCGCCGTACGCGGTGGCGCCGCGTTCTCGGTAGAAGCGGGCATCGGTGCCGCCCACGATCAGCCCGGGGATCAGTTTGGCGCCCGGGTATGCGACTTGTGTGTGGGTTTTTACCGACTCCCACAGTGGATTGCTCGACCCGAACGGCGAGGCGGTCGGAGCGGAGCTCTGAAGTTCGGAGACCTCCACGTGATCAAACATGTCGCCGAGGGCCTCCTTGAGGTGTTCGAGCACGTCATCATTCGTGGTGCCGGGAACGGTCCGAATGTCGACTTCAAGGTCGATCGTGTCCGGGATGATATTTGTCTTCTGACCGCCACCGACGACGTTGGGCGAGAACGTCGTGTGCGTGCACGCGTGGCACGTTCGAGCGATCGGGGTGGGCAACGTTTCGAGCGTCGACCAGATTGCGGCTGGGTCCATGAGACCGTCGCGGACATCGGCCGGGAGGTCCATCGACGACACCTGGGCGCCCCAGACCTCGTCGAGGTGGGGGGTGGGCCGGTACTCGTTTAAGCGTCGAATGATCTCGGCGGTCTTGATGAGTGCATTGTCGGCACCGAATGGCATCGACCCGTGGCCGGGGGTTCCTTTGACGCGGAGCTGGCGCCAGGCCATCCCCTTTTCGGCGACATTGACGGTGACGTGACGTTCACCGTCGGGGCTCGTGTGTGACCAGCCCCCAAGCTCGGTGAGGACGTAGTCCGCCTTCATCGCATCCCAGTGATGCTCGGCCATCCACTCGGCGCCCCAGACGCCTCCGGCTTCTTCATCGGCAACGCCGAAGTAGATCAGGTCACCCTTCGGTCGGAACCCGGAGTTGGCGAGCGCTCGAAATGCCACAGCCATCGAAGAGGTCAGGTTGAGCATGTCGATCGCGCCGCGGCCCCAGACCTCGTCGCCGATGATCTCGCCGCCGAAGGGATCGTTGCTCCAGCCGTCAGCATTGACGGGTACCACGTCGGTGTGGCCCATCAGGCACAACGACGGAGCATCCGGATCGGATCCGGCGATGCGGGCGATCATCGAATCGCGGCCCTCGCGCGGCGTGAAGGTCTCGATGTCGATGCCCGGCCCTTCGAGGTATTGCACGAGGGTGTCGGAGTTGCGGGTCTCGTTGCCCGTGTCCCCGGTGCCGTCATTGACGCATTCATTGCGAATCAGTGTTTGCAACAACTCGGTGGTTGGGCCTTCGAACTCCGCAGCGGTTGCCATGATCGCAACCTAACGCGCCCTAGTGAAGAGAGCCCGAACAGAGATGTGTGGAACTCAGGGGAGTGATTCGGGGCGGCCAATGCCGGTGAGTAACGTTGGCCAGGCCTGATGTATTTGTGCCGCGGTCAATGGGCCCGGAGGCAACGCGACCAGCCACTCGGCGAGTCGCTGTCCTTCGACGGCAATCAGGCCATTTGTGACGATGATGCCGGCTGGTTGATCTGGTTGAGGTGTTCCCCAGTAGACCTTGGCCAAGACGTTGCAGCTCACGCCCACGCGTCGTTTCATGTCGTCGATGTCGCCACGATCGATCGCTGGTGTGGCGGTGCGTTGGGCATCGGTGACGTCGCTGTCGAAACTTTTTGTGCGATCGACCATCAACGTTTCAATGGCGATAAGGCCGGTGGGTCCGATGACCACATGGCTGATATTACCGAAGTGTTCAGTGCCGATTTCGTGGACGACTCGTCAAGGCGGTGACGAGATTTGGCCGAGTCGTACGGCGGTGAGCCGTGCGCCGAGATGGAGAGAACGAGGAGGATCAGGACACTGATCTTCACGGTTCATACAGTTGAGCAGTTGAGCAGTTGAGCAGTTGGGAGTGAGCGATGAGTGGACCCCGCCGATTGGCCCGGTTCAGCCGAGTCGACGGATTGGCCCGTCGTCGTCAGGGCGGTCGGTCAGGGTGACCGCAGCATCGGTGACCGTGGCGCCGTCTTGGCCCGACACAACGACGGGATTGAGGTCAAGTTCATCGATGTCGTTGTGATCGGCACAGAGTTGGGCCGCCAATACAATTGCGTCGACGAGAGGTGACGGATCGATGTCGCTTGCAGTGAGTGCGTCGCCAACCTTGGTATCGCTCAGCATTGCGGCGGCGCTGGCCGGCGAAAGTGGCGCGAGCCTGCTGGCGCGGTCGTCGATGAGGTCGGCGTCGGCGCCGCCATAGCCAACGCTCACGATGACGCCGAGTCGATCGTCACGTTGGCAGTGAACCCGAACGTTGATGCCCGGTGGGATCATTCGTTGCACGACGAGTTGATCAGCGTCCGAACCGAGCGACTCTGTCATCGTCGAGACCGCCGCCACAACGTCATCTCGTTCAGCGAGGTCGAGCGCGATACCGGCTTTCGCCGAGTTTCCAAGTCCACGACGACTCGCCTTGACCGCGACGGGAAAACCCAAGGATTCGGCAACGTCAGCAGCGGTGCTGGGCGTGGCGTCGGCGGCTGGCGCCAGCACGATGCCGTAGGCATCAAGCAATGCCGACGTCGGGCTCACCGCGAGGTGAACGTGTGCCGTGTCACCGATGCGCGTGCCATCGAGTTGTTTGAGTGAGGTCTGGATCAGTTGTGCGGCAAGCTCGGGGTTGACGCTGCGACTCAGCGTCGGCTCGGTGGCGTTCTCCGTTGCGAGCCAGCGGCCGTAGGCGTAGGAGTCAGCGAGTGTTGCGACCGCTTGCTCGGGAAAGGAAAATCCGGGAACACGAGCACCGAGGGCGACGGGGCCGTCACCGGATCCAATCATGACCGCAACGACGGGCTTGGTCGCCCCTGCCGCGGCGCGTTCGATGGCCGGCCCCATCACGGCCTCAAACGCCGGCACCGGGGGAGCGAAGACAGCGACGACGCCGTCGATGCTTGGATCACGGAGCGCTTCGGCGATGGCTGTTTCGTAGTCGTCCGGTCCCGAACGCCAGCTGAGCGGTGTTGCCATTGGCTGAGGTTCGAGTCCAGCAGCGCGAAGCGCGGCAACGGTCAGGGTTCCCGGACTTGCTGAATTGGTCACAACTCGAATTCGCGGCCCGCGCAGTACCGGCTGTGACTCGAGTACGCGGCACGTGTCGAGAAGCGCCTGCACGGTGGGGACCTCGATCAGGCCAGCCCGTTGATAAAGGGCACTACCCATTGGCCCATCGGCTGCCGACCCGGTTCGGACCGCAACGATAGGAGTGGATCGCGAGACGCGCCGGGCGATTCGTGCGAATTTGCGGGGGTTGCCAAAGGTCTCGGTGTACAGCGCAATCACTTTGGTGGAGTTGTCGTCCTCCCAGAATTGCAATAGGTCGTTGGCCGAGACGTCGGACTTGTCGCCGAGCGAAACGAACCAGCTGA
>JBLFZD010000364.1:0-3726 GCA_047610085.1 Ilumatobacter sp. | reverse complement strand
GGAATCACTGGAATAGTTGGGGCAGGGCGATTGCAGCCAGGTTGAGATTGCCACGATGCTCTCATCTACGAGGCGAATGCCGAGATGTTCGGTGTGAGGATCGTCGTCGTGTGCCCAGACGAGGTCGGCGCGAGGATCACCGTTCCGCAACACGCGCCGTCGGAGATCGTGTGTGTCGGCCGCTTCGATGACCGTAACGCTCACGACGTGCCCCCCAGATTGTCGAGGAGCACGGTGCGGTCGGCGATGGACCGAGCTTCGTGAACGTCGTGGGTCACGAGAACGGCGGTGGAGTCGGTGTCGTGTAAGAGCGTTGACAGCTCGACCACCAACTGATCGTGAAGCTCACGGTCAAGTCCCGTGAGCGGCTCATCGAGGAGTACAACGCGAGGCTGAGTCACGAGCGTTCGCGCGAGCGCAACCCGTTTGGCCTCGCCACCGGAGAGCTCGGTGACGGTGCGCGTTTCGAAGCCGCCGAGGCCGACGCGGTCGAGCCATTCCCTCACTCGTTTCGCCCGCTCGGCGCGTGCGATACCGGCCATCTTGAGACCAAAACCAATGTTGTCGGCGACCGATCGGTGGGGGAACAACTGGTTGTCTTGGAACACCATGCCGACACCTCGTCGGTGTGTCGGCGTCACGGACATGTCGACCCCACCGATGATAATGCTCCCGTTATCGGGTCGGATGATGCCAGCGATCACGCGGAGCAATGTGCTCTTGCCGCTGCCCGATGGGCCGAGTAGCGCGACGACCTCGCCAGCGTCAACGGTGAGGCTGGCAGCGCGGAGCACCGCAACATCGTCGAACGACACGTCGACTGCGTCGACGCGTACATCAGCGCCGGTCATCTGGCGCCTCTCGGTTGGGGGAGCGGCGTATCCCAACGACGTCTCCGGTGCGGTCGACCAACATCACGAGTCCGATAGTGGCAGCAGCGAGGATCGTCGACAGTGCATACCCCTTTGTTTGCAAAAGAGATCCCGTCCGTCCGAGCAGCTTCTCAATCGCAATTGGAAGTGTCTCGCCCCCACTCCGCGAGAGGAAACTGGTGGCGCCGAACTCCCCGAGTGAGATGGCCGCAGCCAGTGCAGCGCCAACGGCGAGGGGGCGCCACAAAAGCGGAACGGCCACCTCCCACCAGGCGCGGACCGGTGATGCGCCGAGGGTGTTCGCCGCGGTCGAAAGGGCGGGGTCGATCGACCGGAGGACGCCAAGTGTGGTCCGTACCACGAAGGGAATCGCCACGAGCGCATGGCCGACGGGGACGATCCACCACGTGGCTCGCCAGTCGTACGGAGACTCGTCGAAGGTGATCAGCATGCCGAATCCGATCGTGACCGCCGAGGTCCCGAGTGGGAGGAGGAGGCCCGCGTCGAGGATGCGGCCAGCGCGTCCGGCGGCCACGATCCCGAGTGCGGCGAGCCCGCCGAGCACGGTCGCAAACGCGGTACTCCACGCGGCGGTCTGGATCGAGTTGACGAGTGCGTCGAGAGGGTTGATCCCGAGCGTCAGACCTGGCCGGATCTCGGCGGAGCCCAGGTTGGTCCACGCGGCAAAGGTCCAGCCGGACGGTGATGACACCGACTTGAGCAGCATTGCGGCGAGCGGGGCGGTTGCAAGGAGCGCGGTGGTGCCAGCGATCGATGCAACGAGGATTCGCTCACGGAGCGTCCGTGGTCGTCGGGGTTTGGCCAGGGGGCGCAGGTCGAGTGAGCGGGCGTGTCGGCGAGCAGAGATCGACGACCAGATGGCGAGCACCGCGAGGAAGCTCAGCTGCAGGAGTGCGAGTACCGCGGCTTGGTCAATTTGGCCGAGTTGGGTGGCGCGACGCCACACTTCCACTTCGATTGTTCGAGTTCCTGGGGCGCCGAGGATGCGCACGACACCGAACGAGGTGAAGGTGAAGAGAAAAACGATGGCGCCTGCCGCGGTGAGTGCAGGACGGATGAGCGGCAGCGTGATCTCGCGGAACACTGCCAAAGGTGACGCTCCAAGGGTGGCCGCTGCCTGCTCCATGTCGGCAGGAAGATGTTCCCAGACCGCGCCGACCGTTCGCACCACAACCGCGAGATTGAACACGACGTGAGCAGCGATCACCGCCCAGGCGGTGCGGTCAAAAGAGTTGGGAAGCAATGCCAGGAATGCCGCGCCCATCACCACGGTTGGCAGCACGAACACCGCCGTCAGAAGGCTAAGGAGTAGGCGACGGCCGATGAACTCGAAGCGGGCGGTCACCCACGCCGGCGCGATCCCAATAACGAGTGTGAGGACGGTCGACACGACCGCTTGCCACAGTGTGAACCAGACGATCGACCAGGTGCGCCGTCGGCCCAGTGTGGTGTCGATGGATTCGAGGTCGACCGCCTCAACGATCAGTGTGATGAATGGCCAGACGTAGAACATGACCAGGCCGGTGGCCGGCGCAACAACAAGCGCGCCGACCAGCCAGCCTGGTAAACGGTTCAATCCGGTGGCCGCGGACCTGGCACGCTCACGACCAGGTCCGGAACTCATCGCAGGCGTTGACTCAGGCGCCAACGACGTCGGACCATGCGTCGATCCACGTCTCGCGGTTGGTGTCGATGCTGGCGGGGTCGAGTTCACGGCTCGTCTCTGGAATCACGGCGTAGTCCAGGAAGATCTGGTCAAGTTCAACGTTGCTGTTCGCTGGGAACACGAAGACGTTGAGCGGAAGTGCCGCCTGAAAGTCTTCGGTCAGCATGAAGTCGATGAGCTGTTGCGCCTCGTCAGGATGCTCCGTGCCGGCAAGAACACCAGCGAACTCGACCTGGCGGTAGCAGGTGTCTTCGACGACGCCGGTCGGTGCTGCATCGAGTTCCGTCTCAGCGAAGAGCACTTCGAAGGGCGGGCTTGAGCCGTAGCTCACCACGAGTGGGCGATCGCCTCCTGCGTAGCTGAACTGCTCGTAGTAGGCGGCGGTCCAACCATCGACAACTTGGACACCATTGTCGACGAGCTGGCTCCAGTAGTCCTCCCAGCCTTCCTCGCCGTACTCGTCGATCGTCGCAAGGAGGAAGGCGAGGCCGGGGGAGGACGATGCCGGGTTCTGCACGACGAGCAGGTCCTTATAGGTGGGGTCGGCGAGGTCGGCGAGCGATGTGGGTGCAGCGATGCCGAGTGCCTCGAGTGCTCCGATGTCGTAGTTAATGCACACATCACCGAAGTCGACCGGGGTGGCCTCAGAATTCGGCACAAGATCGGTCAATGCCGGAGGAACGGTGTCGAGGCCAGTGGCTGCGTATGGCTCGAAGATCTCCGAGCTGATTGCGCGTGACAGAAACGTGGAGTCAATGCCCCACATGACGTCGCCCTCGGGGTTGCCCGCGGTGAGCTCGGCCTTTGACAGCATTGTTCCCGTATCGCCAGCGACAAGGATCTCGACGTTGATGCCGGTCTGTTCGCTGAATGACGCGAGTTGGTCGTTGATGGGCGTTCCCTCGGTGGGGAACGACTCATATGTGACGAGGGTGATCGAGTCGGCCGACGGCTCGGCCTCTGCTTCGACAGTCTCGGCCTCTGCTTCGACAGCCTCGGCGACGTCTTCCGTATCGGCCCCTGTGTCGAGGTCCGTCGTGACGGAAACATCTTGGTCGGGAGTAGCGGCGTCATCGCTGTCACTGGCGCACGCGGTAAAGGCAAGGCTGGCGGTGACGAGCACAGCGATGGTGGGACGGGAGCGGATCATGATGGGGGGAGTCCTTC
>JBLFZD010000363.1:0-3727 GCA_047610085.1 Ilumatobacter sp. | reverse complement strand
CCGCGCATGTCCGGTTGGCTGGCGCACTGGCAGGAAATGCTGAACGACCCGGCGCAGAAGATCAGCCGTCCCCGTCAGTGGTACGCCGGCCCCGACGAGCGCCACTACATCGACCTCGCCAACCGCTGAGCCCGGCGGCGGGTGGTGCCGCCGACCGAGGTTGTCGAGAGCCGCTCCCGTTGACGGCCCACCAGCGATGGCGGCCCGATCGGACGCGAGTCCGTCAACCGCCGTTCAACGTCATGACGCGGTCAGCCGTACAGGCCAATCACATTTGGCAGACCGAGCACCGCGGGAAGCCCATCAGGGTTTGAGCACTGCGTCTCGATCGGCTGACCAGGCTGATATGGCATTGGGCATGGTTGATCGTCCATGTAGGCCAAGTGGCGGCTGATCCAATCCGCCGCTCCCAGGGAACCAGCGATGCGCTGATGCACACCATCGAAAGCGAACCACGACTGGGCGTTGCGGGTATAGAGGTCGTGATTCCAGACCTGAACATCGGGTCAGAACATCTCGCTCAGCAGCAGCGGGGAGCGCAATGATCTCATTGAGCGCAGTCAGAGGGCGATACCCCTCCCGGCCCGGGCACGACGGGTAGACGAGGCGGCGGCAAGACTCCAACAGCGTGTCAAAGTTCGCGCCTCGCAAGGCTCGAAAGGCGCCGTTCCAGCGCAGCCCCGCCATCGCAGAATCGGAGATTATGACGACGTTGCGTGGAACATGAACCGATTCGAGGTGCTGCGGGACAGCCTCGGTGGCTGCGACCGGGGTCCCGGTGAAGTAGCCGGTCACATCAGACACGAAATGAGTCGACATGGCTGAGTACACGGAAACTCCTCGAGTCGAGTTCGAAACGACGACAGAGTTCGCGACAACCCCGTCGAGGTCTTCGACGTTCAGACTCGAGGTCTGCTGCGCCTGATCCGGTTGGCCGGCTGGTCGGATGGCGAGCCAACCCCGCTGCAAATTGTTGACTGCGACGCCACTGAGAGCAAGCGCACCAGCGCTCGGGAATGGGTTGTATTCGATCTCGCCGCCCTTCCAGATTCGAGTTCCGCTCTCGCGAGTGTCGAGCGCCCGGAACGGTTCAAGGGGAACAAACAAGCCCACAGATGACGCCTCGGAGTTCGTTCCCGTCACCCAGCCGCTGACATCAACAACGACATCGGACTGAGTGAAGGCGAACAGCTGAATCGTTCCGTCCTCGACAGGGACCAGAACGTTCGTCGCACGGACATCGCCGATCGAATCCACAGACAGCATCGCCGCTTCTGGTTGTAGACCCGACCGACGCCACGTTGACCATTGCTGCTGTGGCCCCGGTCGGGACCTGAAGATCGACAGTTCGAGTTGATTTTGCAATGAACGGACCGCCAGCCTCACGGGTATCGAGCACGCGTACCGGGTCCTGCACCATGAACCGACCATCGGTGGCGCTCGTTGCAGCGACAAAATAGGCAGTTACGTCGACGACCATGTCGGTCGACGCCAGCGTGAACACGTCGAGTCCACCAGAACCGAGCGCGTAAAATTGGGAGATGGATCGCACTTCCCCCACCGAGTAATTCAGCGCAGAAGTTGCCTCACGAGCCGTCTCCGCAGGACCGCTTGGGGTGACGGCGAGAAAACCTCTGGCACTTGGCTGCACAGCTGTCAGCGTGACGGCAGCCGCCGCAGCCTCCTCGGGGACGTTGCACCGCGTCGCGACATCCACCCGCGTCGTCGAGCCAGCCGCGAGCCGGACGCTATCGCCCTCCCTCGTGTCGAGCAGACGACACGGTTTGACTGCCACCAACTTGGTGGACATCTCGCCTGCGGCAACTGCCGGAGCGGCTCCCAGACTCACGATGACGGACGCTGCGAGCATCAGGCCGAGCAATATCTGGCGGCTGGTGCCCATGTCCTGTCAGCCTAACGATGCACTATGTCGAGCGTTCGCGCCTCGGTCGGTGGCCAGTGGGGCGGCGCCCACCACGCGTCAGAGGGTGGCAAGGATCGCGTTGAAGGTATCCGAGGGGCGCATGATGGCCCGAGCCTTAACCGCGTCAGGGCAGAAGTAGCCGCCGATGTCAGCGGGGCTTCCCTGCACAGCGCCAAGCTCCTCGACGATGGTCTGCTCGTTGTCGGCGAGCGCCGCAGCCAGCGGTGCAAATTTGGCAGCGAGCGCAACGTCGTTGGTCTGCCCAGCAAGCGCCTGCGCCCAGTACATGGCGATATAGAAATGGCTGCCGCGGTTGTCGAGGCTGCCAAGCCGACGGGCCGGCGACTTCCCGTTCGACAGCAACAGGCCAGTCGCCGCGTCGAGCGTGTCACCGAGAATCTTGGCTGATTCGTTGCCGGTCACTTCGGCGAAATGCTCAAGCGACACGGCGATCGCAAGGAACTCACCGAGGGAGTCCCAACGCAGGTAGTTCTCCTTCACCAACTGCTGAACGTGCTTCGGGGCAGAACCTCCTGCACCAGTCTCGAAGAGCCCGCCACCGTTGAGAAGCGGGACGATCGACAGCATCTTGGCGCTGGTGCCGAGTTCGAGAATCGGAAAGAGGTCGGTGTTGTAGTCACGCAGCACGTTGCCGGTGACCGAGATGGTGTCTTCTCCGGCCCGCATTCGGTCGACGGAGTACTTGGTGGCGTCAATCGGCGACATGATCTCGATCGTCAGGCCCTCGATGCTTCCCACGAGGTCACGATCGGCGAGATATGTGGTGACCTTGGTGATCAGCTGCGCATCGTGGGCGCGGTTGGCATCGAGCCAGAACACGGCAGGGGAGCCGGTGGCACGGGCGCGGCTGACGGCGAGGCGCACCCAATCACGAATCGGCTCGTCTTTCACCTGACAGGCACGGAAGATGTCGCCCTCGGAGACCAATTGCTCCATGACGGTGGCACCCGACGCAGCGTCGACGACGCGGATGGAACCGGCCGCCGGGGCTTCGAAGGTCTTGTCGTGGCTTCCGTACTCTTCGGCCTTTTGCGCCATCAGGCCGACGTTCGGCACGGTACCCATCGTGGTCGGGTCATACGCCCCGTTTGCGATGCAGTCGTCGATAACCACCTGGTAGATGCCGGCGTAGCTGCTGTCGGGGATGGTGGCTTTGACATCTTGCAGATCCCCTGCAGCGTTCCACATCTGGCCCGACGTACGGATCATTGCGGGCATCGAAGCATCAACGATCACGTCGCTCGGCACGTGGAGATTGGTGATGCCGTTGTCCGAGTCAACCATGGCGAGGTCTGGACCGTTCTCGATCGCTGCCGCGATGTCAGCCTCGATCTCGGCTTGCTTGTCGGCAGAGAGATTCGACAACGACGAAATCACGTTACCAAGACCATTGTTGGGGTTGGCGCCAGCTTCGGCGAGTGCCCCACCGTGCTTCGCGAAGACGTCAGAGAAGTACGCCCGCACGGCATGGCCGAAGATGATCGGGTCAGACACCTTCATCATCGTCGCCTTCAGGTGTAGCGAGAACAACACACCCTGGTCCTTGGCATCAGCGATCTGTGCATTGAGGAACGAGCGGAGGACCGCGACGCTCATCACAGAGGAGTCGATCACCTCGTCGGCAAGCACCGGAATGGATTCCTTGAGCACTGTCACCGAACCGTCAACAGCGACGTGCTCGATACGAAGGGCGCCGGCGTCAGACATCGTGACTGACAGTTCGTTGTGTGCGAAATCGCCGTCGGTCATGGTGGCGACGTGGCTCTTCGATTCGTTCGACCA
>JBLFZD010000362.1:0-3753 GCA_047610085.1 Ilumatobacter sp. | reverse complement strand
AACGACTTCGGGGCAGCCACGGCCGGAGCAGCCGACATTGACGGCGACCGAGTCCGCCTTGCGCTCTCGCCCCATGCTCCCTATTCGTGCAGCGAGGCGATGTGGCGCGCGGTGCGTGAACTGGCCGACGACACCGGCCTGCCGATCCATACCCACATCGCCGAAGGCGCGAACGAGGCGGCATACATGGCCGAGCACCACGGGGTCACGACCGTTCAGTGGCTCCACGACATCGGGTTTCTGGGTGCCGACATCACCGCAGCACACTGCTCGATGCTCACTCCATCAGACATTGCCTTGTTCGCCGAACACGACGTGAAGGTGGCCCACTGCCCGGTGTGCAACGCCAAGCTGGTGTCGGGAACAATGGACCTGCGAGGCCTCTGGAACGCGGGTGTCACCGTCGGTCTTGCCACCGATGGCCCGGCCAGCCACAACTCGCTTGACACCTTCCAAGAGATGAAGTTTGCGGCGATCACCCACAAGCAAGCCACCGCCGACCCGACATTCCTCACAACGCGCCAGGTCTTGACCATGGCGACACGCGAGTCAGCCGTTGCAATGCACCGGCCCGAACTCGGCACGGTCGAGGTCGGCACTCCCGCAGACATCGCGATCGTCGATGTGTCCGGCGCGCACGTGGCACCCGGCTACGACATCGAAGCGACGCTGGTTTATGGCAGCCGGGCCGACGACGTGACCCACACGATCGTGAACGGCAAACCGGTGCTCGACGGAGGCGAAGTGGTCGGAATCGATGAGGAACGCGTCGTTGCCGAGTTCACTCGCCATGCGTTGGCGCTGCGTGACCGCTCGATCTGAACTCGTCAACTGCCGATCGACGCCTGGGCGAACAACCGGTCGGTTTCGGATGCCCACTCGGCTCGCCACGTCGCCTTGGTTCCCTCATCGATCCACGCCGCTTCGATCCCGTTGAGCGCGCACCGACGAAGCTCGGCGAGCGTGAACCCCATCGAGTGATGCAGCACTGAGTATTCGTGCGCGAGGTCAACACCAAACATCGCCGGGTCGTCGGAGTTGATAGTCAAGGCAAGTCCAGCGTCGGCCATCCGTCGAATTGGATGCGTCAGATCGGTGAGATCTCGGTAGTCGGTTGTGTACGTCGTGGTGGTCGGGCACACGGTGAACGGGATCTGGGACGCTGCACACTTGGCCATCAGTTCTGGATCGTCAACGACGTTGTAGCCATGATCAACCCGATCGCATGACAGCAGCTCGATTCCGTTGCCGATGTTGGCGGCTGGGCCGACCTCACCCGCGTGCGATGTCCGGCCAAGGCCGTATGACGTCGCCAAAGCAAATGCTTCGACATAATCCTCAGGCGGGAAGCCGACCTCGTTGAAGTCCATCCCGACACCGATTACCTGCTCGTATCGGTGGGCCTGCACCATCTCGACGAATTCAACGGCACGAGCCGCTCCGAGTTCCCGGTTGATGGCGGGAATCACGCGACTCTCGACGCCAACGTCGGTCGCTGCCTCCTCCATCCCCCGGACGACACCGGCCAACATCGTGGGGTAGTCAACAAACTCGAGGTGCGACTCGGGGCTGAAGAAGAACTCAACGTAGCGAGCTCCGCTGCCTGCGCAGCGGGTCAGGCATTCATAGGTGACACGAGCGAAGTCATCCCGCGTCCGTACAGCCGAACACACCAGTGAATACACCGTCAAGAAGTCGGTCAGCGTGTCGTACTCGTACAACTCGAGTGGATCATCATGACTCGGCAGAACAAGGCCGTGCACCCCAGCGAGCGAAACGAACGTCGACGCGTCGACGGCCCCTTCAAGATGCAGATGCAGTTCAGCCTTAGGCATGGTTCGCAGGAGATCATCGACGTTCATCGCCACACACTCGCCGAACGCTGCGGACGCTCCCCGGTCAGAAATAAGCTTTCACCTGGCCGAAACGCAGTCGTTATCGGCCGTTCCTACATTCGGCTCGTGAGTACGCACCATCGCGATATCGCGGCCCGGCCCGAGGCAGGGCATCCCGATCGTTGGCGCGTGCTTTTCGTCTGCTGTAGCGGACTCTTCCTCCTCGTCTCATCGCTGACATCACTCAACGTCGCGCTCCCCGAACTGCAGGCTGACCTCGGAGCCACGACATCGGACCTCCAGTGGATCATCGACTCGTACGCCGTCGTCTTCGGAGGCTTGTTGCTCACTGGCGGGTCGATCGGTGACCGAATCGGGCGGCGCCCGGCACTGACCATTGGCTTTGCCCTCGTTGCTCTCGGCGGCCTGGCGGGTGGTCTTGCAGATTCGGTTGGCACGATCATCGCGGCACGCTCGATCACCGGACTCGGCGGCGCCATGCTGCTTCCCGCGACGCTCTCAACGCTGACCGACGTTTTCGGGGACCGTGAACGCCCACGGGCGATTGCCCTGTGGGCTGGAATCGCCGGAGCCGGCGGCGCGTTCGGACCGGCGATCGGCGGTTGGCTGATCACGGTTGGTTCATGGAATGCCGTGTTCTGGATGAACCTCGTCATGGCGGGTATCGGCATCGCAGCCACGATCATCATCGTTCCCAAGCTCCCCGGCGTCGTCTCTGGCCCACTCGACCCGATTGGAGCCGTGCTCTCGACGAGTGCCATCGGGTTGATTCTCCTTGCGGTGATCGAGGCCCCGAGCCACCCGACCAGCCTCATTGTGATCGGACCCGCCGTTACCGGAATCGTCCTGGTTGTCTTGTTCATTCGCCACGAAAGACGCAGTCCGGCCCCGATGCTTCCGCTCTCGATCTTCGACAGCCCGGTCCGTTGCTCTGGTTTGATCACGCTGCTCTGTGCTGCTGTTGGGTTCGCGGGTGTGATCTTCGTGGCCGCCTTGATGCTCCAGATCGGTTGGCGAGAGAGCGCGTTGGCAACCGGGCTGCTTCTCGTGCCGATCGGCGTCGCCGAACTCGCAACCTCTTTCAAGACGCCTGGTTGGTGTTTGACCTACGGAAGCGGCCCGGTGATCGCAACCGGTTTGGTGGTGATGGCGTGCGGCTACTCGGCGATGGCGCTCACGCCCGTCGGCGACCGACTCGTCTTCGTCGTGGCGGGAGTTGTGGCGGGGATCGGCAACGGACTCACCATCCCGCCATCTGTCGAGCGGGTGGTCGGTAACACCGAATCCGACCTCGCTGGGGTGGTCGCAGGAGCCAATGAGACAGCGATCGAACTCGGTGCGTCGCTCGGCGTTGCAATCCTCGGCGGTATTCAACGTGTTGTCTTCGAAAATGGACTTGCGCCCGGGGTGTCGTCAGACTCTGTCGACGCCGCGCTCAAAACCGCCGACGTCGAGACCGTCTTGGGCGCCTACCTCAGTGGGAGCCGCGCCGCTTTGGCCGCCGCCGCAATCGCCGTGCTCGTGGCGTTCCCCTTTGCGATCCGAGTTCGCCCGCCAAATGACACCGAGCCCAGTGGATGAACCCAACGGCGCTCCCCTGCTACGCCGTCCTCGATGTGGGTGGAACCTCGATCAAAGTCGGAGCAGTTCGCGGTACTGACGTTGCCATCCATCCGCCCGTGCCCTCCTTCGCCCAAGGCGACCGCGACATCGTGCTGCACCAGCTGCGCTCGGCAGTTGCCTCTGCCCTGTCGTGCGCCAAGCAACTCACCGGACAGCCGCCTGCCGGCCTTGCGATCGCGTTCCCCGGCCCCTTCGACTTCGAACGCAGCCGTGCGATGATTCAAGGTCACGGCAAATTCGACTCGATCTACGGCGTCGACTTGCGCACCGAACT
>JBLFZD010000361.1:0-3754 GCA_047610085.1 Ilumatobacter sp. | reverse complement strand
CACCGTGATCGAATCGATGTGGTTGGACGCCTCGATGAAATGCCACGTGTTGAATCCACTTTTCACCGAGGCCAGCGACCGGATTTCGTTGAGCTTCATCTTGTCCGCGTGTTGTCGTTCATATCGAGCGAGGCTCGACGACAAGTCTTCGGGACCGAAGTCAACCCGAGCAAACCCAATGCAGACTCGGTCACCGGTTCGAACCATCGGCGGGGAAAACCCGGCGAGCAGCTCATCGCCGACGGGGATGAGGGACTCCCATCGGTCAACCGCGGGACGTTCGAGCACGACGGGCCGGGCTAGCGCCGCTTGGCCACCCTCCTAGAGCGTCGGCCCGGATAGGAGCTGCATCGCTATGACGATGATCATTGCAACCATCGCTCCCGTGCCGAGCAGTAGCCGACCAACGCGAACACCTGAATCAACGCTCCCCTCGGTTGATTCGAGGTCGAAGACGAGTCCAGAGCCAAATTTCATGGGCTGCCAGCATGTCCAAAGCCCATTGGTGACATACCCAGATGCTACGACGAACGGGACCTACAGCTCGGGAGTGGGGATCTCTCCAGTTCGTCGATCTCGGGCCTCACCTGCGGGCTCGAGAGAGATCAGTGCTGAGCCTTAGGCGTCGGGGCCCTGAGCCCGCACTTCTTCGACCGTCGACACCGCTGTACGCAACTCGACGAGCCACTCGTCGGTGTTCTTGCCGACGAGGCGCACGCACCAGCCGAGTGCATCAGAGCGTGAGCGGGCGACGCCGGCAGCGACGAGGGTGTCAAGCACGATCCGTTCGGGTTGACGGAGTCGGGTCATGACCGGAGCAGCGACGTGGGTGAACAGTTCGGTCCGCTCGCCGACCCGGACGGCCCACGAGACCTTGCGTTCGAATCGATGTTCCGCCTCGCGAGCGATCGAGACCCGCTTGTCTCGAGTCTCGTCACGGAAACCAGCAACCCGCCCGTCGGCCGCCTCGGCTTGGTCGATGTCGGATGCGCCGTCGGCGAGTTCGGGCTGAACAATCGTGAGCGTGATGGTGATTTCGTCGCGGTCGATCACAATGTTGGCGGGTTGTGGGCTGGCCCACTCGGCTGGCAAGCGCCCGGTCAACCAGGCGTCGATGGAGGAATCAGTTGTGGTCATACCTCGAAGCTATTGTAATGATTACATAATTACAACAAGTCCGATGACTTTTCGAAATCATGGGGGAGCAGTTCCGGGCTTTTCGCTTGGCGGCGGCAGCGAAGCTTCCACAGCCGTCGACCGATCGCGAGGGCAACGAGCACCGCAACGAGGATTCGTCGCGTCGAGGTCGACATGTCGCCGAGGAAATCGATGAGCCCGCCCCCGGCGACCACGACGAACACGACGCCGGGAATGATCCCGATGCCCGTTCCTATCAAAAAGTTGCGGGTGCTGACCTTGGTCACGCCGAGCAACCAATCGGCGGGTGGGAGTTGACCGAAGAGAAGTCGCAGCAGCACGACCGTCCAGACCCCACCCGACTCGAGACGATCGTCGTATCGGCGCATTCGCGTTGGGATGCGAACCGCGACCCAGTCCCTCGCCGACCAGCGGGCGAATGAGAACGCGATGTAACTGGCGCCCATGTTGCCGATCCATGCGAGCACGATCGCGAGCGGGTACGGCCACACGATGCCGGCGGGTGCCATGTAGATGAAACCAGGGACCCCGAAAGGCTGGGTGCACCACATGATCAGAACAAACACCAGTGGTCCAATTACTCCGGTCTCTGTGAGTAATCGTTCCACGTTGCCACCGCCGGTGACCCAGGTGTATCCACCGAACGCAAAGAATACGACGATGACCGTCGCCAAGGCGGTGAGGGCGATGATCCGGCGGTTCATGTGAGCTTGGTCGGACCGTTACGCCGCTGAAGCTGCGCGGAGGAGTTCGAGACGTTTGCTGACCTGCGGATCGTTCAGCCGCTTGCGGGCGGAGGCGAGTGCAACCCGTGTCGTTGGGGCTCGGCGGGCCGAAGCCATTGCATTGCGCCCCATCGTCGCGACCACGTCGGATGTGGGTTGGAAGGTGAGTACCTCGGTACCGGATTGGCGGAGACGGTCGACCTCGTTGGCAAGTCGGCGAGAGTGCAGCAGCCGAGCGTTGGGTAACAGCGTGCCGTGTGCGAGCCGGGTCGCCGACATTGGCGACACGACCACCACGATGTCAAATCCCTGGTCGGCCAACAGGTCGGCGTTGGTCGGGGAGTGGACCCCGCCATCGACGTAGCGCCTGCCGCCATGCTCGACCGGGCGGAAGAGCCCAGGGATCGATGACGACGCCTGAACTGCTACGCCGACGTTGGCCTCTGGTGCATCGCGACCGAACACCACCCGATCACCGTCCTCGAGGTCGACCGCACAGATCCAGAGTGGCCGCTCGGGCCACGATCGGTCGCCGTACATCATCGAGATCCGTTCGCCGATGACATTCGTTGCGATAGTGCCGGTCGGGAGGAGGCCGGCGAGTGCCTTGGCCGGGTGGCGCGGCAACCGCAAGAGCAGTTTGGGTGAAGCGGGAAGCGGGGAGAGCGAGAACGGCCGAGGTCGTAGGTCGAGGCTGAGTGGCCCGTCCGTGCGTCCGACGATTGCGGCAGCTTCGTCCGAGACCGGCTCGCCGAGGCTGCGTGGCGTGAGATCGAGCGGTGGGAACCCCGCTCGTAAGGTGGCACCTACAGCCGAACCAGCCGACGTTCCGACGATGAGTTCGGCGTCGCGTGCGTCGAACCCCGCCTCGGCGAGTGCGGTGAGCACGCCGGCGTGATACGCCGCTCCGATGACGCCACCCGCACCGAGCACTACTCCCACCGACGGCATTCGAGCAGTCTTCCACGTGGTGGTTTGGGCTGTTGCTTCGGGCGGGCGCCTGAAATCCGGACCAGTAGTCGTCTGACTGAACGCTGTTCAGTGGACCGGCTATGGTGGTGACACTCGACACAAACAGGAGCACGACATGACCACATTGGACACGCCCGTCACCAGCCAGAATCTTCCCTGGCACCTGCGCGAGAATCGCGCACCGGTTACCGACGAAGTCACGCTGACCGACCTCGAAGTGCGGGGGTCCATCCCGGCGGATCTGAAGGGTCGTTACCTTCGCAACGGTGCCAACCCCCAGACCGGAGAGTCAGAGCACTGGTTCCTCGGTGACGGCATGATTCACGGCATCGAGCTGGCCGACGGCAAAGCGAACTGGTATCGCAACCGTTATGTGCGGACCCCGATGTTCGCCAACCCGGGTGTTGAGCGCATGGACCTTTATCTCGACCCTGAGACCTTCCAGTTCAACTTCGAAGTCGGCGTCGCCAACACGCACGTGATCAGCCACGCCGGGAAGATCCTCACCCTCGAAGAAGGTTCGTTCCCTTACGAGATTGACGGCAACCTCGACACGGTTGGGAAGCACACCTTCGACGGCAAGTTGACCACGGCGATGACGGCGCACCCAAAGATTTGCCCAGAGACCGGCGAGATGCTGTTCTTTGGCTACAGCTCTTTGCCGCCGTACCTCACGTACCACCGAGTCAGCGCAAGCGGCGAGTTGCTGCAGTCCACCGAAATCACGGTCGGCGGGCCGACGATGATGCACGACTTCACCGTGTCTCGAGATCATTCGGTCTTCTTCGACCTACCGGCGATCTTCGACATGGAGCTCGCCATGTCCGGTGGCATGCCGATCCGTTGGAGCGACGAGTACCCGGCCCGGATGGGCGTGATGCCCCGTGCTGGAAGTGACG
>JBLFZD010000360.1:0-3757 GCA_047610085.1 Ilumatobacter sp. | reverse complement strand
AAACTTCCCGCGCTCCCGAAGTTGGCTTGCAGAATCTCGAAGCCCCGAGCTGACTCTGAGTCGGGGCTCTCGAACGAAGACTCCGACGATGCGCCGATGCTGGCTACGGCACCGAATACGGCGATGAGGACAACAATCCACGCGGCGAGCACGCGGCGACGCTTGTCGTAAGCAAAGCCGCCGAGGCGAGCCCAAATCGATGGACCCTTGGGACCGCCGGTCCCTCCGCTGGGGGGAGTGGGTAACCCGGGTTCAACCCGTTCCATAGTGGACATGCTGTTCATAAGTGAACATAATGCACAGTTTTCAAGGTAGAATCCAATATCCCTTCTATGTGTCACGTGGCACAGAAGACCCTCGAAACTCTGGATGATGCCGATCGACACTCCCGAACAGACCGACCCC
Organism: Ilumatobacter sp.; assembly: GCA_047610085.1. GTDB lineage: Bacteria > Actinomycetota > Acidimicrobiia > Acidimicrobiales > Ilumatobacteraceae > Ilumatobacter_A. The sequence continues at coordinate 3,352 of JBLFZD010000360.1, read as the reverse complement.
CGTGTCGAGCGCACGCGGACGGCCGTCCTCGATGCGGGTGTGTCGATCTTGTTCGAGGAGGGCCCCGACAGCGTCACGCACGCGGCCGTTGCCTCAGCGTCCCGTGTGAGCAGAACGACGCTCTACAAATACTGGCCAACCCGTGGCGACCTGTTGTTGGAGATCCTCACGCAAGTTGAACCTCACAAGACGGTTGAGCTCACCGGCGACGTTCGCACCGATATTGCAAAGAGGGCGCATGAAACCGGCGACGCGTTCAGAAACCGCGAGCTCAACAAAGTGTTTGGCTCTCTGCTGGCGCAGGCGCAATGGGACGACGAAACGAGTAAAGCCCGTGACGCGCTCGTGGCTGCCGCCATGGCCGACATGAGTGTGGTTCTTGATCACGCCGTCCAGAACGGCCAACTGCCTGCAGGGCTTGACCCGGTTCGTGCCGCAGGTCGACTGATCGGTCCGGTGTTCTTCGCTGCGTTGGTGGTGCAGCGGCCCCTCGAGGTCCCTGAAGTGGACGCACTCGTTGACGACTGGCTCGCCTACCTCCGCACGTAACACGCAAACTCGTGTCGACCGTGATGATTATCCATGCAACAGTGACACGATGACCGGGTTTGCCGTCACCCCCGAACCGCCGTACTACGCGGTGATCTTCACGAGCACGGCCACCGACGACACCGCAGGGTATGGCCAAGCAGCCGCTCGAATGATCGAGCTGGCGTTCCAACAGCCTGGCTTCCTGGGTGTCGAGTCGGCCAGCGACCGGGGCGAGGTTGGCCTGGGAATCACCGTGTCGTACTGGGAGTCGGAAGCTGCAATCAGCGCGTGGAAAGCCCACGCCGAACATGGCGACACCCGCGAGATTGGCCGTGCCCGTTGGTATGCGGGATACGAGTTGCGCGTGGCCCGCGTGGAACGCGCGTACGGCTGGGTCAGCTCGGACTGACAACCACGGCGTCGCCGGTGTTGATCGACCCGGTCGACAGCACCGAGGCGTACCAGCGGCTCGTGCCTGGGTGGCGGTCGTGATCCATCAACTTGAATTCGCCGTCGGTAAAAAAGGCCGAGTTCTGGCTGCACGGCACCGATGGCGAACTCAGCTGAATCCGAACGCCTCCGCCTGACGGATCGCCGATACTGATCACTGTGCCACCGCGAAGCGAACTCCAGTCAATCCCGCTGATCGTTAGGTTCTCACCGCACGAGCCTGCCTGAATCGGATGACCGTCGGCGGCAAACCCGTCAACGACTTCCTGGCTCCACAAGCACAGTGCCTGCCATGGCCGGCCGTGATGCCCTCGGCTGCCTTGGACATCACCGGCGACTCCGCGGATTCCGATGTCTGCTGAATTGATCGCCGTCTTGGGGACGCCACCGTCCGAGCTGCTGATCTGGGTCACCGACCCGCGCTGCGGCATCACGGCGTCGGCGGCGGCTCGCCGGAGGTCCGCGATTGAGACGAGCCCATGCCACAGATGGTGGACTTGGTCGTAAAGGTCGGGTGATGCCTCGATGGCCTTGAGGTCGTCGACCTGGCGTGCTTGCAGCTTTGCGTCGAGTTCGGGTCGAGCTTCAACGCTCCAACCTGTGAGCAGTTTCGCCGCTTGAGCCAACGTGCGCGTGGCGTCCTGCTCGTTCCACTGATTCCGATCGAATCCGCAACGGTTACAGGTCTCAACGCCGATCATGCCGCGAACCTAGTCGCGCTCAGGTGTTCGGTTCGCCGTGGTTGCGCGCGGTCGGTGTTCGAGCGAGGCTCTGTGCCGTGAAGCCCGTGGTCCCATTTGTGCGCCAAGTCGAGCTCGGCCCGCATGACGCGTTGGTCGATCGCCTCCGTGATGCGTTGCCAGAACTCGACATCGTCGTCCATGCCGACGTGTCACCAGCCGACCTCGCTACAGCTCGCGTGGCAATCGTCGACGGTCCCGGCGCCGACCAACTCCTCACCATGGCGAACCTCGAACTTGTGCAGAGCACCTGGGCTGGCGTCGAAGCGATTATTCCGGCCGTGCCCAGCGGTGTGCATATCGCACGCATGATCGATCCACAGCTCGGATGGACCATGGCTGAGGCAGTGCTCGCCTGGACGCTTTACCTCCACCGCGACATGCCGCGCTACGCCCATCAGCAGCGCGCCCATCAATGGGTTGAACATGTTCCGGTGAGCGCAGACAGCAGGCGAATCGGGGTTCTTGGCCTCGGTGCGCTCGGCGCCCTGGCGGCAACGACGCTGCGTGACCAACGGTTCGATGTGGCTGGATGGTCCCGTTCGCCCAAGGCGATCGATGGTGTCATGTGCCTCGACGGAGATGCCGGCATCGGACAACTACTCGAACGTTGTGACATCGTGATCAATCTGTTGCCCCACACCGACGCCACCGCCGGGTTGCTCGACGCCGAGGCCTTTGCCCGGATGCCGGCCGGTGCCTCGCTGATCAACTTCGGCCGTGGTCAGACCGTGGTCGACGATGACCTCCTCGGAGCGCTCGACATGCACCTCGAACACGCCGTACTCGACGTGTTCACGATCGAGCCGCTGCCCGACGAACATCCCTATTGGAATCACCCGCGAGTCACGGTGCTGCCCCATATTTCTGGGCCGACCAGCACCGACACCGCAGCGGTGATCGCTGCGGCCAACGTTCGCCAATTTCTTGCCGACGGAACGCTGCCCACCGCTGCGATTGTTGATCGCACCCGCGGCTACTAGTGCCCTATGTGGAAACGTTTGCCGGGTCTGTGACGTGCCGCCAATCCGGCGATTTGGGGATGCCCCCGGTCACGTCATCAAGACGGGTTTCTGGGATGGTCGGCTCTGCGATTGATCCAGCGTGTGGGCTGACTCGCGCACCACAAATTTTCTATGAGCGCTGACGGCGGTGTCGCTTGGGAGCCGCGGCCGCTCAGGTGTTGGCGGATTCGCGAACCGGCGAACTGAACTCCATCACACCATCATCGACATCGACACCGGCGCCGAGTAGCACCTTCCTGTCGTGTGAGTAGCTCTGCGAAGCGGTCCAGGGGTCACGATCCGACTGCTTCGGGTAGGTATGTATGGTGCGCTGCATGTAGCCAGCGGAAAAGTCGTCGACATACGGACGCTGGGGCATGTCGGGGTCGTCGACCACAGGCATCGCTCGCGTGGCCCGATGCTCGTCCATTTTCGTGACAAGGCGGCAGACGTAGCGCGCAATGAGGTCGGCGCGCAGCGTCCACGATGCGTTGATGTAGCCGAAGGTCGTGCCGAGATTCGGAATTCCCGAGTACATGAAGCCCTTGTAGGTGAAGCACTCGGCCAGGTCGATCGAGGTGCCATCGACCACCGGCGTCACGCCGCCCAGTGCCAGCATCTTCAAAC
>JBLFZD010000359.1:0-3786 GCA_047610085.1 Ilumatobacter sp. | reverse complement strand
CCGCTGCGTCGGTAGCCGTGGCCCGATCCATCCCGCGGGCGATCCCGGCTCGAGCGACGATGTCGAGTGCCCCGCGGCGCGGCTCGGCGCGAAGAAACTGCGAGACGTAGCCGAATTGCCGACCGCGAATCGCGGCCAGTTCAGCGTCGGCGAGTGCTGTCAGTTCGACGGGGCCCGCCGCTGAGCGCAACGTTGCAGTACCGGCCGACGGGAGATACGTCCGGTAGATGCACTTGAGCAGCGTCGACTTGCCCGCGCCGCTCGAGCCCGCCAACGCAACGTGCTCGCCTGCGCTGACATCGAGGTCGATGCCGTCGAGACCGTCCACCTGTCGACCATCGACGTTGTGGAGCACGAAGTGTTTGCGTAGCCCGCGGACCGACAGCACGACGGACTCCGGCTGGTCGTCACCACCCAGATCGTGGCGAGCAACGCTGGTGACTGGTTCGGTCATGCTCGGGCCGCCGCGACGAGTCGTTGGGTGTACGGAGCCTGCGGGTCTTCGAAGAGCTGGTCGGTCAGCCCTTGTTCGACGACACGACCGTGCTGCATCACCATGCAGCGAGTGGTGAGCATCTCGATGACTGCGAAGTCGTGCGACACGACCACCGCCGCGATGCCCAATTCTTCGAGCAGGCTGCGGATCAGGTCGAGCACACCGGCCGCAACCGACGCGTCCAGCCCGGTCGTCGGTTCGTCGAACAGCACGATCGGCGGCCGGTTTGCGAGCGCCCGTGCGAGCTGTACCCGTTGGCGCATGCCACCGGAGAACGTTCGGACGAGGTCGTCCATGCGGTCGAGTGGCACCTCGGTTCGTTCCAGCAGTTCTGCAGCACGTTCACGGATCTGGCCGAAGTGTCGCCCACCCGCCGCGGTCAGTCGGTCGGCGATGTTGCCACCCGCGGTCACGTTGAGGTTGAGCCCTTCGGCCGCGTCCTGATAGACCACGGCGAGTTCGTCGACACGCAGCGCACGCCGTTCCGACTGGGTCATGGTCAGCAGGTCAGACGTCGAGCCATCTCGCCGGCGCATCCAGACCGACCCGGCGCTCGCCGAGTGGTCCCCCGCAATCGCCCGCATCACAGTGGACTTGCCGGATCCCGATTCACCGATCACACCGAACGCTTCACCGGCAGCAACGTCGAAGCTCACGTCCCAGGCAGCGACCACCGAGCTGCCATCGGGGCTCTTCTCGGAGCCAACGTCTGGGCCTGTCTGAGCAACGGCTGCCGGATTCTGGTTGCCGAAGATCTTTCCTAACCGGTCGACTCGCAGCACGGTCGGGCGAGCCTCCGTGGAGAAGCTTCCGGCGAGGGTCATGACTCCAGCTCCGTGACTCGGCGACGACGACACCATGCCGTGTCGCTGCAGATCCACCGACCATCATCGACGCCGACGGCCGACGGCGGAATCTCGATGAGGTACGCCTCGGTCGCGGCGCAGAGCGAGCAGCTCGCTCCAGGTGTTCGTTCCACTTCGAACGGGACGTCGTCGAACGTCAGCGGCTCCACGTCGGTGTCGGGTGGAATCGCATAGATCTTGCGTTCGCGACCCGCACCGAACAGCGACAGAAACGGTGCGTGATGCAGGCGAGGCACATCCCATCGCGGGATCGGGGTCGTGGCGATCACGTACCGGCCGCCGACGAGGCACGGGTAGCCCGTGCTCTTGGTGATCACGCCGTTGCGGACCTTGTCCTCGTACAAGCTGACCCACATTCTCGAGTAGTCGGCTTCGGCGTGCATCCGCCCGAGCTCGGCGATGTTGCGCTCGACACCACGCAACGGCTCGGGCACGGGGACCTGAAGAACGAGTGTCTGGTGTTCGCCCAGTTCATCTTCCGGGATCCGGTGGCGGGTCTGGATCACCGTGGCTTCGTCGACTTCGGTCGTCTCGATCGCGCCGGTGGTGTCCGTGACGAGGCGACGGAGGTTCACTGCGTTGACCCCCTCGTCATCCCCCTGGTCGATCACCTTGACGACGTCATCGACGCCCACGATGGCGAGCGTGATCTGGAGTCCGCCCGATCCCCATCCTCTGGCAACGGGCATTTCGCGAGAACCGAATGGCACCTGATAGCCCGGAACACAGACGGCGGTGAGGATTGCGCGGCGCAACTCACGCTTGGCGTGCTCGTCGAGAATCCCCACCTCACCGGGCGGCTCGACCAGCGCATCGAGACGCACCGAGTCGGTCGTTGGCCACCGGCCAATCGTTTCGGACATGGTTTCGGACACGGTCGCGCTCATGCGCAGTCTCCTTCTCGGGGGTCAACCGGCACCGGAATGTCGGAGACACGGTTGGCAGCTGCGGTGGGGTCGGTCTCGCTGACGGCACGCATTGCCATCTTCCGATCGATCATCGACCGGAAGGTCACGTAGTGCGGCAGCTTGAGGTGCTCGAGAAACCCCGAAGCGTCGAGGCCGTCGGTGGTCATCAGGATCGACTGTTCGAGTTCGGATGTTCCAGCGGTGCCGCCCCCATCGCGGTGGCAGGCGATGTCGAGGTTCGCCATGGCGATGGCCTTCTTCTCGTTGTGCCCGAAGCACAACCCGTAGCCAGCGTCGAATCGGCTGCGGTCCTCGTCGGCACCGTCGAGGTCTTCGATCGCTTCGACCTCGGTCACCCGGACCACGCCGATGTCGACGGCTCCACCGGTGTGCGGGTGGGTGACGGTCACCGGCAGTTCTGCGTGGCGGACCTCTCCGAGGGTGACCTCGTGGATGTACCCGTCAGGGCCGAGGATGTTTCGATACCAGAGGTTCACCAGCGCACCGGTTTCAGCGCGAGCCATCGTGGCGAGCACGGCGGATCGAGGCGCAGGGGGCCGCGTGGCCGCCCGGGTGATGTCGACCGGTTCCGGATCGTCGATTCGACGCCGATCGACCATCAGATCCATGTCGCGGAGCACGTCGAGCAGTCGTCGATGCCGACGGTCCCCAAGGGCGTCGCTTGTCGCTCTCGGGATGGCTGTTGTGCCAACATCGGACGAGGTCGATGCAGCCGCGTGCCGGTCGCCGATCGTCGACTCCATCAACCGCTTCTCGGCGCGTTCGCGAGCGACATCGTCATCGGTGCGGTCGAGCAAGCGGCCGGTGTAGTCGGTGGTGCGCCCGAGCAGCTGCGGGCCCGGCGGGTTGCGGAACGCAGGCACGATGCGACGCAGCAATTTCGCATCGTCCATGTCGACTGCGTGCGAGTACGCGAAGCGCGGCATCGTGGCCCGATACGAACGCAACAGGTGTGACGCTTCGATGGTGTCGCCTTCGGCTTGCTGCAATGCGCGAGCTGCGAGTCGGGGGTCCCAGAGTCCGCCTTCTCCCATCACACGATCGACAGCGAGGCGCTGGCGGTCGATGAGCTGGTCGAGTTCGAGCCACGGGCTGTCGGCAAGGTCGCGTGCATCTCGGACCAGCTCCTCGGCAGCAGCAATGGCGTCGAGGCCACCTCGGGCGGCTGCGTATCCCATCAGTTGCCTCCATCTCTGAGCAGGCCATCGCTGAGCATGGCCTCGTTGTGCATGACGTCGTGCTGATGACCGGACGCCGGGTCCAGCAGGATCTGCGAGCTGCGCGGAACACCGACGACGTTGCCCACGTCATCGAGGAACCACACGTCGATTCCGGCTGGAAAGGAACGGTTTGCCTTCGCAATCGCGGCGACGACCTCGTTGCTGACCCCGGCGACCTCCACCCAACGCGGCGTCGACGCACCAGGACCGGCCACCGCGAAGCGGCTTGATCCAGCTTCGGCGTTTCCGTTCCTGACGACGTCGCTGACCGAGCC
>JBLFZD010000358.1:0-3807 GCA_047610085.1 Ilumatobacter sp. | reverse complement strand
CTCCCGGCCACTGGCGTGAACGCCGGTCACATTGACCTGTACTACGGGACCCCAACTGCGGGTGCTGTGATGCATGTGATTGTTGATGTTGTTGGCTACACCACCAGTTCTGGCTTGATTGATCTCGCCAACCGCGTGAGTGCGCTCGAATCTTCGCGCATCGCAGGCGCCCCCGGAACCAACGGAACCAACGGAACCAACGGAATTCCTGGGGCTGCCGGCGACCCTGGAGTTGCCGGGCCGAATGGGGCCGTCGAGGGCAGCGCCTGCGTCGCTGGTGGCCTCGCCGGAAAGCTCGCGACATCTTTCGACGACCTCGAGGGGTTGATGAGCGTCTGCTGCGACCGACCGGGTGGCGACGTCTCCACCCTCGCCGGCGGCAGCAACGGTTATGTCGACGGCAATGGCACTGCAGCCAGCTTCGCCAGACCGGAAGGGGTGGCGGTTGATGGGTCTGGCAATGTCTACGTAGCCGACACTCAGAATGAAGTGATTCGCAAGATCAGTTGACTCCAACCATTCACTAACCGGAATTTGGTTCCTTGTCGAGACGGTGGGGCGGGGAAGAGGCAGCCGCCTGGGTTGCGGCCGCTCATCAGGAGCTTCGGGGCTGAGCCGTTCGGCGCGATGTATGCCTGGCCGTTTGCGTGTTGCCTGAACGAGTGGGTGCACGCGCCATCGCCACTCTGGCAGGAGGCGGTATGCGGCTTTGCCGGGGCAGGCCGTGTAGGTCATGTCGCGGTGGCCGGAGATCGTCGGGGTCTCGATGAAACTGCCGGCTTTCCACCTGTCAGAGCCGCGCGAGATGAACTGTGCCTGAGCGTCCTTCCACGTACTGAGGTCGTAGCGGTGTGCGAGGTGCGCAAGGAGGCGGACGAGGCTGTCTTGCATCGCAGCGGGCGGAGTGAAGTCAGTAAAGTCACCGAGCAGGCACACCAGCTGAGCGAAGCCTTGGCTGCCACCGGAAGCTGACGCCTCGACCGGGCCATCGAGTGACCCGGCGCGGCCTTCCCACACGGTGCCGTCTTGGCCAATGAAGAAGTTGTAGGCAACGTCGTTTCAGCGCTTCGCCGGCCCGGTATGGAATGCGTAGGCGACACGAATGAGGTCGCGTTGAGTCCCGCGGTAGTTGTTCGGGGAGGACGTGTGATGGGCGAGCAGGAAACGAACGTCTTCTGCGCCCATCGGGCCCTTCGGCGCCAGATCGGCACCCCAGGCATCTCGGGGCAGAATGTTCAAGCCCGGTGCAACCGTGACCGCAGCAGACAGCAGCGCTCCGCTCGCCTGTGTCGCAATGCCGAGCACTCCAGCGGTTCCGGTGGCGAGGCCACCGGCGATGAGTGCCCTCCGGCTGAGCGTTGATTTCGGAAAGTCGCCGTCGCATTGCCAGCACACATCGCACAGCGTAGATGACCCGGATTCTGCCCATTGCGGGATCGCCGAACTCGAAGTGATTCTGCGCGGCATCAGCGACCGCATCACCCGCCGAATGCGCTCAGCGGATCGTGTCGGTCGAACCATCCCACTGCGCTTGCGGTTCGACGACTTCGCCAGCGCAACCCGGTCACACTCGCCGCTGACTGCGGCCCGGCCGATGATCGACGAGCGGGGCTTCACATTGCTCGGTGCCTCGGTTGGCAATCTGGAGAACGAGTCGACAGTGCAAATGGCGTTGCCGTTCTAGTGAGTGCAGGCAGGCGAACTCGACACCGCCATCGACGCCATTCGCAACAAGTTCGGCGGGGCGGCGCTGACCCGCGCTGACCGCATTGGTTTCGACGTCGGATTCGGTGTGCCGCTCCTGCCCGATGAGTCCGGAGTAGGTTCGAAAAACGGACCGACTTGGTTCTGATTCCGAACTCACCTATGGTGGTTTCATGGGAAATGTCGAGAACGCTGCTGACCGAGCGTGCTCGATTCAGGCGGGCCTCGACATACTCGGTGACCGTTGGACCATTTTGATCATGCGCGATGCGTTTCGGGGAGTCAGACGGTTCGATGATTTCCGCCGCGATCTCGACATCGCTCGTCCTGTGCTTACTGAACGCCTGAAAAGGCTGGTCGTGGCCGGAGTACTCGAACGTCGGCTGTACTGCGAACGCCCGCCGCGTTACGAGTACCGGCTGACGCCGATGGGCGCTGCCTTGTCGCCGACCCTGGTTGCACTGATGCGCTGGGGGGACGAGTGGATCAATCACGACGAGCCGCCCACCGTGCTCGTCCACGAAGCATGCGGCGAACCGCTCGACCAGGCATTCGTCTGCTGGCACTGCGACGAAACATTTACCCAGTCGGCCATTGCGAGCCGACCCGGCAACACCGTTATCCACTGAGATCCCCGGGGGACCACATGAACCATCCACTGTTGAACGAATCGCTGCCCGATTTGTTGGCACTCGCATCAGCCCGCCGCGATGAGTCGTTCGGGAACCGCATTACCTACAGCCCGAAGGTCTTCATCCCGCTCACCTTCCTCTGCAACGACACGTGCGGCTATTGCACTTTTGCACAGCCGCCGGCCCGCGTCGAGAAGCTGTATCTCGACCCTGAAGACGTCCTGAAGATCGCCAAGCAAGGTGCTCGACAAGGCTGCCACGAAGCGTTGTTTACGCTCGGGGAGCGGCCGGAAGATCGCTACGAGGTGGCCCGTGACTGGCTTCGTGAGCGGGGCTATGACTCAACGGTGCACTACGTCGCTGAGATGGCCAAGCTCGTCATTGCTGAAACGGGCCTCCTTCCGCACGCCAACTGTGGAGCACTCACTAAGGCCGAACTCGAGCAGTTGCGACCGTTCAGCCCGAGCCAGGGGATGATGATCGAGTCGATCAACCCCGACCTGGAAGCTCACCGCAACGCTCCTGACAAGGTTCCTGAGCGGCGCCTTGCCACCCTCGAGGCCGCAGGTGAACTGCAGATCCCGTTTACCACCGGCATTCTGATCGGCATCGGTGACACGCGTGCGGATCAGCTCGCCGGACTCGAAGCGATTGCCGAAAGCCATCGCCGCCATGGCCACGTGCAAGAAGTGATCGTCCAAAACTTTCTGCCGAAGCTGCGCACCGCAATGAAGGGCGTCGTGGCGTGCCCGAGCGACGATTACTTGTGGACGCTGGCAGCAGCGCGACTGATCTTGCCTGCCGACGTGCACTTGCAGGCGCCGCCGAATCTCTCCGACGATTTTGGTGCACTGGTCGACGCAGGCATTGATGACTGGGGCGGTGTCTCGCCGGTCACCGCCGACCACGTCAACCCCGAGCGGCCGTGGCCGGACCTGGAACGCCTCCGTGAGGTCACCGAGGCAAAGGGTCACGTGTTGGCCCCACGGCTCACCGTGTACCCAGAGTTCGTTCGTGATCGTGTGCGTTGGCTCGACGAGGGCATGAGTTTCCCGGTGATGGACCGAGCCGACTCCGAGTGGCTGGGCCGCGATGACCCTGGCCAGTTTTGGCCAGAGAAGACCACCGCAGCTGACACCGTTGCTGACGGTGCCGAGTTCGTGCTGGTCGGTCACCGCTCGACCGCCTGGTACTCGGGTGCCGACCATCCGCCGCCGGTCATCTTGTCTGACGACCCCGACCGTGAACGGACGGTCTGCCCGACCGGAGCTGTTGCCGACGTGCTCGACGGCATCGAGATGGGCCAAGAGCCCGGCCTCGACGAGATCGCCACGCTCTTCACGGCCCGAGGGCCCGAAGCAGTCGCGGTGATGGAACTGGCTGACCGCCGTCGCAAGGAGATCGTCGGCGACACGCTCACGTGGGTCGCCAACCGCAACATCAACTACACGAACGTGTGCACGTTCAAGTG
>JBLFZD010000357.1:0-3814 GCA_047610085.1 Ilumatobacter sp. | reverse complement strand
CCGAAGGTCGTGCCGAGATTCGGAATTCCCGAGTACATGAAGCCCTTGTAGGTGAAGCACTCGGCCAGGTCGATCGAGGTGCCATCGACCACCGGCGTCACGCCGCCCAGTGCCAGCATCTTCAAACCGGTGGCGGTCACGATCACATCGGCGTCCACACGTTCACCGCTCTTCAACACGATGCCGGTCTCATCGAAGGTCTCGATGTGGTCGGTGACCACGTTGGCGTGGCCCTCTTTGATCGCCGTAAAGATGTCGCCATCGGGTGCGAGGCACAGTCGTTGATCCCACGGGTTATACGGAGGAGTGAAGTGGGGGTCTATGGCGAGCTTGTCGTCGAGCGCCTTCTTGACTGCCTTGTTGAGGGCCTCCTTCACCTTCTCGGGATTCTTGCGCGACTGCTTGTAGATCAGCTCGGTGCGGAACGAGTTCATCTTGCGGATCACGGCATAGGAAGCGCGCTCGGGCAACACCTTGCGCAGCCCGGTCACGATCGGGTTCTTGTTCGGAGCTGGGAAGATCCACGACGGTGTGCGCTGAAGCATCGTGACGTTGGCGCCCTTTTCGGCGAGCGCAGGGATCAACGTGATCGCCGTGGCACCTGAACCGATGACCACGATCTTCTTGCCGCTGAGTTGTTCCTCGGTCTGGAGATGGTCGGGCCAGGTCTGGGGGTGCACGATCTCGCCACCAAACAATTCTTCGTCGGGAAAATCGGGACGATGGGGTTCGTTGTAGGAGTAATAACCGCTACACATCTGCAGCCAGCCACACGTCATGGTCGACTCGGCGCCTGTGGGTTCTCCATCGATGACCTCACGAAGGTGTGCGGTCCACACCGACGTCCCGGAATCCCATGATGCGTCCACAACGCGCCGGGCGTAGGTGATGTGACGAGGCACGTCGTGCTCGTCGGCTGCTTCCTCGATGTAGTTCTTGATGAGGTCAGCTTTCACGATCGAAATATCGCTCTTCCACGGCTTGAAGTCGTAGCCGAACGTGTGCATGTCACTGTCGGTGCGGATACCGGGGTATTTGAAAAGATCCCAGGTGCCGCCCATGGCGTCGCGGGCTTCGACGATCGCATACGACTTCGACGGACATTGACGCGTCAAATGGCACGCCATACCGATGCCGGACAGCCCGGCTCCTACGATTAACACATCCACGTGCTGCAACGTTGTTCCATTCACCATGCTCTCACCGTATCGAGACGCGTGAAGGTGGTGCCTCTCCAGGCGGCGTGACGCGAGGGGGTATCGGTCAGCGAAGTTCTCGGCCGGTCAAGAAGCGGCCCTGCTCAGATTGGCAGTCATCATGAACAAAGCACGCCTCGTCGTGATCGTTGGTCAGGCCCTCGGACTGCATGAACGCGTACGCGGTGGTCGGCCCGACGAACTTCCAGCCACGCCGCTTGAGTTCCTTCGACAACGCAGCCGAGCGATCAGTGCGTGCGGGGACATCGCCATCGTCGGTGCGGTCGGGTTCGAGTACCGCCCAACTCCATACCCAGTCAACGAGCGAGCCCTCAGCATCAACGAGTTCGATGGCACGCTGCGCGTTGTTGATCGTCGCTTCGATCTTTCCCCGGTGGCGGATGACCCCCGCGTCATCCAAGAGCCGGTTGATATCGCGTTCACCGAATGAAGCAACCTTCTCCATGTCGAATCCGGCGAACGCTGCCCGGAAGTTCTCGCGCTTGCGGAGGATCGTGATCCAGGACAGACCGGACTGGAACCCTTCGAGACAGAGTTTCTCGAACAGTTTGACCGGGTCGGTGGTTGGACGGCCCCACTCGACGTCGTGGTACTCGACATACATCGGGTCATTGGTTGGCCAGCCGCACCGCACGCGCTCCGGAGTCGCCGAGCTCACTCCACGTTGCGATTCTTGCGAAGGAGGATCTGTTGTACCAGGGTGGCGGCCTGCACACCGTCGGCGGTGAGCACGTCACCCGAGACAAGGCCGCGGCCGCCAGCAAGCCCGTGAGAGCGGGTGTCGAACCAGTGCCATTGATCAGCTCTTGTTGGACGATGGAACCAGAGGGAGTGATCGAGGCTGGCACCGACGAATCGCTCGCGATCTTCCGCGTTGTTCGTGAAGTCGGGGTGCGCGGATCGGCCTGCTCGAAATGGGGCAGCATCGGACATAAAGGTCAAACCGCAGACGTGGAGGACCGGATCGTCGCCAAGGTCGGCCAGCAACCGGATCCAGTATCCGTGCCGGCCATCATCCAAGTCGACGGCTCGGCGATCCAGAAGTGCGCCCCAGGAATCGTTGCGCAGCGTCGGGTCATCCGGCGATGGAAGGCCGGCTGGCATGGTCGCCAGTTGCGCGTCCGCCTCGTCATCTTCAGCAACCTGGAATGAAACCGACGCGTTAAGGATCGCCCCGCCGGACTGGCGAGCTACGACCTGTCGGGTAGTGAACGAACGTCCGTCGCGGAGTCGCTCGACCTCGAAACGGATGGGTTCGTAGGGAGACCCGGGTCGAATAAAATACGAGTGAAAGGAATGAGGCGCACGATCTGGGTCGACGGTGTTAATCGCAGCTCGCAGCGCCTGGGCCACGACCTGGCCGCCGAACAGCCGCTTGCCCCAGGGGTAGCGGGCCACTCGCCCGACGTAGGTATCGGGCCCGTGCGGCTCAAGGTCGAACAGGTCGCGGAAGTCGATATCACCAATACGTGGTGTGCGTGCCGGTTCAGCCATGCCTCAGTACTACCCGATAGGAGCGCCCGATCTCACGGTCTTCGTCTGTGCTGGACCTGAAGGGAGCTCCCAAGATCCTTAAATGGGTTTTAGGAACTTCAGCGCAAATTTCGCATGATGATCATGCACCGTAGTTCTTTCACCGTCGACCGCTACCGGCTCTTTGTGAGTCGGCATCACACACGGGAGAACTTCAGTGGACAAAGACCAGAACGCAGATCCGCGCACCGCAGCGCAGCGATTCAAAGACGACGCGACCAAGTTTGCCGCGCTTGGAGCCACCATCACCGTGGTCGGCAGCATGTTGCTGGTCAACGGTCAGTCGGCCGCCGCCGGCAGCCCGACCGTCAATCAGCGGGTTGTCTGATGACGAAGACAACGGCACCGGTTTTCTTTCGCTCCGCGAAGCGATCGGCCTGGCCAATAACGACGCAGACCTCGATGAGATCACGTTCGACCCGTCGCTCTTCGATTCAACGCGACCGCTGCCGGTTTGGGTGGCTCGGAGCTGTCTCTCAAGAACGGCTCTCTTCGCGTCGGCCACGCGATCCATTTGACCGGTCCGGGCGCCGACGTGCTCACCATCACCGGTGCCAGCGGTGGTCTGTACATCTACGGTGGAACAGAAATCGAAATCTCTGCTCTCACGATCGACACGGCTCGTACCGCAGTGCGCGCTTTTGGGGCGCATGGCGCCGGCACCGGCCCACCGGGCCCAGACACCGACGAGGAAGATGAGCCGCCGCCGCCGCCGCCGACGACGTCGGTCGGTCCGGTCGGTCCGGTCGGTCCGACCACGCTCACCGACGTGTCGCTCACAAGTCGAGGCACCTTCGGACTCCGCGTGACGAATGCATCTGGCAACATGACGGTGTCGGGAAGCCAGATCAGCGTGGAAAACTTTGGTCCGCCTACCGATGCTTCGGTATATCTCGGCACCGTCGAAGGAGATACGAGCATCACCGACTTTTCGATCACCCAAAGCGAGGCGCCAATCCCCGAGGGCCTTGAATGTCGTATCTATGATTCCTTCGGTGGCGGCATCGTCGCGGGAAACCTCGATGTCGTCGAGGTCTCGGGTTCCAGGATCAGCGCCACGACCG
>JBLFZD010000356.1:0-3852 GCA_047610085.1 Ilumatobacter sp. | reverse complement strand
GCCAGTTCAGCAGGGTCGAGAAAAGTGCGAGCCCTGCGACGCAACCGACTACGAAGGCGCCGAGCGAGACGAAGTCTCGGTCGTTCACGGCTCCGAGAACCTCGGTGTACATGCCGAGCATCACCAGGATGAATGAACCGGATATGCCTGGCAGGATCATTGCGCAGATCGCCACGGCGCCGACCAGAGCGAAGATCCAGAACGATTGGGTCACGATTTCTTCGGTTCCCTCTGCAACCTCGGTGTCTTCACGCAGGCCGAGTAAGACAAACAGAACAACGGCGATGCCGGTGATAATCGCAGCGGCGATGCCGTCGAGGCGGTCGAGCAGATTCCACGCGATCCAGATTGTTCCGGTTACGAGTCCGAAGAACAGCCCGGCCATCACGACCGGCTCGTCGTTGAGGAGTGTTTCGAGCATCGACGAGAGCGCCGCAACGGCGCTCAAGATTCCGGCCAGAAGCGTGAACAACCAGATCCACTCGATCTCTCGCAATGTTCGCTTGAGGTCCTGGAGATCGCCGGTGAGTAACTGTCGTAGCCCGCGTGCCCCTATGCGGATATTGCCGATGAGTCGCTCGTAGATCCCGAGGACGAGGGCAACGGTTCCGCCCGACACGCCAGGAACGATGTCGGCGGCGCCCATCACGAAGCCGCGAGCGAGTTGGAGCACGTGGCCGGCGGGTGAAGCTTGATTTTCAGGCACGGCAGCCAACACTACCGACCCCCCGATGTCGGGTATTTGCATTGCGTCGGGTATTTCAGCGCGGGCATACCGCGCTGAAATACCCGACACCGGATCGAATCAGGCCCACCAGAGCGGATGGCGGAGTGCGAGCCCCGACACGACGACCAGAACGAGGCACTCACCAACCTGTTCGATAGCGCCGAGGATGTCGCCGCTCACTCCGCCGAACGCACGCCGAGCGAGGATCGACACAAATGCAGCGCTGAGGGCAACAGCGCCTGCAATTGGTGCGACCCACCAGCCGACCGCGAGCGCGGTGATTGCCAGCGAAGCGGTAACTCCGGCGATCCCTCGGGCTGGAGACAGCGAGCGCGTGTAGTCAGCGCCAAGGCCCTCGGTCGGAACCGGAAGGGCAAGCCCCATCACGGCAACCGCCGCACCACGTCCAAGGGTGTGCGCTGCAACGCTGCCGGCGAACGCCACGGCTGGGCCAAGTGCTGCGAGCGCAACCGCGCGAATCAAAATTGTGCCGACCATCGCCGCGACCCCGTAGCTCCCGTGGCGTGAATCCTTCAGGATCGCGCGGCGTTGTTCGGGCGTCCAGCCGCCCATCGCGTCTGCGGTGTCGGCCAGCCCATCTTCGTGAAAGGCGCCGGTGATCATGACACCAACCATCACCGCGATCGCGGCGGCCACCGTTGCGGGGACAACCTCCATCAGGCCTGCGGCAACCCCACCGACTGCCGTGCCGACGAGCGCACCGATGACAGGGAACCAGGGAACCGATGCAGTGAGGTCAGGTGCAGCCCGCAAGCGGACCGGGATCCTTGTGAGGAACTGCAGTGCTCCGAGCACGCCGAGCGGAGGCATCAGCTGGCCGGGCCGAAGAATTCGTCGAACGTCGAGACCTCGGTGACGCCAGCGCAAGCCATCCTCACCAACGGCACCGCCGCCATCGCTCCCGAACCTTCACCGAGACGCATGTCAAGGTCGAGTAATGGCCTTTTGTTGAGGACGTCGAGGAGTAAGCGATGACCGGGCTCGGCGGAGCAGTGACCGACAATGCAGTGGTCGAGCGAGTGCGTATTTACCTTGTGTAGGGGCAGCATCGATGCGGTACAGATGTAGCCGTCAAGAACGACGGGAATCGAGCGATGTCGAGCGGCAATCGCCGCAGCCGCCATGCCAACGAGTTCGGATCCACCGACCTCACGCAAGATCTCCAGTGGGTCGATGACGCTGGCGATTCGACGTACCGAGTCCTGCACTGCTTGACGCTTACGCGCCAGACCGTCATCGTCGATACCAGTTCCCCGGCCGACCCACGCGGTGGCCTCCCCACCCGCAAACGCTGCTGCGACTGCTGCTGCAGCGGTGGTGTTGCCGATTCCGAGTTCGCCAAGCACGAGGAGGTCGGTGTTGAGCGCGTCGACTGCATCGAAGGCCAACTTCGTGATCGCGTCGAAGCGTTCGGGTGAGAGTGCTGCCTCGTAACGTATGTCGTTCGTGGGGGTACCCACGCCCACATCGACGGCGGTGACGGTTGCGCCGACGCTTCTTGCGAATGCATTGACGGTGGCCTGGCCGTTGCGGGTCGCCTGCAGCATCGATGCGGTGACCTCGCTCGGGTAGTTGCTGACTCCGGCGGCGGTGACGCCGTGGTCGGCCGCGAAGACCAAGGCCGTCGGGCGCTCAACAGCGGGGTTTGCCGATCGTTGCCAGCCAGCTGTCCAGATCGCAACGTCGTCGAGCCAAGCGAGTGCTCCAGCCGGGCGCAGGACCTGAGCGGCACGAGCCGCGACCGCGTCGCGAGACGACGAATCTGGGGCAGGGAGTTCGTTCAGGCGATCCGCCAGCAAGCTCATGCCACGGAGTGTGCCAGACAGTTGCCGCGAATGAGAGTTCGGAAACTGCCAGGCCGAAAGCGAACACCAAGTTCGGAAACTGCCAGGCCGAAAGCGAACACCAAGTTCGGAAACTGCCAGGCCGGAAGCGAACTAGAGGTGGCGCCAGGGGTCGGTGAGGGGGAGAGCGCGGCCGGCGACGAGGAGGAGTGCTGGGTCGGCCGTAGCGGCCCATGCCTGATTGACCCATCCGAGCACATCTCGGTACCGCCGACCGAGGTCGGTTTCGGGATGGATGCCGAGGCCGACTTCGTTGGTGATCGCGACGGTCGGATCGTCACGGCTGGCCGCTGCGCTCGCGGTTTTGGCCGCGAGGTTGCGGATCTCGTCGTCACCGACTTCGCTCCACATCAGGTTCGACGTCCACAGCGTCAAGCAATCGATGAGCACCAACCCCTCGGTCACGCTGTCGAGTGCTCCCACGAGGTCGGTCTCTTCCTCGATGGTCGACCAGCTTTGCGGACGTTCGTCGCGATGCCGGTCGATCCGTTCGGCCATGTCATCGTCGATCACCGGCGCCGTAGCGATGTAGGTGACCGGCGCGCCATCAACGTGATACCGATGACCGATATCGACGGCCAGCGAACTCTTGCCACTGCGGGCACCGCCGATCAGCAGCGTCAACGGCATTCGATCTCCTCAGAAATCGATGCCGCGCATCGCACGGATACCCGACTTGTAGGCGTGCTTGATCTCGGTCATTTCGGTGACCGTGTCGGCGAGCTCGATCAACTCGGGTGCGGCATCGCGGCCCGTCACGATGACGTTGACGTGGCGCGGGCGGTCACGAATAGGGTCGATGATCTCGTTGATATCGAGCCAGCCGTAGGTCGCGAGATACGTGAGCTCGTCGAAGATGACCAACTGATGCTCGCCAGCTGCCAGGATTTCCTTCGCCTGTTCCCAACCCTCGGCGGCGATGCGCTTGTCGTTGCTCAGGTCGTCGGAGTCCCACGTGAAGCCTTCGCCGCATGCGATCCAGTGAACGCCGAGCTTGATCCCCATTTTTTCTTCACCGGTGTTCCACTTGCCGGACTTGATGAACTGCACAACGGCGACGTTCCAGTCACGAGCGAGGGCACGCACCATCATGCCGAAGGCGGACGAGGATTTGCCTTTGCCATTGCCGGTGTTGACCACCACAAGGGAATCGGCGCGACGCAACCCATCTGGACGCGGGTCATCACGAGGCGCCAGTTCGCCTGTTTCGGGGTCGATCGCTGCATCGCCCTGGTCGTTTTCGGTTGTTCCTGCGTCGTT
>JBLFZD010000355.1:0-3868 GCA_047610085.1 Ilumatobacter sp. | reverse complement strand
CGCCACGAGGACCTGCCAGTCGTCCACTGCCGAGGCCGGATTGGTCTGCGCGATCATCTCGGCGAGCCGTTCTGGGTTCGTCTCGGCGATGTGTAGGTCGGCGACGATCGGGTGATTGGCCGCGGCGACGGCCCTGATGCCGCCGCACCATCCGGTACCAATAATTGCAACGTTGAGAGTGTTCATATTCGTGGCCTCCGAAGTGTTGGGTTAGATGTTGTGCAGGAGTTGTTCGGGTTCGATCGGGAGTTGCACTGGCTTTCCAGTGCGCGCCGAGAGATCCATTGCCATGGTCAGTAACAGATTGCGATGCCCTTCCGCGGCGGTGGCGTGGGGGGTTGCGAAACCTTTGGCGAGGCGGTTGAACCAGGTGAGGGTCTCCTCGCGCATCGGACCCCACAACATGCCGTCAGACACGTCGCCGGGTGGGTAACTGCCGACGAAGTCGACATGGCGGTCGACGGGCGCCTCAAACCCACGGCTCCGGTACCCGGCCGGTTGGGGGATCTCAGATGCCACGATGACGTCGCGGTGGGTGTCTTCGATGTCGATGACTCCCTTGGTACCGACGATGCCGATTTCCAGCCCGTACACGGCACCCGGCCACACGACCGGAAGCGCCCAACTGATGCACATGCTGAACAAAGTGCCGTCGTCCATCGTGAAGATGCCGAAGGTCGCATCCTTCGTGCCCCACTCGCCGAGCAGTTTGTCGTTCGACCGGGCGTAGACCTCGACGGGGGTCTTGCCCTCCATCAGCCACATCGACATGTCGAGTGAGTGGGTGCCTGACACCACCATCGGCGTCAGGTTGGTTCGGTCGACGGCCTTGCTGAGGGTGGCATACACGACCATCCGGTTCATCAGGGCGCGTGTTATCACGCTCGTGACCTCGCCGATCTGACCGTCGCGTAGACGTTGCTTCGTGGTCAAGAACCGGCGGCGGAATCTGTTGGTGTAGCCGATGACCGCGTCGACACCGTTGGCCTCGATCGCCGCGAGCACCATGGCGGACTCCACTGGGTCTGTGGCCAGCGGCTTTTCAATGAACAGCGGGAATCCATAACTGACCGCCTGCATCACCGGGTCGACGTGTTCACGCTCGTCGGTTGCGACGATGACCGCTGTGACCTCGGGTCGGGCAAGGAGGGCTGCGGTATCGGTTGTCACGAAGTCGGCATCGGTGTCCTCGCCGAGTTGTCGCACGACATCTCCGTCGCGATCGGCTAGGCCGAGCCAGACGACTCCGGGGTGCTCGCGGGCGAGGACGGCACGGATCCGACCGATCGTGCCGCACCCGATAACCGCGAGACCGATGCCATTCTGGCCAGTCTTGGTCTGGCCGTTGGCGGTCACGAACTGAAGCCCAGGAGCCGTGCCGCGTTGCCGCCACTGATGAGGTCGATCTGGTCCTGGGTGAGCCCTTCCACGCGCCCGATCGTGCCGAGCGGATCTTCGTCGCCCATGTCGTAGGGGTAGTCGGTGCCGAGGAGGATGTGATCGGCGCCGTACTTGTCGATGAGGAACTTCAACTGGTCGGGCTCGAAGACCATTGTGTCGAAGTAGAACTTCTTGAGGTAGTCGGTCGGCGGCAGACGGACGCCCTCACTTACGTCCTCGCGCGCCCGCCACGCGTGATCGATACGGCCGGCATACGCTGGGAGGTACCCGCCGCCGTGAACGATGACGATCTTGAGATCAGGATGTCGCTCGATGACGCCATTGAAGATCAGATGGGCGGTCGCGAGAGTCGCCTCGAAGGCGTGACCAAGGATGTTCAAGAAGTTGTGGCTGTCGAGCCGGTCCATGTGATTGTGGCCACTCGTGTGCACCACGATCACCGCACCGAGGCGTTCGACCTCAGCCCAAAATGGATCGAGTCGTGGGGACGCGATCTCCTCACCGTTCACGTGCGTGCCGATCTCGAGCCCCTTGAACCCGAGTTCTTCGACGCAGTACCGCAGTTCGGCGATGGCCGCCTCGGTGTCCTGCATCGGAACGGTGCCCAGCGGACTGAACCGTCCGTTGTATTTCGCCGTCGACTCGGCGAGTTCCTCGTTGACGACGCGCGACACACGGGCGCCGATTTCGGCATCAGCCCAGTAGTAATACTGATAGACGGCGACGGCGACGGCTTGCATGTCGACGCCCATCGCGTCCATGTCCTTCAGCCGAACATCGAGAAATTCCATCTTCGGTCGGAGATACTCGAGCTGCTCCTTGTTGACCTTGCGGGTCGTGTCGTTGCCGTATTGCAGCGGAACGCGTCCAGCCTTGCGCGCCTCCTCGCTCATGATTTGGCTTGCTGGACCGCATTCGCGATGGCAATGGATGTCGATGACCGGACCGTCTGATCGTTCTACTCGCATGGCTTGCTTTGCTCCTTCTCGTTTCGAAATAGCCGCAGTAGCGCGGTATGCGGCGGCATCCTGCATTATATATTATATTCTCGTGCGCCGGAGAACTTTGTGCTCGGCGCAGCCGAGAAGAACCTGTGACGGGTGTACCCGTCGAAGAGGAGCCGTCCGATGAATCATGAGATCCGCCAGTGCTTACCGCCTGACCGCAACCCACGCACACCGTCGTTCCGTCCGCCGGATGGAACCGTCGACACCCACGTGCATGTGTTTGACAACGCCTACCCGCTCGACCCGGCCCGCGGCTACACCCCGCCAGAATCCAACCTCGACGATCTGCGACACCTGCATTCGGTCTTGGGCATCGATCGAGTTGTCTTCACTCAGCCATCGATTTACGGAGTTGACAATTCCGCCATCGTCGACGGCATGACGAAACTCAACGCGGAGACCTCGGACAGAGCGCGAGCGGTCATCGCATGTGGGCTCGACATCAGCGACGACGAGTTGGCTGCCTTTGACGCGATTGGCGTTCGAGGTGTGCGCCTCAACACGGACAACCTCGGCGGCATGCCGATCGAGATGGATCAGGTGCCCCGTTTGTGTGATCGCATCCAGCACCTGGGGTGGCACATCGAGTTTCTGTTTCCGGGCCGCGACATCGTCGATCTGATGCCGGTCTTCACATCGCTGACTGTGCCGATGAGTATCGGCCACTTCGCGTACCAGAAAGCCGTTGACGGCACCGACACGCCTGGCTTCCGAGCCCTCCTCGAACTCGCCCGCGCCGGCAACACTTGGATCAAGATCTCCGGCGCGAATCGCGTCAGCAGTACCGACCTTCCTCCATACGACGACGTCGCCCCCATGGCCCACGCCCTGCTCGAAGCGGCTCCCGATCGGATCATGTGGGGTACCGACTGGCCCCACCCCAACAAGTACGTGGTCAACCCGAACGACGGCGATCTCATCGATGCAGCGGGCGACTGGGTCACCGACGCCGACCTGCGCGAGCGGGTCTTCGTTGACAACGCAGCCCGCTTCTACCGGTTCGGTGCCACATGATTGAGCCAGTTGCGGTGATCGGCCTGGGCCTGATGGGTGGGACCCTCGCCACCCATCTGTTGGCCGAGGGTCACCCGGTGGTCGGTTACGATCCGGAACCCGCCCGACGTCGCGAACACGTCGAGCGCGGAGGAACAGCTGTTGACTCCGTCGCCGACGCTGTCCGCGACTGCGGCCTCGCGCTGCTCTCGCTGCCGAACAGTTTGGTCACACTCGAGGTGTGTCGAGAGATCGTCGCGGCGGCACCAGCCGAGTTGCTCGTGATTGACACAACAACCGGCGATCCAGACGACACGCTCAGCGGAGCCGCCATGCTCGCAGGCGCCGGCGTGCGCTACGTCGACGCCACGGTGTCAGGCAACGCTGCCCAGGCGGCGGCAAAAGACATCATCTTCATGGTCGGTGGTGGCGAACCCGATGTTGCGATCGCAGTCGCACTGCTCGAC
>JBLFZD010000354.1:0-3875 GCA_047610085.1 Ilumatobacter sp. | reverse complement strand
AGGCCGAGGCCGCCAGTCTGCTGACTGACCCGGGCGTGTCAGTTGCGCGGGACTTCGCTCCACGGCACACCACGGTCGACGCGGACGTCGCCTGGAAGCCCGAGAATCCGCTCACCCAAAATATTTGCCATGACTTCGGTCGTGCCGCCCTCGATCGTGTTGGCTCGGCTTCGCAAGAAAGCTTGCTGTGCGGTGTTGGAGGCCATTGCTGATTCGGGGCGAATCATCTCATACGTGCCATACAACAAGGCTTCGGCACCCATCAGGTTCATGACGGCGTTGTGGACGTCAATGTTCAGAACTGCGCCGGCCATCTTGCCAATGGAGCCCTCAGGGCCGGGATCGCCCATCTTTCGATTCTGATTCGCGCGAATGTTGGTGAGTCGCTGTGTTTCAGCGCGGCACCACAACTTCATGACGTCGTCGCGTGCTGAGGCATCCTTGGCGTGCTCTGGGGCGTTCGCCCACGCTGTGGTGAGGGCAGCGATCGTGCCGGACCCTCGAAGCGGCATACCGCCGCCGATCGACTGACGTTCGTTCATCAGCGTCGTGAGCGATACGCGCCAGCCGTCGCCTGCGCCGCCGAGCATCTCGCTTTCGTGGATCTTGGTGTCGGTGAAGAAGACCTCGTTGAACTCGGCTTCACCGGTCATTTGACGAAGTGGGCGAATGTCGACGGTCGGATCGTGCATGTCGACCACAAATGCGGTGAGACCAGCGTGCTTGACCGCTTGCGGGTCAGTACGGACCACGAGCAGACCGAAACGAGACAGGTGGGCGAGCGTGGTCCAGACTTTCTGGCCATTGCAGACCCACTCGTCACCATCGCGCACGCCCGTCGACGAAAGTCCAGCGAAGTCAGAACCCGAGCCCGGCTCGGAGAACAACTGGCACCAGACCTCTTCACCTGTGAAAAGGGGACGGAGGTAGCGCTTCTTCTGCTCCTCACTCCCCCAAGCGACGACGGTCGGTCCGGTCATACCGTGCCCGATCGGGTTGCGATACATCGCATTCGGTGCGCCGGCGGCGAAGACCCGTTCGTTGATGATCTTCTGGAGCTTCGGGTTGACCCCAAGCCCGCCGTGACCCTCCGGAAAGTGCACCCACGCAAGGCCGCCATCGAATTGAGCGCCGAGGAAGTCGACCGGCGACATGTCGGCCGGTGGAAAGTTCGCAAGAAGGTCGTCGACGAGCGAATTGACCCGTGCCTCGTCGGCCTCCAGGTCGGTACTGGTTGCGGTGGAGGTGTCGGTGACCGTCATAGGCATCGAACGTAGCTCCCGCTGCACCTTACGTAAGAGCCGAGTCGATTAGCTCTCGGCGTCGACACGGGCGAGCAGTTGGTCACGGATGCTCACGCCAGGCTTGCGAGCCTTGTCGCCGCTCATGCGCCAACCCAGACGGCTCGAGTAGAGCAGCGGCGGATCCTTGAGCCGGTTGGGGATCGCTTCGACGACCCGAGCGAAGAACAGTTCATGGTCTTCCATCGGTGTCATCTGGAAGACCTCGCAACGCAACCACGCAATCGAGTTCGGCACAATCGGTGGGCCCTTAGGGCGATCAGGCCAATCGGTGACGTACTCCTTGGCAACCAGCTTCATCTTGTGTGCTGGATAGCTGAAGTACTGGCCTTCACTGATCTGGTCGGCACCGAGCACACTTACCGAAAACTCGCCGGAAGCTGCGATGAGCGGATGGGTGTCGTGCTTTGGTGACACGCTCGCCATCACGATCGGTTCTTCAAAACTGACCTGGCTGACCCAGTGGCTCGTGTATAAACGCTGCACGCCACCATGCGCTGCGCCGACCACCTCGACGCCCTTCATCATTTGTCCGAGGCACTGTTTGATGTCGCGGTCGATCATGACGAAGAGTGTGCCTGACTGAGTCAGTTGAACACTGCTGTGGCCCAATCGATCTCGTCACTCTCGGAGACGGCAAGTTGGGGAATCTGCAAGCGCATCTGCATCACGAGGGCGAGCCGAATCTCGTCGGATCGACCCTGAAATATCGCTCGGAGGTTGTTGAGCATCCGCACGACGATCGGCTGCGCCAAAGTCGGCTCCAAGTACGACTCGCTCCAAGACACCTGATTGCGGGTCAGTCGCTCGAAGAGCTCCCGAGCCTGTGCAGCATCGAGTTCCCGGCCGGCATCAAATGGATCGAAGAAGCGTTCGGGACCCGACACCGTGCGCACGAGGAAGTGGGCAGGCATGCCGACGCCGACGAGTCGGACGCCAACGCGGCGAGCGACTTCGATCATCAACACCGACAGGCTGATCGGGATGCCGACCCGAGTGGCGATCACGCGGTCGAGACATGAGTTACGCCAGTCGTAGTACGCGCCCGTGTTCCCACGAAACCCGAGCTCGTTGAATAAATAGCGAGCGACCCCATCGGGAGTGGGCGTGGGGCACTCCGCTGCGAGTAGATCAAGGGATGCAAGCCATTCGATCTCGTCAAGCGGTCGCTGGATCGCGCTCGACATTGCCAGGCAGGCCTCGTCGAGATTGATGTCGGTGGCGTTCATCACCTGTGCAAATCGCGCGACACTCACGAAATAAACGTTATCTCTGTACCGGTTCCATGTCACTCGACAGAGGACGCTGTTGTACGTTCAGCCTCCATGTTCCCAGGCGCGCACATCGACACTCACGGCGACAAACTTGCCGTCACCATGGCCGGCTCCGGCTTCACGCAGACCTATGTCGAACTCGACGCAGCAGCAAACCGGCTCAGCCATTTACTCCGTGCTGCGGGCCTGAATCCAGGCGACCACATAGCGATCTGCATGGAGAACCACGATCGATACCTCGAAGTAATCTGGGGGTGCCACTACGCAGGCCTCGTCTACACCGCGACCTCGTCGCGTCTGCAGAGCACTGAACTCGACTACATCATCAACGATTGTGGTGCTCGTGCTTACATCACGTCGAAGTACAAGGCCGACCAAGCCGCCGAAGTGTTGTCGTCGACACCCAACGTTGAGTTGCGTCTGATGCTCGACGGCATCATCGACGGCTACGAGAGCTACGAGACCGCAGTCGACGCCCAGTCGCCTGACCCGCTCGATGAAGACCGCATTGCCGGGATGGACATGCTCTATTCGTCGGGCACCACCGGGATGCCAAAGGGGATCACTCGGGCGTTTCCGAACGAGTCGCTCGAGACGTGGAACAACGGCGTCACCATGCTGTGCCAGATGCTCTTCGCCGTTGATGACACCAAGACCTATCTGTCGCCCGCGCCCTTCTACCACGCCGCCCCGCTCCGGTTCTGCATGTCGATGCATGCTCTTGGTGTGTCGCTCGTGGCAATGGAAAATTTCGATGCCGAGCGCTACCTGCAGCTGGTTGAAGAGCACTCGATCACGCACAGCCAGGTCGTGCCGACCATGTTTGTCCGGATGCTCAAGCTCGACGAAGCGGCGCGCTCCAAGTACGACGTTTCATCGCTGGAGTACGTCATCCACGCCGCTGCCCCGTGTCCCATCCCGACCAAGAAGTCGATGATGGAATGGTTCGGCCCGGTCATCCACGAGTACTACGCAGGGTCCGAAGGGAACGGTTTCGTCTACGCCTCACCCGAAGCGTGGCTTGAGCACGAAGGCACCGTCGGCGTTGCGATCACCGGCGTGCTGCGCATCTGTGATGACGACGGCGAAGAAGTGCCAACGGGGCAGCCGGGCACGGTGTTCTTCGAAGGCGGCGCCGAATTCGAGTATCACAACGACCCAGAGAAGACGAAAGGGTCACGGCACCCGAAGGGCTGGTCAACCCTGGGCGATGTCGGGTATCTCGACGAAGACGGGTTCTTGTACCTGACCGACCGCAAGGCGTACATGATCATTTCGGGTGGCGTGAACATTTATCCGC
>JBLFZD010000353.1:0-3905 GCA_047610085.1 Ilumatobacter sp. | reverse complement strand
CCAACGAGGAAGCCGCCGCGGTGGCTGCCGGTGAGGCGGCAAGGACCAGCCCAGCGATGAGCAACGATGTGCCAAGCTGATCGATGAGCAGCGAGGGCACGAGCAACCAGGTTGCAAACATGGCGCCATTGGCAATGATCGCCAAGACGTTCGCTGCGGCGAAGTCGACGGACCGAAACAACTCGAGCTCGAGGACCGGGTGCGCGACCCGACCACTCAAACCTACGAACCCTGCGGCGGACAGTACCGCTGAGACGGCAGCGATGATGACCACCGGGTCGCCCCAGCCCCGGGTTCCCGTCAGGTTCAGCGCGAGTACCGCCGCTCCGAGCGAAATTGAGACGAGAAGCGTTCCGACCCGGTCGACCTCACTCGATTTGGCAACGGTTGTTGTTCTGTTTCTGAGGGTGAGCAGTAGCAACAAGAGTCCGAGTGGCACTCGGAACCAGAAGACGGAGCGCCACCCGTACCACTCGACGAGCGGCCCACCAACGATTGGGCCGATCGCCAGGCCTGCAGCGGCAGCGGTCTGGAACACCCCCACCGCTCGGGTGTGGGCAACCGCTGAGCCGGTAGTGAGCAAGGCCGGCGCCGATGCCATGACCATGGCAACGCCGATGCCCTGCAGCACTCGGGCGGCCAACAACCACTCGAAGGTCGGGGCAGTGGCACACAAAACCAGAGCAGCGGTCGAGACGCCTGCTCCGATCTGAAGGACCCGGCCATATCCCAAAGAGTCGGCGAGTTGCCCTGCTGCTAAGAGCAATCCGCCGTATACCAGTACATAGAAGACGACGACCCACTGGAGGTCGCTGACCACGAGGCCGAAGTCGTCGACCAGGTTCGGAAACGCAATGTTAAGGGATGTGTCGAGTGATCCGAATACGCCTGCCGCTCCGGCCAGCAGCGCCCTCGATTGAAACTTCGCCAACCCGCTACTCAAGTCCAACAAGTACACCCGCCGGTGTCTTTGATGTTCAAGGAGTCCGTGACGTACATGCGGAGCTCCTCACACTAGACACCAGTCAGATCACACTAGATTGCAGTCGGACTGTAGCGCCCGACCGATATCAGCGCCGTGGCGACAGATCACTGCCGGCTGGGCATCGCCCCATGACGTCACTTCGAGCCGACCCAAGCCGGCCAGTGATCGCGGGCTCACATGGCTCCTACGTTGCGTGGCAGAGTGATTACTGAACTTCATCTCAGGGGCTGCCAATGACCGACATTACTGTCTTTACCGCACGCAAGGTCCGCACGATGGAAGCATCGATGCCGACAGCGGAGGCCGTCGCTGTACGCGATGGTCAGATCGTCGAGGTCGGCACGCTCGACTCCATGCGGCCGTGGCTCGACAACTACGACCACGAGATCGACGACACCTTCCGAGATCACGTGATCATGCCCGGGTTCATCGACCCACATCTTCACCCGTCGATGGCTGCGATCCTGCTCCCGATGCACTTCACGACTGCGGTCGAATGGGATCTGCCCTGGGACGACATTGGCAAGGTAGAGACCCGCATCGAATTTCTCGAGCGGCTCATCGACCTCGACCGAGAGCTCGAGCCGGGCGAGCCGCTCTTCGCCTACGGACATCACCCGATCTGGCATGGCGACATCGATCGAACAGCACTGAACGAGATCTCATCGACCCGGCCGATGATCGTCTGGCATCGCGGCTACCACTCCTTGATCGTGAACGACGCCTGCTTCGAGTGGATGGGCCTTGACCTCGATGCGGCCAGGCGGCACCCCCAGGTCGATGTCGACCGCGGTGCCTTCTTCGAAAACGGTCTGTCGGTCGCCTACCGTCATATGAAGAGCCTGATTCTGGGGACCGAGCGATTCCGGGGTGGCCTCGACCGCATGCGGCAGGTCATTCACCACGGCGGGCAGACGACGATCTGTGACGCTGCACTCGGTATGTACGGATTCGAAGACGAATGGGACCACTTGGTCGCCGTGATGGAGCGGCCCGATACCCCGTTTCGGATGCAGCTGATGCCATTCGCCATGGGCCCGGCCAGCGGATCCGAAACCGACGATGAACTCCTCGCACGCATTCTTGACTACCCCAACCGCAATACGCACCGGTTGCGGTTCAGCGATCACGTCAAGATGTTCGCCGACGGCGGTTTCTTCGCCGAGCTGGCCATGTTGAAGCCACCTGGGCACCTCGACGGGCGTCATGGCGAGTGGATGACCCCGCCCGAGCGGTTCGAACAACTCGCCCGTCTGTACTGGAATGCGGGACTACAGATCCATGTGCATTGCAGCGGCGACCTCGGGGTCGAGCTTGCGTTGTCGACGCTCGCCAAGCTTCAAGACGAGCGCCCCAGATTTGACCACCGGTTCACATTCGAACACTTCGGCGTCTCGAGTGCGCAACAAGTCGACCGGATTGCTGCACTCGGCGGGATCGCGTCAGTACAGGTGTATTACGTGTACGAACTGTCGCGAGCCTTCGCCGACCGAACAATGGGCTACGAGCGCGCATCACAGATGTCTCGGTTGGGTTCTCTTGAACGGGCGGGTGTCCGTTTTGCCGTTCACAGCGATTTCACCATGGCGCCTGCGAAGCCGCTCAACAATGCGTGGATCGCCGCTAATCGCATCAACGAGTCGGGAGAGGTGATGTGTCCGAACGAGCGAGCGTCACTCGACGCGGCAATCAAAGCAATCACCTCGAACGCCGCATTTGTTCTCGGTCTCGAGGACGAAATCGGTTCGTTGCGGTGGGGCAAACAGGCCGACTTCACCATCCTGGAGGCCGACCCCTATGACGTCGGCATCGATGGTCTCCGAGATATTCCCATCTGGGGCACGGTGTTTGAGGGCCAGAAGTTCCAGATTTGACCGCCACCTCCGACGGTGCAACTTCGAAACCTGCGGCGCTGGTGCCGGTCACGATCATCGGCGGCTACCTCGGAGCGGGAAAGACGACGCTGATCAATGCGCTGCTCGCAGCCGACCACGGCCGCCGGTTGGCGGTGCTGGTCAACGACTTCGGCGCGGTGAACATCGACGTCGAGCTGATCGAGCGCCATGATGGCGAGACGATCAGCCTGACCAACGGTTGCATCTGTTGTTCCATTGCCGATTCGCTGGGCGAGAGCCTGGATCAGGTGCTTGCGCTCGAACCTCGCCCTGACCAAATCGTTATCGAGGCGAGTGGCGTTGCGGACCCAGCAGCGATCGCGGGGTACGGCCAGGGCTGGCCGGGATGCCGCCTCGACGCCGTTGTGGTGCTGGTCGATGCCGAGGCCATCCGGCGTCAGGCACGCGATCAGTTCGTCGGCGAGCTTGTCACCAGGCAACTCACACGCGGTGATCTCGTTTTACTCACAAAGACGGACCTGATGCCCGAGGGTGCAGTCCGGGCCGTCGTCGATTGGGTTGGTGCTGCGACATCATCTCCGGTCGTCGTTTTGGGCGAAGCGATGATCGAGGCAGCGGTCGTGCTCGACATCAAGGCAACCAGCGCCGAATCTGCAGCCGGTCCGCTGGCAGCCCATGAGCTGTTCGAGTCGGCAGTTCTCGAGCCTGAAGGCCCACTGCTGCGCAGCTCTATCGAGAACGCGCTCGAGACATGGCCCAAAGAGATCGTGAGGGTGAAAGGTGTCGTGTCGATCGTCGATGCCGCCGGAGCAGTCGAGTCACACGTCGTGCACCGTGTCGGACTTCGCTGGTCGATAGAAGCAACCCAAGTCGCCCCAGTCGAGCGGTCACATCTTGTGGCGATCGGCCTCATCGGAGCCGTGGATGCTGCCGAATTGCTGCGTAGCTTGACATGACATTGGTGGCGTCGGTGACGCGACACCATTCTCGATGTCGTACTGGCTGCCTCGATCTAGGGTGAGGGCATGGGTATCTCGCGACTTGACCACGTTGCTATCCCCGTG
>JBLFZD010000352.1:0-3910 GCA_047610085.1 Ilumatobacter sp. | reverse complement strand
CTCAGACAGTGCCATCGCCGACATCGGCAGCGCCGAGGTCGTCATCAGTGCCGCAACGGTGATCATGGGTCCACTCAGCTTGGTCATCGCGGCGATGCCGATTCGAGTGGCGACGTTCGCCGTCCTTGCAGTGGTTCACGGAGCCGTACACGCGTGGATGTGGTTCACCTATCTCAACGGAGAACGGGCGGGCGACAGTGTCGTGTTTGCGACCGGGTGGTTGCTTGCCGTGCCGTTCTTCATCGTCCTGACCATTCTTTGGGGTGTGCGGATCACACGCCAGCACGTTCTCGCGCCGAAGCAGCCCAACCCGGAGTGAACAATCAGGCGGTCGATCCGCCATCGACCACCAGAATGTGGCCGCTCACGAACGCTGCCAGGTCGCTGACCAGGAACAGCGCGGCGCGCGCGATGTGATCGGGCTGGCCAGCCAGGCCGACCGGGTTGGCGGCAATCCGCTTGTCGATGTCGATGCCACTGGCACGAAGTGGAGCAAACTGGTCCTGTACGCCCGGTGTGTCGATCACGCCGGGAGCGATCGCATTGACCCGAATGCCGCGAGGTCCCAGCTCGTGAGCGAACGATCGGGTCATCGAAATCACGGCGGCCTTCGACGCCGCGTACGCCGAGATGCCTGGGCCGCCACGCAACCCGGCAATGGAGGCCAGATTGACGATGGTGCCGCCATTCGGCATCCGCGCTGCCGCTTCGCGAACCACGGCAAAGTGTGCACGAACGTTGACGTCAAGCATCCGCGCTACGAAGTCGTCGGCGGCGTCGACCATGGGCCCCGTGGTCGGGAAGATTCCCGCATTGTTGACCACGATGTCGAGGCCCCCATCTCCAGCGGCCTGGTCGAATGCTGCGGTGAGCTGCGTGTGGTCGGTGATGTCGCATTGCACACCGGTCGCTCCGAGCCCCACGGCGGTCGACTCAACGTCGGCGGCAAGGTCCCCAATCGTCACGGTCGCGCCGGCCTCGACCAGCCGGGTAACAATCGCTGCACCGATGCCCTGGGCACCGCCGGTGACGAACGCGCGCCGTCCATCGAGGTTGATCAGGTCGGGGAGCGAGGCCATGATCACGAGATCGTACGACGCATCGCTTGTCCGTCTTGGACCGGCGCGACGAGCCGGTGCCAGCGCTCACGGATCAGGTGAGCGTCAGGTCGAGATATCGACGCCGAAGAGTTGCTGAAAGCGTGCGATGTATTCGGCGTCGTCCTTGACTGCGCCCAGACCTACCCAGTCGTCGTCGCTGATGCGGTCGTGCATCGCTGCCATTTCAGGGCCAGCCCAGCTGACGGGATACCGCAGCTGGGGTTCGTTGGTCGTGATGGCGTGCTCGATGACCTTGCCGACCTCGAGTGCGGGGGTCGCTCCCGCCATTCCCGCTGCGTAGAACTGGAACATGCGGCGGTAATGATCGTCGTAGGCGCCGGTGTGGTTTGGCAGGTCGATGTTCTTCGAGAAGATCGACGATTGCGTCACCCCCGGCTCGATGATCGCGACGCGGATCCCGAACGGTGCGAGTTCCTGAGCGAGCAGTTCACTCACGCCTTCGAGCGCCCACTTCGATGCGACGTACGGGGCTTGCGCGAGTGCAGCGATGCGACCGGCGACCGACGTGATGTTGACGATCGTGCCGCTTCCGCGCTCGCGCATCTGGGGCAGCACCGCCTGCGTGCAACGGGTGACTCCGCACAGGTTGATGTTCATGACGTCGAGGTAGTCCTCGGAGCTGGTTTCTTCGACGACGCCATTGCCGCCGACACCTGCGTTGTTGACCAGGTTGTCGACTCGGCCCGCGGTGCTCAAGATCTCTTCAAAACCGGCCTTCACCGATGCCTCATCGGCGACGTCGGCAACGGCCAATGAGATCTCAAGACCCGACGCCTCGGCCTTGGCCAGCAGCTTGTCGGCCTTTTCGAGTGAACGCACGGTGCCCACAACGTGGTGACCGACCGACGCGAGGTGGAGCGCGGTGGCCCGGCCGATCCCGGAGTTGGCACCGGTAACGACGGTGACGGGCTGACCGGGCGACGGGGTGTGCGACATGGCGCTCACCCTAGAGCAGCCCTCGAGCGTGCGCTCTGTGCCACTCAGGTGATGTCGTTGCGAATTGCTTCGAGCCACAAATCGGCGTGACGCCAACGATCATCGTGGTTCTCGCGAACCGTGGCGGCGGTTTCTCCAGCGGCGGGATACGAACCGAGAAACTTCACGTGACCTTGCTTGGCGTGGAGCGAACGCATCGTGTCGGCAAGCAACTCGTCGGACACGTGACCGTCCGCGTACATGATGAAACAGTAC
Organism: Ilumatobacter sp.; assembly: GCA_047610085.1. Classification (GTDB taxonomy): domain Bacteria; phylum Actinomycetota; class Acidimicrobiia; order Acidimicrobiales; family Ilumatobacteraceae; genus Ilumatobacter_A. The sequence continues at coordinate 1,598 of JBLFZD010000352.1, read as the reverse complement.
GAGCCGAGTCCGCCATCTTTGGTGGGGCGACTGAACAGGTTCGACAAGTTGATCCGGCGAGCGGCGAACTCCTGGAGGATCGAGATCAGGCTGCCCGGCTCGTCGGCGCGCTGGTGCACCACGAGCGCCGTTCGATCGTGTCCGGTCCGCGCGGGCACCCCGGACAGCGAGACCATCACGAAGCGGGTCTGGTTGCCCTCGTGATCCGACACGCCAGCTGCGGCGATGTCGAGGCGGTAGACCTCGGCAGCCATGCGCGGCGCGAGCGCAGCGACGCTAGGAACATCGGATTCGCTGACGCGTCGAGCGGCGTCTGCGGTGGAGTTGGCCGGGATGATCTCGGCGTCAGGGAGCCGCTCCCGAAGCGTCCGGTGGCACTGTGCAGTCGCCACCGGAATCGAGATGATCTGCGTGACGTCGCTGAGCGACACCCCGGGTTGCACCAGGAGGCAGTGCTCGATGTCGATGACCACTTCGTGGGTGATGACCAGGTCGTAGTCGAAGGCCAACGCATCCTGGGTGAAGTTGACCATTCCCTCGATCGAGTTTTCGATGGGCACGAAGCCGGCGTCGACCTCACCCGCAGCAACGGCGTCCAAGACATCGGGGACTGTCCGGTACGGCACCGACTCGGCCGACGATGCCGACCCTACGGTCATCAGTGCCTGCTGCGTAAACGTGCCGAACGGACCAAGAAATCCAATGCGTCGCTGCGTCGAGTCGGAGGCCTGATCGTTCTTCACCGAGGCGAGGCTAACGATCTCACGCTCCGCTGCCGGTGAAGGTTGTCAACCCGCCGTGTCGATCGGTCAGGCGTTGGCGGTGGCAAGTGCGGCTTCGAGGAACTCAAGCGTCACGTCTGCAGTGCGCCCACCAGAGCGCCGCGCCAGCACCGTGCCATCGGTGTCGAGTACGACGACGAACGGGAACGACGTGCCGCCCATTGCGTTGATTGCCCCCAATTCTTCGCTGTCGGCAATTGTCGGCCATGGCCAGCCCTTGTCAGCAATCCAGTCGCTCGGCGGGAAGTTGTCACGGTCTGCCGCAACGGAGGTACTCACCCCGATCACGTCAAGGTTCGCGGGCATCCGACCGTAGTTCTCGAGACCGATCAATACAGGAACCTCGTCGTTGCAGTGCGAGCACCAGTGCGCAAGGAACACGATGAAGGTTGGCTTCTCGGTGGGGCCGCCCAGCGTGATCGCCGACCCATCGAAGCTTTCGCCCGCCACCAGCGGGGCGACCACGCCGATGGAGAGATCGTCAATACTGCTGTCGAACGGGTCGAGCAGGTCACCGGTCACCGTGATCGGGCCGTTCTGCTGCAAACCCTGAGGCTCAGCTGCCGCAGCGGAGTCCTCTGCTGCGTCGGTCGCTGGCGATTCGTCGTTGACCACAGCATCGCTTCCACCACAGGCGGCAAGCGCAAGCGCCGAGGCTCCCAGGCCGAGGGCGGCACGGCGGGTGAAGTACGGGGACGGCGTAGAGGTCACGTGCTTAGTCTGGCGCGTGTCGGCCGCAACCACATGGCAGCAGGTACGGTCACGCGTCGATGGTCGACACCGACATCAGTCCCGATGCGACCGGCGATGTCGCTG
>JBLFZD010000351.1:0-3941 GCA_047610085.1 Ilumatobacter sp. | reverse complement strand
CACGCCATCTCGCTCTGGTACCAAAAGGCAGTGGCCGCTCTTGCGGTCGGTGTTGTTCGCCAAAATATCCAGCGCAGCGATGTCACGCAGGCGATCGTGTAACTCGGGCATCGATTCGTACATCGTGAAAAAGTGTTCACTGTGGTCGGCAACGGCAAACCACTGATACGAACCTTCGCCGACCGGCCCGTCACGTAACACGGTTGGCGGTACCACGTGGACGCCAAGGAATTCGCTCAACAGGTAGGCGGCCACTTCTCGGCGATGCAGGCCGGGTTCGAAATCCCAGAGCGGACGTTCGCCACGCATCGGCTTGTAGATCGCCGGGTGTGACTTACCTTCGTGTTCGACGTGCACGAGGAATGTTGCGTTCGAGCTGTAGGGCATGCGCCCTTCGACCTCAACTTCACCTCGTAGGAGGTGCTCGATTGGGTCGTCGACATGATCGACACGCAGTTCGACGCCCTGCCGCTCGTCCTCTTCGTCTTCGTCTTCGTCGAAATCCTCCTCGTATTCGCCAGAGAATTTGGGCGCTTCGTCGACCTCCACCACGTCACTTTGCACCGCGTCAAACGCGGCGGCGTCGATCGGTTCGTCTGCTGGGTCGCTCACTCGGTCAGTTCATCCTCGGGCATACGTGACCATCGGGGTCCATTGGATTGTTGCACCACTGGCAATCGACGCGGCCCGACTCGATGACCTGGTCGGCGTGCGCAGTGAACGCAGCGGCCTGGCCGCGGGTGAGGTACACCCGGACGTGACCGCGGACGTCGCCGTCTTCGACCATTTCGCCGTTCTCATCGACTTCGCCAACCTCTTCGAGTTGCAGCAACACGCGATCATTGGACCGGTCGTAGCCGAGGCCGATCGGGCCCAAGACGAACACCGGGTCGAGTGGTTGGGTGAGCTCCATGGCACCGGGTATCGGGCGATCTTCGGCGGGTGGCAAGTCAGCGAGCACCTTGCTGAGGTATTGCGCAATGGCCGCTGCCTGCTGCTTCTCACACTTCACCGCAAGGCGGGTGCCCTCAGCTCGAAGCTGCAGAAAAAAGGTACGCGCACCGGGGCGCCCCTCGGTGCCGACCGTGAACTTGTCGACGTCATCGAATTCGTGGAACACACTCATGACGTCACGCAGGCTTCAGCTCGGTGAGCGGTCGGCCGGTCGAGTTGACCGCGAGCACGATCGGCCCGCCGGCGTGCCAGGTGAGTGCACTCACCGATGCCGGGCTGATGACGATCCGCTGGAACAGGTCAATGTGCGTGCCCAGCGCATGGGCAACGGCGGCCTTGATCGTGTCGGCGTGCGACACGCACACGATGGTGCCGCCCGGATGCTTCAGGCGGAGGCGATCAAGTGTGGAAACCATCCGTGTTTGCATCTCGGTGAAGCTCTCGCCGTTTGGGAAGCGAAACGTCGATGGCGCACTCTGAACGGTACGCCATTCAGGCAACTTGTTGAGCTTTGTGAGCTCCTCGCCGGTCCAATCACCGAAGTCGCACTCAAACAAGCCCCTATCGATCTGGGTCTTGAGTCCCAGGGCCTTCGCAATCGGCGCTGCGGTTTCCTTCGCCCGCTCCAGAGGAGATGAGTACACGGCATCGACCTTGAGTTCGCCGATTCGCTCGGCAGCGATCTCGGCCTGCTTGCGACCTTCATCGGCCAGGTGGAGTCCCTTTGCCCGACCGGGGAGCACCTTCCCGGTGGTTGGGGTCTGGCCGTGACGGACCAACAAGATCGTGGTGGGTGCAGGCCCGCTCGCCGCTGCCTTCTTGCGGGCGGCTGCCTTCTTCGGGGCGGCCTTCTTGGCGCTGGTCTTCTTGGTGGAGGCGGGGGTTGTCTTGGTCATAACCGATATGGAATCTACTGTCGATGTACGTGAGAGCGCTCGTTGGGCCAGGGTCGAAGTGGGAACGTGACGTGGTGGGGTGTCACGCATGCCCTCGCCTCGTCGAGTGGCGCGAGCAGATCGCCACCGAGAAGCGGGCGGCGTATCGGGACGACGAATACTGGGGCAAGCCCGTTCCTGGCTTTGGTGACCCTGCTGCACGCGTCGTCATCCTGGGGCTTGCGCCGGCTGCCCATGGTGCGAACCGGACCGGGAGAATGTTCACCGGAGACCGCAGCGGTGAGTGGCTTTTCCGTGCGATGCATCGTGCTGGCCTTGCAAATCAGGCCGAAGCGGTGTCCGTCGACGACGGCCTCGAACTGAATGACGCGTGGGTCACCTCGGCGGTGAAATGTGCGCCGCCAGATAACAAGCCAACAACCATCGAGCGCGACACGTGCAAACCATTCCTCGCCAGGGAGATGGCAGCGTTGACGAACAAACGGGTGGTGATCTGTCTGGGATCGTTCGGCTACCAGGCTGCCACCACGTTTTTCGGAGTCCGCCCCCGACCAAAGTTTGGCCACGGCGTCGAAGTCGCCACAGCATTCCAGGGAGAACTTGGGCCGACACTGATCTGCTCGTTTCACGTGAGTCAGCAGAACACGTTCACCGGTCGGCTGACCGAGCCGATGCTCGACGCAGTCTTCGGTCGAGCAATCGATATCGCACAGGGGTAGCTACTTAGTTGTGAGCGTCGGTGTTTCGCAGCATCGCAACATCGGGGCAGTAGCCTTGCGCCTCTGTGAAAGCGAACATTCTTACGACGACCGCAACCAGCGACATCCCGGTCCAGCGCACGCCGCGCCGTGCTCGCCGTTCGATTGCTGCCGCTGTTGTCGGCCTGCTTGCTCTCTCGGCCTGCACCTCTGACCCCGGTCCGAAGCGTGTGGTCCAAGACATCGTCGAAGCCGAAGCGGTCCGCAACCCGAACCTCGACGAAGAGTGCATGCTCGATGCGATCGACGAATTCTCGGGCGAAGAGCTGGAAAAAATGGCGAACGATCTCGACAGCAGCGACGAGAACGCAGCAGCTCAGGCTGCCGAAGACTTTGAGTCATTCAACAACGCCCTCGAAGCCTGCACGATTTAGTTCGTTCGGCTTCTCACCCGGCTTCGGGGCGTGAGTTCTGATGAGATCAGGCGTGGAGCGCTTCTGGGCGGGTATTACTTCATCTGACCAGAAGCACCGTTCGGTTTGCCTCAGCCCATAACGGAATTCGGCCGTTTGCGCTGACGTACACCCGTCTCAGCCCGGCTTCGGGTCCTCAGCCGGCTTCGAGTCGCCGTCGGCCTTTGGCTCCTCAGTCGGCTTCACATCAGCTGCCGCCGGGGGTGCATCCTCAGCTTTTGGGGCATCGTCGGTCGTGGCCGCAACAACCTTCTTCTTCTTGGGCGGCGGCACGCCAACTGCCGGTGCAAGGTCAGCGGTCTTGGGCCAACGGCGGCGACTGACGATCGACAACAGGCGCAGAAGCTTCATCGCTGTTTCGTCTTCCTGAGCTGGCCGGGCCTCGATGACGCCATCGGCGATCATCCGCTCGATGATCTCTTCACCGAGTTCGGTGCGAGCAATCGTGAGCGTCCAGTCGTTGCTTTCGCCAATACCGCCGGTGGCGATGTCGGAATGCTCGGCAGCAAAGTCTGGGCAGGTCTTGCAACCTTCACGGGTCCAGGCGTGGCATTCCTTCAGGTTGATCTCGTGGTACGAGCCATCCTTCATCCAGATCTGGAAGACGCCCTTGATGTTCATCTTCACCATGTCTTGTTTCTTCAGGCCGTACTTGGCCTCGAAGAGTTCTTCGAAGATGGCGTCGTCGAAGGTCTTGGAACACAGCAGGCCGATGTTGACGACGAACGGCTTGGAGACCTTGCCGGCCTTGCGATCCCACATGACGGGCGGCGACGAGGTCTGGCAACCCATGCCCACAAGAGCAAGGCGCTCGAAGCCGCGCTCCTTGGCTTCGGGGAGCGCCAGCGGGTTGGCGCAGTAGGTGTAGCGGGATCCGGCAGTGGCCAGGATTTCTTCCTTCGTCTCGACGACGACGGGCT
>JBLFZD010000350.1:0-3946 GCA_047610085.1 Ilumatobacter sp. | reverse complement strand
CCGCACCCCGGTAGCGGGTGCGTACCTCGAAGAAAAAGGTACGGAGGGTGCCTGACCCCCTCCACGACCCTCCGGGTTAGAGTTCACGCCGGTGAATGGTCGAACCCACTACGAAGTACTGAGCGTGACGCCTGACGCGTCAGCAGACATGATTCGCGATTCGTATCGCCGGCTTGCGCGTGAGTTCCATCCCGATCGCATGGCTGGTTCGGCGGCTGGTAGCGACAAGATGCCGCTCATCAACGAGGCCTACCGAGTGCTGTCTGACCCGGGTCGTCGAGCGGTGTACGACGCCGAACGTCGTGGGACTCCGGCGAGGCCGACGTCGACGGTGCGACCCGGTCAGACGACCTACGACGAGCCGCCCGGCTACTCGTATCAGCACCCCGACGGGCCGGCACGAGTGCCGTGGCGCAGCTTGCTGTTCTTTAGTGGCTTGGCGATCACCGTGATCCTCGTGCTTGCGCAATTCCAGAAGCCAGGCGAACCGAGTCCACCCGACAACCTGTTGCGCGTTGGGGAATGCGTTGAACTGCAGCGTGAAGGAACATCAGCCAATGAGGTGGTCTGCTCAGGTAGCGGCGATCTCGTGGTGCGCCAGGTGGTCACGCGCCAGGGCATGTGCCCCAATGGTTCGCTCTCGACCCCCGACCGTCAGGGCATGGTCGGCGTGTGCCTCGAACAAGAACCTCCCGCTATCGGCGGCTGATCACACAAGCAGCGCGTCGGTCACGACCTCGACGAGTGCGGGGACGGGGTGGAGTGCTTCGGCGAACGCCGCGAAGCTTGGGCTGCGAACGTTTGTTTGCCACACGTCGAGGCTGGCAGCTCGCTGCTCTTTGCTGATCTTGCCGAGCCCGGAGTTGTTCATCAGGATGTGCGTGATGTTCATGTCGTACTTCACCGCAGTGGTGATCTCCATCGTGTACTGACCAAAGCCGGCATCGCCTGACACGCTCACGATTTGCCGTTCGTCGCCCATTGCGGCCCACGCTCGCATGTCCGCTGGGAAGCCAAAGCCGATGGAGCCGAGGTAGCCGGACATCAGCACGTCCTGATTCGTGACTTCGAGGTAGCGGCCGAAACTGTATGCGTTGTTGCCGACGCCGACCGCGATGACTGCATCGTTATCTATCTGCTTGCTGAGTGGCTCGAAGAGCGACGCGGCGACCAGCATCGATGCCGTTGTCGCCGTCGCGGTCGGTTCCAGCGTCGACGTTGTTCCCGCTGGTCAGCGTGGACTCGGTATCCGCAGCACCGTTGGTGTCATGGCAGCCAAACGGTGATGCTGCGTCGGTGGCTGGTTCGAGAACAGCTGTCCGCGTCCCGACCTGCGCCGCGTGGTCGGGCGACTCGTCGTCGAACACGACATACGACGATCCGTCGGTAACAAGGTTGGTGTTCCCCTCGGACGTCGACGGGTTGGACTTGGCCGGCCCGACATTATTTGGAGCGGTCCGGTCTTGGGAATCGATTTCGTTCTCACCGTCGTTGTGCTCACTGTCTGCTTCGACGTCGGTGCCAGTCGGTAGCCGCGATGGGTTTCATGGGCCACCAGGTCGTTGCGGCTCAGTTCGTCGCCGGTGTGTGCGTCGATTCGGATCTGCCATCAATGGCCGGCTGTGTTGATGTCGATCATCAGATCCCACGCCAGCTGGAGCGATCCGTTCTCTACGGCTTCCCATACGAGACGAGCGGGGATGTTGCTACTGGCGACGCCGCCACTTGACAGCATCTGCGCCTGCTCTTGCCCGCCAGTGGTCTCGACCACGTCGAACGACGCCGACGGTTCGAGATCGAGTGCGCGAGCAGCGCGCACCATGGCATCGGGCGCGGTGATGATGGGAGTCGAGTCGGCCGATGGGTCGCCGATCATGTCGCCATCGCCAGGAGCATCCACGAGGCGTCCAGGCGAGTAGAGGACCTTTCCGCTGTTGGCGACGGTCACGCTGACGATGGCGCCGCGGATGTCGATGCCGTAGCGGCGTTGCTGCACGTAGACGATCGTGGTTCCGTTGTGATCGTTTTCGACGAGGCTCGATACAGAGAGATCGTTCGGCGCCAAGGCCAGGGGTCCAATAGCGTCTCCGTCAGCGAACATTGCGCCGAGTTCAGAACTCGATTGCTTCTCGATCGACGACGAGAGTGCGGCATAACCAAGCACATGGTCAAGCGCGATCGAACTGGCGTCGATGTCGCCACTCGAGGATTCGGATGCTTCTTGTGAGCAGGCCGACGTCTGGCCCGCGATCGTCAAAGCGATGGCGCCCGCCAATGCGCAGGCTCGAGTAACTCGACGCTCCATCCTTACCGACATCCCGTATCAAGCGCGGCGAACGCTCCGTTGGTACGGAAATCATTCCAGACCGGAGGGGCTTCGTGCGGAGATTTGGTCAACGCACGATGGCAGGAGCAGCCGATCGGCTGAACTGGCGCGCGATTCGTGGCAACGTTCTCGACTCGGACTTCACGTTGTCCCGGGACAAGCAACTGGTGGGCGCACCAGGACTCGAACCTGGGACCTCTGCCGTGTGAACCGAGTATCGGGCAATCCGACTACCAGGGCTTTCACGCAACGTCCCTGCTCAGAGCTCATTTCGGGTGTGGGCTCGTTGTAGCCGAGATGGCGTCAGATGGGGTCGGTGGTTGGCTGGGGGGTTGGTTTGAGCGCCAGATTTCTCGATAGCGCGTCGCCATAGACGCTGCGTCTGCAGTCAGAATTCTTGACTCAGACGATCAGAGGCGACGCGACTCAGTCAGCAAGTCGCTTCCCAGTCGCTGCGTGAGGCTTCGAGAGATCCAAGCGCCACCATCACTTCTCCAGGGCAGTTGTACACCGTTCTGGAGTTCGTGAGTATCAGAGCGGGTACATAGCCGTCTTGGTACCACGACCCTGAGTCGCGGGTCCAGTGAGATGAGCCCCGTGTAGTGGTCAAGTTGACCACCAAACGGGGCCCTCTCAAGTTCCGAAAGCGGCGTAATCCCGAACAAAGCGCCGCGGCGTCCGTTGTCGATGATCTCGATGATTCGATCGGCCGCGATCTTTGATGAAACGACCTCGCCAAGCTGGAGCTCAACGCCCGTGGATTCCATGATCGCAGCGAGTGCCACGCTGAATCCGCCAGAAAGCAGCTGTGGATCCACGGAGAGTCGCTCAGCGACCGCTTCGTTCACCACGAGAAGGATCGTGCCGTTGATTTTCCCGGCGTACTCAGCGCAGAGCACACGGTCGCCCTCGTCGATCAACCAAGCCTTCAGCGGTTTACAGGTGTCACCCAGGCCGAAGGCGTCGGAAATGGCCACCGACGCGGCAACGGCCATCGAGTCATCGATCTCGGGGATCACTGGAGATTCTCGAGCCCCTGTTCGGGCCCATTGGGCACCACAAGCAGCCTTGCCGTTAGCCCTGTTTGCATGAGGCTCCTTGCGGCGTGTGCGGACAGCGTTTAAGCCGTTCGATTCCGCATGGATCAGTGTCTCGTACCGACTGTCCGGGACAGCCGGCCAAGGGCACGAAGGTTCTCGGCGAGCCCCGCACACGCCATGTCGCCAGTCTCAATTCAGGACGGGAACACCCCGAACACGTCGAGCACCACATGGGCTGACTGATTCAGGAACACACACACCGTGCCCTGGGCGCTCACCTTGGTGATCACACCGTTCGCGATCGCCTGACCCGCCCGATAATTCAACGACGAGGTAGCTGGCGGCGCCTGATCGCAGGCGTACAACGTCGCAAACCCATTTGCCAACGCACCCGTCACCGTCAAGTTCACTGAAATCGACTTCCCGGCGTACTGCGTCCCGACCGGAATCGTCAACGTCGATCCAGCAGCCACACGCGAGCCACCACCCAAACGGGTATCAACGGCTCGATCAGGACCCACCGGCATAAACACCGACTCCGACGCCAGCACCCCGAACACGTCGAGCACCACATGGGCTG
>JBLFZD010000349.1:0-3950 GCA_047610085.1 Ilumatobacter sp. | reverse complement strand
CCTGATCGCCGTGGCTGCATTGCGGTCCGTCGACGGACGGTGGCTACGGTGCGGTTATGACCTCGTTGGACGGCCGAACCGCCATCATCACCGGAGCAGGTCGAGGCATTGGGCGTGAACATGCGCTGTTCTTCGCCAGCCAAGGTGCCCGAGTCGTCGTGAACGACTACGGAGGAGCCAACGACGGGACCCGCACCAATGCGACGCCTGCCGCTGATGTCGTTACCGAGATTCGTGACCTCGGAGGAGTCGCCCTCGCCAACGACGACAATGTCGCCGACTGGTCTGGCGCAGAACGGCTGATCCGTACCTCGATTGAGGCATATGGCGATTTGGATGTGCTGGTGAACAACGCGGGCATTTTGCGTGATCGGACCATCGTGAACATGACCGAAGCCGAGTGGGACGACGTCATCAGCGTGCACTTGAAAGGCCACTTCGCTCCGACTCACCATGCTGCGCAGTTCTGGCGCGATGAGCACAAAGCCGGCCGTGCGAAACGGCGCAACCTTGTCCACACCTCGAGCACGTCAGGGTTGTTTTCCAACCCCGGTCAAGGCAACTATGGCGCAGCGAAGTCGGGGATTGCGTCATTCAGTCAGATCGCCGCCAAGGAACTGTCGCGTTACGACGTCATGAGCAACTGCGTGGCTCCCGGTGCACGCACACGCCTCACTATGGCAACGCCTGGACTCGAAGAGATCATGGCGCCCTCTGGCGGTTTCGACGAGTGGGACCCATCAAACATCACGCCGCTTGTTGCCTACCTCAGCTCCAACGCATGCCAGTTCACTGGAGAGACGTTTTTCGCCCAAGGCGGCATCGTGAAGCGAGTGAACAGCTGGGCTTTCGGCGACAGCGTCGAGCAGGTTGGAAAGTGGACGGTCGAGGGGCTTGCCGAAGCACTTGGGCCACTCGCCGAGAATCGCTGACTCAGTCGGCGGCTTCGACCGGGGCGGCCGGTGCGGTGATGTCCTTGATTTCCTGAGCGATCTTCTCGGAGAATTCGTTTGAGGGCAGTGATGTTTGCATCGCCATTAGCTTCATCATGTCCCCCTGGACCTTGACCTTGCCGGTCATAAACGCCTGCATCGCAATCGCAGGGTCCTGGTCGACAAACAGGGCTTGGGCTGTGGGGTAGTCGGTCGTGACGGTGACGTCAGCATCTTCGAGCTGGCCGATTTCCATGACCACACGGCCAGAGCTGGTGTCGAGGTAGCTGTGCACCTCGGCATCGCCGAATGGCACGTGGGTGATGACCTGATTGATCCGCAGGTCGGCCTCGACCTCGGGTACCTGGTCGGCGTACTTCTCGCGGATGGCACGAGCAGCGTCCATCCATTCGTCGGAGAGGAAGGGGTGAGCCATAGTGCAGCAGACTGTAGTTGCCGCATCGCCGTCTCAACACCGCAGTGCATTACGGTTCTCCCGATGACGTCGTGTGCTCCAGCTCGTCGACTTCGAATGGCCTCGTCGGTTGCGTTTGTAGTCGGTCTGTCCTCCTGTGGCCTTGCCGAGGTCGACGTGACTGTGGTCGCCGATCGGTCAGACCGCGTGCTCGAAGTGTCGGCGCCCCCGCAAGCACCGGTGTCGACCGAAGAACCTGCTGGCCAGAGCACGGTCGAAGAAGCGTTCCCGGCCACCACCGTTGCACGGGATGCGAACCTCACTGACGCCGATGCGGCAGTGATTCTGGCTGATCTTGTGGCTGGTGGATTCTGCGATCCCGCCGACTTTGAAGAAGAGGGAGTGGTCACCGCTATCCACTTCGTCTTGCAGGGGCAGATTCAGGACCCGTGCTACGTCGATCAGCGTGGTGAAGGCGACGATGTTGCTCAGGTCGTCGTCGACGATGACCCACGGCTGATTGCCGCGTGGGAATCACTGACGGCGATCACGCCAATCGAGCTGGTCGATGACATCAGCATTGTTGCCGGGTTCGAACCGTGCGCCGATTGCGGCACGTTGGCGTTCGTCACGACGCTTGACGACGACGCGACGTTTTTTGTCATTGCTGTCGACGTTGTTTCTGGTGCTGACGATCCCGACGAGCTCCGGCTCACAATGTTGCATGAACTCACCCATGTGTTCGCGCAGCGGCCCGGTGAGCAACTGATCGTGCAGTCGCAGATCGCTCCGTGCGACACCTACTTCAATGGCATCGGTTGTTTTACCGAGGACTCGTATCTCTGGGCCTGGATTCAAGAATTCTGGCCCCCCGATATCCGTGACACACTGCCCGCTGACGGAAGCGTCGGCACCGACGACGAGGCCGACGCTCGGTGTGCAGCCGATGCTGGTTATACGGGTTCGTATGCAGCTGTGGCGCCTGAGGAAGATTTCGCCGAGACGTTCTCGGCATATGTGTTCGATGTTGAGGTTGACCCAGCCCTCACCGCAAAGTTCGAATTCTTTGACCGCTACCCGGAGTTCGTCGTGATCCGCGAGAACGCTCGAGCCGCCGGGTTGTCCGGCATCGCTGGCAACTTCGGAGGCTGTGGCTTCTAGAAGGCGATGGTCTGGGTTGATGTCGTGACCGAGTCGAGGAACGCCATATCGATCGTGAACCCCATCCCCGGGGTGTTTGGCACGGTGACGTGGCCGTTGTGGATCGTGATTGGATCGGTCACAATGTCACGAGCGTAAAAACGTGCTGACGCACTGATGTCGCCGGGCAATGTAAAGCCAGGGAGCGCAGCCAAGGCGGCGTTCGCAGCTCGCCCGATACCGGTTTCGAGCATGCCGCCGCACCAGACCGCAACGCCCTTGGCGAGGCACAGGTCGTGAATCCGAATCGCTTCGAGATAACCACCGACTCGGCCCGGCTTGATGTTGGCGATCTCGCAGGCTCCCAGTTCGATGGCATCTGCAGTTCCGTCGGCGGAGACAAGCGACTCGTCGAGGCAGATCGGGGTGTCGACCTCGGCGGCGATGAGCGCGTGACCGATGATGTCTTCCTCGGGAAGCGGCTGTTCGATCAGAAGGAGGTCGTACGCATCGAGCCGGGCGAGATGTTGTCCGTCGGTTCGGCGGTATGCCGTGTTCGCGTCGACTTGGAGCGGAACATCGGGTCCAATGAGGTCGCGTACTGCAGCGACGTGTTCGATGTCGGACCCTGGCTCGATCTTCAGCTTGATTCTCACGTAGCCATCGTCGACGTATCCCTGCACGGTTGTGAGAAGTGCCTCGACCGTCTCGTGAATGCCGACGCTGACACCGCTCGGTATCTGAGCTGGGTCCCCGGCCGCGTTCACCGCCACCCCGAGGTGCTCGGCAAAGGAACGACCCGCAGCCCGCAACTGCGCATCGAGGACGGCTGCCTCGAGGGCGCCCTTTGCCATCGGGTGCCCGTGGACCGGAGCGAGGATGCGCCCGACGTCAGCTGCGTCGAGTGCCCCGTTGTGGGCCGCAAGCCGAGGTACCAGGTGATGAGTGATGACGTGCTGGGCGCCGTCGACGTACTCGGCTGAATAGGTCGGGTCCGCAAGTGCGACACACTCGCCCCACCCTTCAACAGCGGCACCGGCGATGGTTCCTTCGACTCGGATGAGAAGAATATCTCGATCGGTCTCGACACCAAAGCTCGTTCGGAATGGAGTAACGAGTGGCATCGCGATGCGCCGAAGTTCGAAGCGATCGACGTCGATTCCCTGCAGTGGTGGCAACTGGTTCATGCTGGTTTCACCACGTACTCTCCGTCGGTGGTGAAACCAATGATGTGGTCGCCACGCTTGAGCGCCCCGTAGAGAGCCGTTCGAGTCTCACTTCGCCAGCGCCCAACCGCGGCAGCATTGATGCGGCGCAAAGCGACCACGTCGTCCGGGGTTGGGACGAGGGTGCACCCCGTTGTGTCGGGCGCCGTCAACGCATCGGGTCCGGCCACTGCCCACGCAACGAGCAGCCGATCAGAATCATCGCCAGCGTTGATGGAGTCGGTCATCGTGCCGTAG
>JBLFZD010000348.1:0-3991 GCA_047610085.1 Ilumatobacter sp. | reverse complement strand
CAGCCACCATGGCGACAAGCACGCTGACAACCTCGAATAGGTCGCAGCGACGAGGCCCGGTCAGCGCGAAGTCCCGTTCGCAAGAGGCTCCACCCGATCAGGCCCGCGCCGGGGAACCGTCAACCGAACCGGTCAATCCTGCAAATGCCAGCCATGCCTGGGCGCGGAGCAGTTCTGGATCTTCGCCAAGCGCCATCTGCATGAGCAGGGCCGTGCACTGGGTATCGAGAAGCAGTGCGGCGACGACGGTCGAAACACCCGGTGCAATTTCACCACGCTGCTTGGCCCCGTCGATCCACTCGACGTAGATCGCACGGGCTCCCTCACGCAGGGCGGCAACACGGACCCCCGTTGCCGCCCCGAGGCGAGAAGGCGACGTCCGCATCTTCACGAAGAGGCACCCGGGAGGCAGGGCTCGGCTGGTGTCAGTCAGCATTTCGAGCACGGTCGCGAGGACATCTCGGAATGGGCGGTCCTGCGCAATCTGCTCGAAGGTGGGCGCCAGCACGGTCTCCGCGTAGCGCTCAAGGACTGCGTCCATCAGCCCATCTTCGCCGCCGAATTCACGGTAGATACCCGGCTTCGACGTCTCGGCACGGCGACAGACCTCATTGAGCGACACCGTGTCGACGCCGTCACGCCAATAGCTCTCCATCGCGATGCCGATCACACGGTCACGGTCAAGCGTTTTAGGTCGCCCAATCCGAGGACTACCGGTTGGGTCGGCCACCATCCTTAAACCTTTCTGACATCGAATCGACGCGTTATTACCACCGCAACCGTACCGGTCGGTACACAACGTGCGACCCCGGGGCCGAAACAGCCCCACCCGGCGTTGCCAACGTCGGGCCTGCAGGATATCGTCACTTAAATACCGAGCGGTACACAACTTCGACCGACGACTGAGGAATCACAACATGACGATGAGCACTGCGGGTTATACGCACCGCAACAGCCGCGTGGACGTGTCGGCATGAAGAGGCTCAGCGCCTACGACCGGCTCAACGCTTCGATGCTGATGCTGGTGTCGCCCGAGTGGTCGACGGTCAAGGCCGCCCGTAAAGCTGCGACGTCGTTCGAGACGCCGAACGTGGCAATCCCGACCGAAACTCGCACGATCAACGGTCGACGAATCCGGCTCGCCGAAGCAGGACTGGCCGACGCTCCCCTCGTGGTACTGCTCAGCCCGTTTCCTGAGAGCATCTTGACCTTTGCCGGCTCGTGGGAAGCCCTCACCGCAGAGTTCCGGGTCGTCGCGATCGACCTTCCCGGGTTTGGGGCATCGGAGGGAGACCGTCACGACATGTCTCCCAACGCCCTGGGGGATCACCTCACCGCAATTTTTGACGAGCTCGACCTGCGCGATATTCACCTTGTCGGCCCCGACGTCGGGATGGGCGCTGCCCTCTCCTATGCAATCGACGACGGCGAACGGATATCGAGCCTCATTGTCGGTCACGGGCCCGGTGCTCCCGGACCTTTCAAGCTGGCCCGGTTGATCAACATGCTGAGCGCCTCGAAGTTCATGCGGTCGGCAACCGCCATGTTTGGCGCCGGCCCGCTCATGGCCACCACAGCAAAGCTCGGTGCAATCCGGCACCGCTCAAACCCTGTCCAAGTCGACGACTACAAGCGGGCCTATTCCGGTTGCGCCTTCGAGATCATCCACTGGTTCGCGGACTTCCGCGCCAAGGCTGGCGCTCTTGCCGACCGAGTCGGAGGCATCGACGTACCGACACTCGTGTTCTGGGGGGACCTCGACGTCATGTTCCACGTCAGCAACGCCGAACTCCTCGATGCTGCGCTCCCAAAAAGCAAGCTGGTGATCCTTCCCGAAGCTGGCCATCTCTCCTGGTCGGACCAACCCGAGATGTTTGCATCCATGATCATCGACTGGGTGAAAGATGGCCACAGCACCCTTCTCCACGATTCGACGACGTAGTCAACAGCCGCTTGCAAACACCATCGATTGCATTCCGCCGCCCTCAAACGACCCCGCCTCGGAACACGTCCATCGCCGGGCTGGAGTACGAGCATCCGATCGTGAAAAGCGGGTACGCGCCGCATGCGATCAGCTCCCCGCGGCGAGCAGCTGCGGCGTCAGCCAACCCGCGACCCAGACTGCACCGACTCGGGTGTAGTGGCGTCCGTCCCATCGCCAACTCGGGTCGAACTCGCCTTGCACTCCGGAGCAGTCGTTGAGCGGGCAAACCACATCGCCGAGATCGATCACTACGACGTCCGATCGGCTGCCGGCCCACTCGCGATAGATGACCCCGACCATGTCCTCGCGTTCGCCGACAGCGTCCAACCACATCGGCGATTCTCTCGGCGCGTCGACGACGACCGCCAGCGACGTACCCGATGCGTTGGTCACCGCCCATACGTCGTCGAGGAAGCCCGTGAGTAAGGCCAGGTGGGCGCTGGTGCCAAACTCGACGATGTTGCCGTCGATCCACCGATCTTCGAGGTCGTTGCTCAGGTGGACAACAACGACGTCTACCGCAGCGACGGTGAGCCCAAGTTCGTCTCGCCATTCACCACAGAATTGAGAGAGGTCCGCATGGTTGTAGGAGCCGTTGGCTTCGAGGAACGCAACGTCACCGGGCAGAAACGAACACGCCGGTTTCGCAAGCGAGTTGACCTGAACGACCTCGGCGTCAAAGGTTGTCTGATCAGGTGTCCACGGAACTGAGCGCAGGTCACCGGCCAATTCCCCACCAATCACGGTATGTGCGACAGAATCCCCGACCACGGCAATGCTGACCGACTCGCGCAAGGTTGTTGTCGAGACCGCCACGCTCGACTCGGCAGCCACCGCCGTTGTGGTGGGCGTCGGCGTCGTACCGGGCACCGCCACGGTGTCGCTCGCCGGAGAGATCATTGTGGTGGGTGGCGAAGTCTCGATCGTTGTGATCCCGGGTTGGGCCGCAGCTGCTGGCGCCCGCGAGGGGGGCACCGTCGCTGCAATCAGCATCCCGATGACGAGGGCAAGCGACACCGGTACCGCCCACGCTCCGCGCCGGCCCCACCGTCGTCCAATCGCTCCGGACCGGATCGGGCGCTCCACAACAACATAGGAGAACACTGCCGCGCTCAGCGTCAAAGCGAGACGGACAGCAAGCAGGCCGAGCCCGTCGATACCCACTCGACGTTCGTCAAAGATGATCAGCACCGGCCAATGCCACAGGTAGACGCCGTACGACAGGGTTCCCAACAAAATCAGCGGCTTCACAGTCAATATCCGCCGAGCCGCGGGGTCAGAAATTCCGGCGATAATCACAGCCCCCGAGGCAACAGCGACCACGAAGAATCCACCGCGGTGCATCCAGAGCGCAGCCTCGCTAGCAACCACCGCCACAACCATTAGGGTCACGCATCCCCCAATGCCAGCTGCACGAATCGAACGCGACGCGTTGACCGGTCGGCCAAGCAACACCGCACCAAGCACTGCGCCAACAAGCATTGCGTGGGCCCGCGTGTCGGTCCCGAAGTAGGTGCGTTCCGTGCTCGCGCCGGCGGTGCTGAGCCAGGCCATCCACAATGCGCTCACCGCAGCCAGCGTTGCTGCCGAGATGCCGAAACGAACTCGCAGCTTTGCCCACCCGCTCAACGTCGCCACCGCCAAGGCGCCGAGCGCCAGGACGATGTAGAACTGCTCCTCGATCGACAGCGACCAGACATGGCGTAGCGGAGACGCCCCGAGCACGACGTCGCTATACGTGGTGCCGTCGGCCACGAAGAGCCAGTTGGCGACGTAGCCGAGCGTTGCAAACCCGTGCCGACGCAGCCGAGCGAGCTCATTGGGCTCGGCCCACGTTGCGGCGTAGAGCGAGAGCGCTGCAACCAACAGCAACATTGCGGGAAGGAGGCGACGGAGGCGCCTCACGAAGAAGCGGACGAAGTCGATGCCGCCGGTTGATACGCCCTCGCGAATCAAGAGTGACGAAATCAGGAACCCCGACAACACGAAGAAGACGTCAACCCCGAT
>JBLFZD010000347.1:0-4014 GCA_047610085.1 Ilumatobacter sp. | reverse complement strand
TTCACCGGCGGTCGCGGTCGACGAGTGGGGCGGTTGGGTCTGGATTAACCTCGCTGGCCCGGACAAGGCACCGCCACTGCTCGAGGCGATCGGCCCCGAGATCACCGCTGACCTCGGTCGATTCCGCATGCAAGACATGGTGCTCCATGAGGTCATCGAGTTCGACGTGCCCGTCAGTTACAAGGCGATCATCGACGGTTTCAACGAGATTTACCACACGAAGCAACTCCACGGCGTTCCTCCGAGCTGGGTAAAAGCAGCCCGTGAGGCCTCGTTCCACATCGTGGGTGACAATTCGATGTGCTTCGTTCCACGTGCAGACAAACTCGACAATCTCGCCGAGGACCCCGACCACCATCAGCACGCGATTTGCCACTACGTGGTCTTCCCGAACACCGTGTTCAACTGCAATCCCGAACATATCCAGGTCTTCAACCCGATTCCGATCGACGTTGATCGAACCCGGTTCCTCTGCTGGCAGATCATCTACCGCGGCGATCTCACCGACCCCGAGTACGCGGCCTACCACGCAGAGACGATGACGTTCTGGGAGCGCCTGCAGAGTGTGGTTGCAGAGGACATCGGAATCTACGAGCAGTTGGCGCGCACAAAGCGTTCAAGCGGCTATCGCCGCCACGTGCTCAACGAACGTGAGTGCAAGATCGCTCACTACCACGACCTGATGGACACCAAAATTCAGCATCCCTGACCGAGGCGTCCGGCCCCAACACTCTGATCAGTCGAGCACCGGGCGGGAAATACCAGCCAGCCGGGTTCGCAGCTCATCTGAGAGCCCGATCAAAACAGCGTCGTCCTCGCTGACAAGTTGGCCGTTGCTGAGGTCGGCGAACGAGAACCACACCCCGAGCCGCGATTCGACGCCTTGCTCTCCATCCGGGTCCAAACGGTCCAGCGAGTGGAGTCGCCGCACGAGTTCGTACGTTCCCGCACCCTCGCCCCACTTCGCCAGGAGCGCATGCCGCAAAGCGTCGGCATCTCGGTTCGTGGCCTCGAGGCACCGCGCCAGGTGCCTAAAGACCGAGCGCGACGTCGGGGCTTCGGCATCGATGGCTGAGCGCGGAATCGGCGAGTTCATTTCCTCAGTCTCTCGCTGATCCCGCAGTCGCGTCGAATTCCTTCGATCCAGTCCAACCCCTCACCTTCCAAACGTCCCAAGAACACGCTGGAGAGGCCCGCTATCGAACCGGGATCACGAGTCAGCGAAGATCCAACGGATGAGCCCCCAGGCTGCGAGCGCCCCGACAAATTGAGCGCAAATGAAACCCGGGGCAGACGCCGGCTCGATGCCAGCAAACGTGTCTGACAACGTTCGGGCAACCGACACCATCGGATTCGCAAAGCTGGTTGACGACGTGAAGAAATAGGCACCACCGATCCATACCCCGACAGCGACAGCGACAACGTGTGGTTTGCCGTGACGCGCCGCACCGTGGATCACGAGAAGGAGTCCAATCGTCGCAATCACCTCGGCCACGAGTTCAGCACTCGTGTTCCGTTGACGCTCAGAAAGAAACACCGCGCCCCGACCGGTCTGCTCGCTGAACATCACGTTGGCAAGGATCGTCCCCGTGCACCCGCCCACAAGTTGCGCACCGACGTACGATCCGGCCTCTCGGGTACTCATCCGACCCAACAGTCGGTCAACGAGCGTGACGGCCGGATTGAAGTGCGCACCCGACACCGTTGCGAACATGATGATCAGCGCAATCAATGCACCGGCTGTCGCCGCAGCATTCTCGAACAACTGAAGCCCGACGTCATTGGGCGACAGCGTCTGGGCCATGATCCCCGAGCCGACAACGGCGATCAGCAGGAACGCGCTGCCAACTGCTTCCGCGGCAAGTCGGCGGTCGAGCGAAACTGGGGGAGTGGCGACGTCGTTCATGTGGTGCAGTCCTCGCAACCGTGGGGCCGGTACGGTGGCCGTGTTGCGATCCGCACCATAGCGAACACATCGACACTCATCAATATGGCTGACTCCATGACCTCCCCTTCGAACTCGTCAACATCATGCTTCGGTGGCGCTACGGAGGGGATGTCGCGCCCCGCAGCCGAGGCGCTGGCCCAGCAACTCGGCGCCGTCGCCGACCCGGTTCGGCTTCAGATCCTGTCGATGATCGCTCACTCGCCGAACGGCGAAGTGTGTGCGTGTGACTTCGTTGGACCGCTTGGCAAGTCTCAGCCAACCATTTCGCACCATCTCAAAGTACTGAGTGAGGCAGCATTGATCACCGGCGACAAGCGGGGCCGTTGGATTTGGTACCGACTCGCCGACGATGCGGTCACGCTGTTGGGCACACAGTTGTCCGGCATCGCCCGACCGGTGAGCTGACATGTGCGGCCGATTCGTCTCCACCAGCCCGCCCGACCAAATCGCGGCGTACTTCGGCGCGGACAATGCAGTCGACACACTGGGCCAGAACTACAACGTCGCCCCAACTCACGACGTCTACGGCATCGTCGCGCCCAAGGAGTCACCCGCCGCGGCCCGGCTCGAAGCATTCCACTGGGGGCTCGTGCCGTCGTGGGCAAAAGACCGCAAGATTGCGTCGCGAATGATCAATGCGCGCTCCGAGACACTTGCGGAGAAGTCAGCCTTCAAGAGTTCGTTCAAAAAGAGGCGACTGCTGATCCCAATGGACGGGTTCTACGAGTGGAAGGCCGGCACCGCTGGTGGCCCACGTACAGCGAAAGGCAAGCTGGCAAAGCAGCCCATGTTCATCCATCGCATCGACGGCGAAGCGATGGCGGTGGCTGGGTTGTGGGCTACGTGGAACGACCCCGAGACGGCCGACAACGACACGGGTGAGCCACCACTTTGGCTGCACTCAGCAACCGTGATCACAACCGCAGCCAACCAGACGATGTCGCCGGTTCATGACCGGATGCCCGTGTTCGTTCCACAATCGCGATGGGCCGAATGGCTCGATTCCACCAACGACGATCTCGAGTCGCTGAGCACATTGTTTGATATGAGCGCTGACACATCACTCGAGATGCACCCCGTCTCAACCGAAGTGAACAGCGTTCGCAACAACCGACCCGAGCTGATCGATCAGGTCGATCCGACGCCAGCTACTCCATCTCCTCAAGCGCTGTTCTGATCGCATCAGCCCAGCTCTCGAGATCATCACGCTGAACTGAATCTGCAGCGTTCGCGAAACTCAACTCGCTCATCTCATTGGTCGGAACGAGATGAATGTGAGCATGGGGGACCTCGTAGCCGGCGATGATCATGCCGACCTTCTCGCACCCAAACGCTTGCTGTTGGGCCAAACCAATGCGATGCGCGACCGCGAACAAGTGCGCGCCAAGCTCGGGTGACGCATCAATCCAATGATCGATCTCCTCGATCGGCACAACGAGGGCATGACCCGGCGCCATCGGGTTAATGGACATGAACACAACACAATGATCGTCTCGATGAACGAACGTGCCCGGAATGTCGCCGTTGATGATCATGGTAAAGACGGTGCTCATCACCCTTGATCATGCCGCATCGAGCAGCCTGCGCGCGTACGCTGGTGTGGTGAAGCCCTCGAACATCGACCCTCAGACAGCGACTGACGCCGTCGACGGACAACCCGTTGAGGGCGTGTTCGACAACTTGTGGACGGTGCCGAACCTCCTCACGCTGATCCGGCTGGCGTGTCTTCCGTTGTTCCTGTACCTGCTGTTTGGACCGGAAAATCGTGCTGGCGCTGCCTGGCTCCTCGCGGCGCTGGCCAGCACCGACTGGGTCGACGGCTTCGTGGCCCGTCGTTTCAACCAAACGAGCGAATTCGGCAAGGTGTTCGATCCAACCGTCGACCGCGTTCTTTTCATTGTCGCCGTGACCGCGATCATCATCGACGGCAGCATCCCGCTGTGGTTCGCCTTTGCCGTACTCGTACGAGAGGTGTTGGTCGGGGGAGTGATTGCTTTCTCGACCGTGTTCTTAAAGATGGAACGCTTCGGTGTCACACGGTTGGGCAAGTTGGCAACCTTCCTTTT
>JBLFZD010000346.1:0-4056 GCA_047610085.1 Ilumatobacter sp. | reverse complement strand
CACCATCAGTCGACCCACCATCAGTCGAGCCCCCATCAGTTGAGCCAGCGGGTTGGGTAGTCGTCGTGGTTGCTCCTGAAGTCGGTCCCCCGCCAGTCGATGACGTCCCACCCGAGCTTGAGTCGCCGCTCGTCGACGACCCTCCGCCCGACGACCCTCCGCCCGACGAGGATCCACTGCTCGACGACCCGCCCGCGTTCGGTGTGCCGTTGCCCTGGCCAATCGCTGAGTCATCGCGGAACTGCGAGCGGATGCAAAGCGCTTCGCCGTCAGGAGCTCGGCCCAGCGCAGCGCCGGTGAGGTCGACGAGTACTTGCTCGCCTGCGTTGTTCGGATGCAGGCCATCGGGGCCGAGTACGCCTGGCGTCCTCGCTGCCCGGGCCCAGTCGACCAACGTGACGTTCTCGTAGTCCTCGCCAAGTTGCTCGATGACCGCAGTGACTTCGCTATAGCTTGTTCGATACTCGGTGACGGTGTACACCAGAACCGGACGGGACGCAGCACGGTCAAGGATTTTGCGCATCTGCGCGTCGTAGTTCTCCTGGTCGCCGTCGTAGTTGCTACCAAGGAACACCGCAACTGCATCCCAGTCGCCATCGGTCTGCTCATCGGGGCTCACACCGGATTCAGACGGTTTGGGAATCAGACGCTCAGCGACCGTGACACCGAACTCAACGAAACGACCTGCCTCGGCAGCGACTTCGACGGTCCACCCAAGCGAGTTGAGCCCCGTACACATCTCACCGCCATAGCGGCTTTCGGTCCCTGCGAAGATCGAATCGCCGATCATCAACAGACGGTTGCCACCCACGAGTTCGACGATCTGTTGGGCGATAACGCCGTCGGCGTTGACCGGTCTGGTGATCACAACGAGCGGTTTTGGCGCCCCGCTCGCGCCGCCGTTTTGTCCACCAGAGGCCGGAACGGTCTTCGGCAGCGAACCGACACCTGGCACGGTCAGAGCGACCCCCGGCAGTGATGCTGGGGCAGGATCAGTCGTGGTACCGCCAGTCGCACAGGCAGCCGTCAAAGCGACAAGGGCAATCAGCAGGCGACGCATCGGCTCCATTGAAGCGCGCGACTTGACGGCATTCACTTCACCGAGCCACAAACTGAATCCGACAACAAGCACGACTCTGCGCCCTCGCCAAACTCGCGGGCTCCGGGTCGTTCAACAAAGCAATCAGCCGTTGTCGGCCTTCATGGCGTCGCGGATCTCCACAAGCAGGTCGATTTCGCTCGGGCCAGGGTCCCCCTCGACCTTTGGATCCTGTGTTTTGTTAGAGGCCTGGACCGACAAGAAACGAATGAATGCGACCGCAAGGAAACTGATAACAGCGTTGATGACGAGGCCGATGCTGACGAAGGCGCTGCCAGGGTCGAAGCCGATGTTGCGGAAATTGCGCTTACCAAAGATCGCTGCCACGTTTGCCTAGTGCCGCGACCTGAAACGTTGGTGGTCGCGCGTCCACCACTTGATGCTGTGGTTCGCGCAGACGTGGTGGATGACTGACATTTTCCCGTGTCGCAAGCACAACACATCCACGCCCTGCTCCGGCGCAAGGGGCCCGCTGCCGGCTCTCCAGCTGATCGATGACACCTTGAGCTGGTGAGCAATTCCGCCGAATACTTCGGCCGATTTCGTCTGCTCAAGCGGTCAGCGAGCCGTCCACCCACCATCGACAATGAGGCTTTGGCCAGTTAGGAACGTGCCTGCCGGGCCGGCGAGGAGCAGCAACGCTCCGTCAAGTTCATGGGCCTCGCCCATGCGCGGGATCGGCGTGTTGGCCTTCACAAACCGCTGGCTGCCCTCGTCGGTGTCCATTCCTTCAGTCATCTCGGACGGGAACCATCCGGGACAGAGTGCGTTGACACGGATGCCCTGACGAGCCCATTGCACTGCGAGCTCGCGAGTCAGGTTGACTACGGCGCCCTTACTTGCGCTGTAGTGCGACTGCTTCACGGGCGATGACGCCACATGGCCGAGCATCGATGCAACGTTGATGATTGCACCGCCACCTGACTCGATCATCGACGGTGCGCTCAACTTCGCCAGATGCCACACCGCCGTGACATTGATCTCCATAGCCCGGCGGAACACTTCGATGTCTTCGTCTTCGATTGCCACCTTGCCGCCAACGCCGGCATTGTTGACGAGCACATCGACGCGACCAAATTGCTCAACCGACGCGCTCACGATTCGCTCGCGGTCAGCTTCGATTCCCACGTCGGCAACAACGACCAGGGCGCTCGCTGCGCCGGGCCGACGGCCGTTCAGATCACCTGCGAGCCGCTCGAGCCGCTCTGCCCGGCGGGCCGTAACGACCACGTTGGCACCGACCGCATGCAGGACCCGGGCGAATCGATCGCCCAGCCCGGAGGACGCCCCGGTCACGATTGCAGTCAACCCGTCGAGGCGGAAGAGATCGAGTGTGGACGTCGGGTCGTGCTGGTCAGCCATCTCCGCAAACTAGCGAGACCAAACAACACCGATGTGATTGGGTCATGCAACAGCGACATCGTCGTCATCGCTTCGTCACACGTCGTCACGACTCCTCGCGCGATCGCGTGACGATTTGACCGGACCAATGACAAATGTGCAACTAAGTGCGCGATCGAGGTGTCTCCGGCGTCTGGACAAGTATGAAAGAGCACATGGAAATCAGCCGTCGCACATGGATCGCAGCCGTCAAACTGGCCGTCGTGATGTCCATCGTGGCCGCACTTGCAGCCATCACACTCGCATCGATCGGCACCGTGTCTGACACGACGATCATTGCAACCGTTGCCGTCGTGGCCTTCGCAATGAGCTGGGTCCAGACCGGTCGAGTGAGCCGCAGCGCAGCACCTTCGGTCAACGTGCTCTCGCACAGCTGAGTCGGGCGCCCGCAACTCTCCTGCCGTTGGCTGGCTGTGCCAGCATTGGCTCATGGAATTTTCTCGCCCGGTCGTTCTCGTTCACGGAGCCTGGCACGGTGCGTGGTGTTGGGCGAGCTTCCAAGCCGAACTCGATCGTCGGGGCATCCCCTCGTACGCAATCGATCTTCCTGGTCATGGCACATCGCTCGAACCGCTCGGCGGCCTGCACCATGACGCAGCACATCTCGCAGCAACACTCGATCACCTTGATTTGACCGATGCGGTGCTCGTTGGCCACAGCTACGGCGGCGCAGTCATCACACAAGCAGCTGCAGGCCGCTCCGACCTAGCGCATCTCGTCTATGTCGCGGCGTTCGCACTCGATGCTGGCGAGTCAGTGATGGGCGCCCTGCGCTCACTCGACCGCCATGATGTCGACCTCGGCGCAGCGATGCAGTTCCACGACAACGACACTTCGACGCTTGACCCCGAGCTCGCCACCGCGGCGATCTACGGATCGTGCTCGCCCGAGGCAGTTGCAGCAGCGCTCCCCCGCCTGTCACCACAACCCGGCTCGACCATGACCGAAGAGGCCACGGGCACGCCTCGCGACACCATCACTTCGACCTATGTTCGTTGTCTCCAGGACCGTGCGGTCCACCCTGAACACCAAACGGTCTTCGCAGCCAGGTGCACCAATCACGTCGACCTCGACACCGACCACTCGCCCTTCGTCAGCACGCCCGCTGCGTTGGCTGACGTCCTCGAGCCGATCGCCCGCCGGGCATGAGCGAGCTCCTCAAAGTTCGCATCGGCTACGGCCTCGGAACTCGCACCAACCTGCATGACGAGTCGTACGGCGTCGTCGTCGACGCGCTCGAAAAGCACGCCTTCGATTCGCTCTGGTTGTCGGAGAAGATCAGTGGCGAGGCACCCGACCCGCTCGTCGCAATGGCCTACGGAGCCGGTCGAACCACCAACTTGAAGTTCGGTATGTCGGTGATGGTACTTCCCGGGCGAAACCCGGTGGTATTGGCCAAAGCGCTGGCGACTCTCGGTCGGATGTCTGGTGGCCGCCTGCTGCCTGCCTTCGGTCTCGGTGCTGTCGACCCGATCGAGCAGCAGGCCTTCGGCGTCGAACGAACCGAGCGGGCCAAGATCTTTAACGAGTCGCTCGACGTGATGAAGAAGTGTTGG
>JBLFZD010000345.1:0-4068 GCA_047610085.1 Ilumatobacter sp. | reverse complement strand
GAACTCGAAGGTCGCGGATAACCCAGCGGTCGAAGAGTCAGCGCGAAGATCGTGCAGTCCCACCGTGACGTGACCCGAAATGAGTGCGAATAACTCGTCGTGGCCTGCGTGGACATGCATTCCGCGGAGTACCCCAGTTTCCGAGTGCACGATGCTCCATTGCTCTGGCGCAATCTGGTTATCGGGTCCAACGAAGTATTCAGCAAAGGATCCGCGGCGGTCGCTGTGGCGGATGATCGGCTCGCTTCGGACACCTTCGAGCTGTGTCCCGCTTGAAAGGCCGCACTGAAACATCGGCAAAAAGATACCAATCATAGGGCCGGCCACCACCTCATTCGGGGTCAACCTGACCCGGCAGAGTGGTGAGCCGGGTGAGCGTCGGGCAGACTGGTCTGGATGGTCAGAACGGAGACGCCTCGGCTCGTACGAGTTGACGACCGCACGGCCCCTGTCGCAGTTGGAGTTGTCGCCGGTCTCATTTCGGCATCAGGTGGAGCCCGTCCGACAGGTATTGCCTTGATCGACCTGTGTTTTGTTGCTGGCGTGGTTGGGGCGACCACGGTGCTCTCGGCACGGTCTCCATGGTGGGTTCCGGTGGTTGCCGCGGCTTTCGCTGCATTGATTGGAATCCACGTGCTGGTTGTTCTCGTTGCGGTTGTGGCCGGCGCGATTGGGCTCTACCTCGCCGGGCAACGCCTTGACGGGCCGATGGTGAATGTCGTCGTCACCGGTGCAGCATTGGTAGCGATTTCTCGATCGGGCCTTGGTGTGTTTCTTGGACTCTCGACTCTCGTGGCGGTCGGGGATGTACTCCTGATCGCTGGATCCGCATGGGGAGCGATATCGCAGTTCGGTCGGCGCCGTCTCGTCGCCGGCGTCGGAGGACTGCTTGGTCTCGCACTGCTCTCGCTGGCTGGGCTCGCTGCTGCGGGTGCGGCGGTGCGCGATGATGCGACCGAGGCCGTCGATGACGCGCGGTTGGGAGTTGACCTTCTCGGAGGCGGTGAGTACGACGCTGCGGCTGACGCATTCGATCGTGCTGCCGTCGGGTTCGGTGCGGTCGATGATGGGCTGTCATCACCGCTTGCTTTGCCGGCTCAGCTTGTGCCGGTGGTGTCGCAGAATGTGCGCGCTGGGTCGACGTTGGCGAGCGCAGCAGCCGGCACGCTGGGGGAAGCCGCCTCGGCCCTCCGTGATGTGGATCCATCCCGTTTACGCGTCGAGAACGGAGCGATCGACGTCGATGCTGTGCGGTCGGTTCAAGCCCCGTTGGAGCGCGTCCGGGATTCGTTGCGTGCCCTCGAGGGCGCTGTTGGCGATGTGCGCTCGCCGTGGCTGCTGAATCGCCTCGACACCGAACTCGATGAGTTGCTGGTCGACGTTGACGACCAGCGGCCAAACCTCGATACCGCCATCGACGCAGCTCGCCTCGCGCCACAGATGCTTGGAGGGGATGGGGAGCGTCGCTACCTCGTGTTGTTTACGACTCCAGCTGAAGTGCGTGGACTGGGTGGTTTTATTGGAAACTATGCCGAGGTGGTGCTCGACAATGGTCGGATCGACGTGGCGATCGCCGGTCGGCGTTCCGATCTCGAAGAGCGGCTGGGAGCTGCAGATTTCAACTGCGAAGTCTGTTCTGAGGAATTTCTGGCTCGTTACGGTCGCTTTGGAATGACCGCTGGACCAGGCGGTACAGCGGTCGCGCGTACGTGGTCGAATCTCACGATGGGGGCCTTTTACCCAGACGTTGCCGAGGCCGCGGCCTCGATGTATGTCGCGAGCGGTGGTTCGGCGGTGGACGGTGTGTTCGTGATGGATCCGCATTCTGTTGAAGCGGTCATGAAATTGGGGGGAGCGGTCGACATTCCCGAACTTGGGGTCACGGTGAGCCCGGATGGGGCCGCGGAGTACATCTTGCGAGACCAGTATGAATTCGCCACCGATTCAAACGGGGTTCGAATCGACGCCCTCGACGTCCTCGCTTCTCAGGTCTTTCTGCAGCTTCAAACGGCGACGCTGCCAGAGCCGTCACAGTTGGCGGACGACTTTGGGCCCTTGGTCGAGGAGCGTCGACTACTTGGTTGGAGTATCGACGCAGAAGAGCGAGCGTTATTCGACAACGTCGGCCTGCTGGGCGCGCTTCCCGAGCTGGGTCCCGATGGTGGATTCTCGGTCTCGCTTACCAACGCAGGTGCGAGCAAGATCGATGTCTTCCTCGACCGGCAGGTGTCGGTCGAAATCGTTGACAAGGACGATGGCGGACGCACGCTGGTTGCGGACGTATCGCTGCGCAACGATGCTCCGACCGAGGGCCTTCCAAACTTCGTGATTTCGAACTCGCTCGGGCTACCAAACGGGACGAGTCGATTGTTCGTAACCTTCTACGGGCCATCGACGCTTGATCTGGTCACTATGGATGGTGAACCGGTTGCAACCGAGCGAGGCACCGAAGCGGGATGGTCGACCTACAGCCTCTTTGTCACACTCCCATCGGGTGCGACGTCGACGTTCGTGCTCGAGTTTTCCCTGGATGGCACGGCCACCACCGGGCCCCAACAGCCGGTGCTTTTCGAGCAGCCCCTGGCGGATCGGACCGAGCCATGACTGGGCAGGCAGCCGATACGCGTTACTCCGAGGCTGGCGATGGGCCCGAGTTCAAACGATGGGCGCTCGTCGTTCGTCGGCTGCTCGACCTCGTCATCGGCTTGGTGGTGCTCGTGTTGCTGATCGTGCCGAGCCTGATCATTATCTTCTTGGTGGTCGTGACCAGCCGAGGTCCGATCTTGTTCACGCAGAAGCGCGTTGGTAAGAACGGACGGACGTTTAACGTGTTGAAGTTCCGCACGATGCAGGCCGGCACGCATACAGCGATCATCACCGACGATGCCGAGCTCGCTCGGTACCAAGACAACGGATTCAAGGTGCAGCCCGACGATCCCCGAATCACGTCGGTCGGTCGAGTGTTGCGAAAATCGAGCCTTGACGAGATCCCGCAGCTCGTCAACGTCTTTTGGGGTGACATGAGCATCGTCGGTATCCGACCCCTTCTTCCGGAAGAACTCGCGCTTCGTAGCGAGCGGGATCAGATGCTGTATCGGATGTTGCGTCCGGGGATGACTGGGCTGTGGCAGGTCGAAGGCCGTTCGCACGTCGAACAGGTGGACCGGGTCGGGCTGGACCGGACCTACATCGAATCGTGGTCGATCGGGAGCGACCTGTGGATCATGTTGCGGACGCCATTCGCGTTATTGAAGGTTGGAAATACTCACTAAACGTGGCGTTTTGTCCAGTGAGCGAGATATGCCGGTTGCCGAGCGGCTGTGATTATGTATATATTGGTTTCGGGCAGTTATAAGGATGGATTATGAAAAAAGTTGTATTTGCACTCGCAGCCATGCTGACTGCAGTGGTCGGTCTGGGCTCGGTTGCCAGCGCAGGGGTGTACCCGCCGGCCGACAATCCGGTGACCGTTGGTGATGGAATCGCAACGGCCGGTGACGAAATCACTGTGACCGCTACGTGCGCCGTTCCTGAGGACGTCACGTTCACGATCGTGGGCGACTCCGCTACCGCTCCTTGTGTTGCCACGGCTGGCTCAGACTCGAGTTTGGCCACGTCTGCCGGGGTTGCAACGGCGAAGCTCAATGCCCCAAGTATATCTGGCACGTATGCAATGTCTGCTGTGGGTAGCGTTTCTGGCGATCTCGGCTCAGTTGACCTGGTTGTTGCGGCGCAGGTCGAGACAACGACGACTCTTGCCCCGGTTGGCGGACTTCCCGCGACCGGTTCTGATGGCATTGGCCTCACTACGGGCGTCGCCTTCGGTGTCTTCGCCACCGGCCTTGTGCTGTTCGCTTTGGCAACGGTCCGCCGTCGCCAGCCCGCTGCAGCCTGATCCCATCCATACCGATCATCGGGCGTCGCCTTCGGGCGGCGCCCGGTGTGCGTTTTCGGCACAGTTTTCGTTCCCCGAGTTGCGGTCGGATATATCCGTCCGATCCGTGGCTGTCGGGTATTTCCGTTCGATTCGGATGGCGTCGGGTATTTCAGCGCGGTATGTCCGCGCTG
>JBLFZD010000344.1:0-4069 GCA_047610085.1 Ilumatobacter sp. | reverse complement strand
CGTGGGATGGCCCCGACCCGACACACGGGCACGATGCCACACGGTTTGCACGCCACGCCGACGGCCACGTCGAGCTGGCGGTCGACGCCTAACGTCGCGCGGTGTGGCTCAGTCGAACTTGTCGCGCGGGATCTCGTTGGGATCGGCCGTGGCAGCGTCCGCCGCTCCCCCGCTTTTCGCCTGATTGGCAGCTTCGGCTTTGGACGCCGCTGTGTTGATGAAGTTGGTGAACGCGTTTGCGGCACTCTTGACGGCATCGGCAGCACCAGCGGCGGCCTGCGCCTCACGCACCTTGGCATCGGACCGACTCATCGTCGGGTCAGCCTGATTGTCGTTGGAGCCCCGTGGAGTGGTGTCGATCCCGTGATCGCTCGCTCCGCCAGCGGAGTACTTCTTGGCTGCATCAGACGCCTTGGAGGTCACGTTCGAGGTCTTACCCTTGCTGACCTTGTCGAGTTGGGTCCCAGCTTTTTCGACTGCATCGCCCACTTTGTGGCGGTTCTTCTCCAACAACTGCTTGGCCATGCGGAGGTTGCGTCCGTTCAACAATCCCATGGTTCAGACCGTACCGACCTCCCGCACCGACCCGCCCAGATTTCCCCGCCGCGCAGGTGGACACAGCGCCTCTGTGTGGATCTCCAACGACTCTGAAGCACCTTTCGCCGTCGTCGTGATCAAACGAGAACCGCACGCTTCATTGAGGAGCGATCACCTGCGAGTTCTCATCGCCACCACCGATTCAGGCGATTTCGGGACGACCGCGACGGCGACGCACGGAATTTCGAAGGGGTGTTCGCACGGCTTCGAGGGCGAGGTAGAAGGCCGGAAAGCTGAGCAACACCAGGAAGGTGGAGCTGACCAGACCACCCATGAGTGTGAAGCCCAGTGATTCCCAGAACGGATCACTCACCGAAAGCGGGTACAGCCCGACCACGGTGGTAACCGTGGTCGCCACGAGCGGACGAAAACGTGATGTCACCGCCGACTGGATCGCTTCGCCAGCGGTCGCTCCGAGTCGTCGTTCCTGGTTTGCCGCGTCAACGAGCAAGATCGAGTTGTTCACCGCCACGCCGATCAAGGCAATGAAACCGACGACCGCCAAGAAGCTCAGCGGGTTATCGGTTGCAGACAATGCGGTGAAAACGCCAAAGAAGCTGAACGGCACCGCCAGGAAGATCAGCAGTGATTGTGCAAGCGAGCGGAACTGGATGGTGATCAGCAACAGCATGAGCACCAGCGCGATCAAACCAGCCACACCGAGGGCGGCAAAATCTTCCTGGTTGTCGGATTCAAGACCGAAGTCAAAGGTGAGGGCATCGGCAGGAACGCCAAATGCGGCAATCTCGTCAGGGCCAAAAGCTCCAGTGACGTAGTCCTCGGTCGCGTTGAGAATCCCCGAGATACCTGAGTCTTCGTCGTATTGAGCGCGAACCTCGATCACTCGGTCGCCATCGATACGGAGCACTTCGCCGTCGCTTGACACGATGGCCTCAGTGACCGTGACCGTCGAGCTTCCAACTTCGAGTTGACGTCCTTGGAGATCGTCACGGATCGCCTCGGCGAGCGCTTGGCCAGCTTCGACGTTGTCGTCGCCCACAGCAATCTGAGCACCGAATGGGAATTCCAGGATGGGAGGGCCATTCTCGACCTGGCCAATCGTGACCCTGGCACCGTCGATTCCAGAAACTTGTGCCTCGATCTGTTCGACGAACTCCGGCGACGTAGTCGACCGGGAGCCGATCGGGGTCAGGTCGATAAATGTTTCGACGACGCGCTCGTTGCCGCGTATGTACTGCGAGCGGTCGAGTTCGTCACCGAGGACCGAAACGATCACGTCTTCGATCTGCTCGGCGCGGGCCTGGGCTTCCTCGATGCTGGTTTCGGGTGGGAACTCAGCACTCACCGAGAGGCCAGCGGAGTCTTTGCCGGCGGGGAAGATGCTGAAGCCCAGTCCGCTGGCCGTCACCATGCCGGCGCCAATCGCCACGACCGCAAGGAGTGCGAGGCCTGTGCCAGCGAGGCGTCCGCGCCAACCGTTACCCGAGGGATATCCAGCCAAACGCCCGGCCGCTCTCGCCACAACCCTTTCGGCGCGGATGATCGCGTTGGGTTCGCCCTTGCCGCGAAGAATGAAAACTCGAGCGATCGTCGGGATGAACACGATCGAGAAGAAGAACGACAGCAACAGCGTGATGATGACCGTGGTAGGGATCGGCCGAATGAACTCGCCAAGGATGCCCCCGACAAAAAGTATTGGAGAAAAGACCACGACGGTCGTGAGCGTTCCGGCGAACGAAGCACTGCCGACCCGGTCGATTGAGCGCTTGATCACACCAACCGACCTGTCGGGGTTCTCACTTGCCGTATCGACCTCGGACATATCGGGGTCGTCACGGTTGGCATCGAGCGCTTCAGAGATAACGATCGCATCGTCGACGAGGAGCCCAAGCGTCAGGATGAGGCCGAAGAGCGTGATGGTGTTCAGCGTGAAACCCACCACCCACAAGCCGACAAGCGAACCGATGATGACCACACCCATGAAGCCCGCGGTGATGATGGCCACGCGCCACCCGATGAGCAGCAGGCTGACGAGTGCAACGGCAATCAGACCAGTGAGCAGATTCCCAGTCAGCGATGACAGCTGCCGATCGATACCAACAGCGAAGTCTGCTGTGATCTCGGCGCTGTACCCGTCTGCGAGTGGCACTAATTCATCGGTGATCAGGCCCGTGACGAGCTCACTGAAATCGAGCACATCGAGATCAGCTGCTTCCGACCGGATCAGGCCGATCGAAATCGCCTGCCGATAACCGTCATCGTCGATCACCACTCGCGTGAACCGGGTAAGCCGCGACTCGTTGTCACCAGTGGCTGGGTCGATCGAGTCGGTTAAAAGGTTACGAACCTCGGCGACACCGATGGAACGTTCAGTCTCGAGGCTCGCTGCGAGCACGCCCGCCTGTTCCTGCAGGCCACCGGGTGTCGCGTCTGACGGGCCCACGATCGAAACGAGCACATCGAACTGGTTGACCAACTTGGCGGCATTGACGGCGCGGTAGTCGATGGTGATTGCTTTCTCGACGTCATCCCCAAGATCAACTTCGAGGTCGACCAGGCGCTGTGTGCCTTCCTTGGAGCCGATGGAATCGTCAAACTCGACGAACACGAAGAACGAGCCCGCTCGGGCCTGCGACTCAACCGACACCACGTCCTCGACGCCAACAAATGCTTCCGCAAGCGGTTGGGCGACATCAGCATCGACTTGATCGATGTCGTCGACGAAGTAGGTGCCGGTGACGATCGAAAGCGGCGTGTTGATCGGAGGGAAGCCCTCACGATCGAGCCCGACACCAAATGCATACCCACCCGTGAGGACAACGACGATGAAGAACGCGAGTGTGGCCTTCCATCGTCGGCTCGCCGTTGTAGCAATCGTGGTGATAATTGAGCGGCGGCCAGACACGGCGAGAGTTGACGTTTCGATGACGGGGGTTTCCGCGTCCATGGGTCTCCGTTCGTTGGCCACCTTTATGTGGACAACTTCATTAGATGAAAATAGCAAGCTACTGAGGAGTTCGGAGCGAGATCTCCAATGGACCAAATCGTCAACGAGCCAATGGTCACAGCCGGCGCCATCGATCGAACTACGTTGTCAGGCGGCGACGTTTCGTCAGACCAACAATCTCAGGAGAACACAATATGGAACCTTTCATCACCGCATTCAAAACCGCGATGGGCCGCTACAGCGATTTCAGTGGCCGCACGTCGAACGGAGGCTTCTGGCGCTTCATCGCCTTCGTCTTCGTCCTGCCGTTTATCGGAGTCATCCTCGCTTCAATTCTCGGCACGATCAGCTCAGCACTCGGCGTGATCCTCTTCATCGCTGTTGCAATCTTCTATTTGGCGACACTCATCCCGCACCTCGCTATCGCGATCCGCCGCCTGCACGACACCGGTAAGTCGGGTTGGTTCCTCCTCTTTAGCCTCATCCCGATTGGTGGCAGCCTCATCACCCTGTTCTTCCTGATCCAACCCAGCGATGAGCCCAACAAGTACGGCGCGGCGTCGC
>JBLFZD010000343.1:0-4098 GCA_047610085.1 Ilumatobacter sp. | reverse complement strand
CGCGGAAAGTTCAAGATCGCGATGACTGAAATTGGTCTTGAGTCATGTCGTTCGCGAATTGCTCACTCGATGGAAGAAGCTCGCGCCGCGATGGTAACGATCGGCTTGCCGACGATGATCCGTCCTGCGTACATCCTTGGAGGCCGCGGCACCGGAATTGCATACACGGTCGAAGAGTTCGAACGACTTGCCAAGAACGGTATTGACGCCAGCCCGATCAACGAGATCCTCGTCGAGGAGTCGATCGTCGGGTGGAAGGAATACGAGCTTGAAGTCGTACGTGACCAGGCCGACAACTGCATCATTATCTGCGGCATCGAGAATGTCGACCCCATGGGTGTGCACACTGGCGACTCGATCACCGTGGCACCGATTCAGACACTCTCCGACGTCGAATACCAACAGATGCGCGACGCCGCGATTGCATGCATCCGTCGCGTCGGTATCGAGACCGGCGGCTCGAACGTTCAGTTCGCGGTGAATCCGGCCGACGGCCGCCAGGTTGTCATCGAGATGAACCCGCGCGTCTCGCGGTCGAGTGCACTCGCATCGAAGGCCACCGGTTTCCCGATTGCGAAGATTGCCGCAAAGCTGGCAATCGGCTACACGCTCGACGAGATCGACAACGACATCACCAAGACGGCAACGTCAAGTACGCCGGCAGCCTTCGAGCCGGTGGTCGATTACGTGGTGACCAAGATTCCGAAGTGGGCGTTCGAGAAGTTGCCGGGCACGTCGGGAATCCTGGGCACCCAGATGCAGGCGGTCGGCGAGGTTATGGCTATCGGCCGAACCTTCCCCGAAAGCCTGCAGAAGGCCTTGCGTTCCCTCGAAGAAGGGCGGATGGGTCTGAACTGCGACCCCGGCGAAGAGCAGTACAACGCCATCTCCGATGTTGATCTGCTCGCGCAGGCCTGCATCCCAACGCCTGATCGCATCCTGCAGGTCGGCGAACTCCTCAAGCGCGGTATGACCGTCGACGAAATCCACGAGGCGACGCGCATCGACGTGTGGTTCCTCGACCAGATGTCGATCATCACCGAGGAACGCCACGCTCTGGCCGACATTGGTATGGAAGCAATGACCAAGCGCGGGTGGAAGCGAGCCAAGCAGATTGGTTTTGCCGATGCTCAGCTCGGATATCTCTGGGGAATCGATGAAGCCGTGGTGCGGGCTGCTCGTATCGCCGCTGGAGTCATCCCGACCTACAAGACGGTCGACACCTGCGCTGCTGAATTCGACGCCGAGACGCCCTACCACTACTCGACCTACGAAGACGAGAATGAGGTCCGTCCCTCAAACGGTACGAAGGTCATGATCCTTGGCTCCGGTCCGAACCGGATTGGCCAAGGCATCGAGTTTGACTACTGCTGTGTTCATGCATCGTTTGCGCTACGCGACGCCGGGTTTGAGACGATTATGGTCAACTGCAACCCCGAGACCGTGTCGACCGACTACGACACGTCTGACCGGTTGTACTTCGAGCCGCTCACCAAAGAGGACGTCCTCAACATCATCGACGCCGAAAAGCCCGACAAGGTGATTGTTTCGCTTGGCGGTCAGACGCCCCTCAAGCTGTCAGGCGAGATTCCGCTCGAACTGGTCGCGGGAACGTCGCCCGATTCGATCGACGCTGCCGAGGATCGCGAACGCTGGAATGTCATGTGCGACGAGCTGCAGATTCCGCAACCTCCCGGTGGCACAGCGGTCAACCTCGACGAAGCGCTCGCCATCTCTGACGACATCGGCTTCCCGGTCCTCGTTCGACCGAGTTACGTGCTGGGCGGGCGGGCAATGCAGATCGTCCACGACCGCGACCATCTCACCGCGGCAATGCAAGAGCTCGCCGGATTCGGCTCCCTTGGCAAAGAGGGTGGACTGTCATCGGGCCGGCCGGTGCTGATCGATCGGTTCCTGGCCGATGCGACCGAAGTCGATGTGGACGCAATCCGTGACCACACTGGTGAAGTACTCATTGGTGGCGTGATGGAGCACGTGGAGCAAGCCGGGGTGCACTCGGGAGACTCGGCGTGTGCAATCCCGCCACAGACGCTGCCCTCATGGGTTGTTGAAGTCCTTGAGTCGTACGCAGCCGCCATTGCGAAACGACTCGATGTGCGTGGGCTGATCAACGTGCAATTCGCGGTTGCAGGTACGACGGTGTACGTCATCGAGGCGAACCCGCGGGCGAGTCGCACCGTGCCGTTCGTTGCGAAGGCCACGGGTGTCCCCTTAGCGAAGATTGCCACCCGGGTGATGTTGGGAGCCACGCTCGCCGAGCTACGCGAGGAGGGGCTCCTCAAGCCGCCGGTCGGCGGTGGCCACCATGGCCCTGGTGGAGGAACCGACGACGGGCCGGGGCATGTTGCGGTCAAGGAAGCGGTGCTCCCGTTCACCCGTTTCCCTGAAGTTGATCCAGCGCTCGGGCCTGAGATGCGTTCGACCGGTGAAGTGATGGGCATCGATACGTCCTTTGGTCGCGCGTTCTACAAGGCCGAGCTGGCCGCTGGCACCGTGTTACCGACCTCATCCGAGGATGGAATGGTGTTCCTGTCGCTAGCGGATCGCGACAAACCGGCAGGACTCGTGGTGGCCACGCGGCTTCGAGCGCTCGGTCTTGGCATCGCAGCGACTGCGGGCACAGCGGCATACCTTGCCAAGTTCGATCAACCCGTGGACCAGATCGTTGCGAAGGTGGGCAACGACGGCAGCCGGTCTGATGAAGACCCTGCACTGCCGACGGCGCCAGACCTGATCGCCGACGGCAAGATCGGCTTTGTCGTGAACACGCCAAGCGGCAAGGCCGCCCGCAGCGATGGTGAGACCATTCGCAAGGCGGCAAGCTTGCATCGGGTTAGCTGTGTCACCACGGTCGCCGCGGCGCTCGCAGCGGCCCAGGGTCTTGCCGAACGCCATGGCAGTGAACTCGGTGTGCGGTCGCTGCAGGAGTATCACGCAGCGGGATGAAGACGCAGATCGGGTCGGTGACGTTGCCGGGGCCAGTGATGGCGGCGTCGGGAACAGCGGGATACGGCAATGAACTCGCGCCGTTTATGGACCTTTCCGAACTTGGCGCGGTGGTGACCAAATCGCTCGCTCCCTATGAGTGGGCGGGCAACCCGGCACCGCGGGTGCACCCGACTCCTCAGGGAATGATGAACGCCGTTGGCTTGCAAGGTCCGGGCATCGAGTATTGGCTTGAGCACGTGCTCCCGGACCTGTTGGCGACCGGCGCGACCGTGGTGTGTTCGATTTGGGGGCAGTCGGTTGATGATTATCGGCTCGCTGCCGAACAGCTTGCAGCAGCTCCCGCAGGGGTCGTCGCCGTCGAAGTCAACTTGTCGTGCCCCAACTTGGCTGGGCATGGGATCTTCGCCCACGACCTGGAACTGTCCGCTGAGGTCATCGCAGCAACAGCGGCCTGTGAGCGTCCGCGCTGGGCCAAACTCAGCGCAAACACGGACCGCACGATCGAGGTTGCTCGAGCGGTCCACGAGGCAGGTGCTGAAGCGATCACCTGTATCAATACGTTGCTGGGCTTGGGCTACGACCCCAAGACGCTCGCGCCTGTATTGGGTGCCGGCGGCGGTGGATTGTCTGGCCGAGCGATTCATCCGGTGGCAGTTCGAACGGTCCACGACGTCCACGCTGCGCTGCCTGATCTGCCCATCATTGGCGTCGGCGGAGTGGCGTCGGGGTGGGATGCCGCTGAGTTTTTGCTCGCTGGAGCGACCGCAGTGCAGGTTGGAACGGCCACGTTCGCAGATCCGGCGGCGCCGGCAAACGTGCAGCAAGAGTTGTTCGAATGGATGACAGAGCGCGGGATCGCATGCACGGCAGAGGTCACTGCACTAACGTGATTCCATGGCAACACCACCACAGTTGACCCCGGAACAGAGGGCAGCTGCACTTCAGAAGGCAGCCGAGGCCCGTACCGCACGAGCCGAGATCAAAGCTCGCCTCAAGATGGGTTCGATGACGCTGAAAGAAGCGCTTGATTCCGACGACAACAATGTCGGCAAGCTCAAGTGCGTATCGATGCTCGAATCGTTGCCTGGCGTGGGCAAGGTCAAGGCTCGCCGTTTGATGGAAGAGATC
>JBLFZD010000342.1:0-4102 GCA_047610085.1 Ilumatobacter sp. | reverse complement strand
ATCCTCACCCGCGTGACACCAAGATGCGGCAGGCGTTCGGCGAACTGCACGGGCGTTTCTTCGGCGTGCGCACTCACGACGAGTTCTACTCCACATGTCTCGGCTGCGGTGCGAACCAGAGCGATCTCACGAGACGTCGCATCGAGCCCAATACGAAGCCCGATCCTGTCGAGCGGGCGATACCGAAAGATGTTCGACTCACAAAAGAGGCCCGTCGGGTCGTGTCCGATCGAGAAGTATGTTCGCCACTGCTCCGCGTAATCGTTGAGTGGATCGCCGTCAGGGGACGCGTCGTCCTCGGTCCAAGTGCCGAGCTGCGCAACGTAGTTGGGCCCGCCCGCCTTGGCTCCCCCACCAACAGCTGACCGTTTCCACCCGCCGAATGGTTGACGCTGCACGATGGCACCGGTAATGCCGCGGTTCACGTAGCCGTTACCAACCTCGATCCGGTTGGTCCATTCAGCGATCTCCGACGGGTCGAGTGTGTGAATGCCACCAGTCAGGCCGAACTCGCTCGAATTCGCGATGTTGATCGCTTCATCGAGATCAGCCGCGGCCATCAGACCAAGTACCGGCCCAAAACACTCCGTAGTGTGAAACCAGGAACCAGCGGTCACGCCGAGTCGGACGCCAGGTGACCACAGGCTGTTGTCGTCGCCCAGTGCACGGGGCTGGACCAGCCATTCCTCGCCGCTATCAAGCGTGCGGAGGCCTCTATTGAGCCGACTGTTGGGCGGGCCGATGAGGGGACCCATCGTCGACTCGAGGTCGGTCGCTGGTCCAACAGCAATGCTCTCGACGGCATCGATGAGCTGTCGACGGAAACGCTCTGACGAGTACACGTCTCCGACCAGAATCGCCAGGCTTGCAGCGGAGCACTTCTGGCCGCTATGTCCAAAGGCCGATGCTGCGAGGTCGGCCACCGCCAGATCAATGTCGGCATTGGG
Source organism: Ilumatobacter sp. (assembly GCA_047610085.1). Lineage (GTDB taxonomy): Bacteria > Actinomycetota > Acidimicrobiia > Acidimicrobiales > Ilumatobacteraceae > Ilumatobacter_A. The sequence continues at coordinate 3,155 of JBLFZD010000342.1, read as the reverse complement.
CGTGATGATCAGCGCGTTCTTGCCTGACGTCTCGGCGAAGAGCTTCAGATCAGGCTTCCATGATCCGAAGAGCTCGGCGGTTTCTCCGGCCCCGGTCAAGATCACGCCATCCACCGATGTGATGAGGTGTTGACCCACCTCGTTCTCAGGCGTTCGCACGAACTGCAACACCTCTCGCGGAACGCCAGCAGCCCAACAGGCCTCGGCAACAACCTCGCCGCAGCGTGCGGTCTCGGGTGCGGGTTTAAAGATCACTGCATTTCCGGCGGCAAGACTCGACATGACGCCGCCGGTTGGGATCGCGACCGGGAAGTTCCATGGCGGAATGACCCCGACCACACCGAGTGGAGTGAACGAGATGCCGTCATGAAGATCAAGCTCGAGCGCTCGATCGCCGTACCAGCGGGCGAAGTCGATGGCTTCTGCCACCTCTCCATCGGCCTCAGCGAACGTCTTGTTTGCCTCCCTCATCATTGTCGAGATCAATTGACCCCGACGCGTCGCCAACTCGTCCCCGACCCGATGCAACAGCACTTGCCGATCAGCTAAGGACGTGTTCGACCAGTCGGTCGATGCGAGTTTTGCGACCAAAAGTATGTCGTCGGTCGCCTCGATCGACTCGGTCACTGACGCAGCGATTGGTTCTGCTGGCAGAGCACACACCGCATCGATCCAGGCGCGATTCACTGACAAGACCGGATCGGTCTCAGGTTCATTGAGGAACGGTTCACCAATCACATACGCAGCATTGGCTGGTGCATTCCGGTCTTGGCTTCGCCGGGGCCCGGTGTGGATCCTGGATCGGAGCGCCAATGCATCGCGAAAGATCTGTTCTTGCTCGTCGAAGGCTGCTGACTGTGGGGTCAGGTCGAAAAGGTGACGAAGGAAATTGTCATCCGACGCATTTTCTTCGAGCCGTCGGAACAGATAACTGATCGCGACATCGAAATCCTGATGGCGCACGGCTGGTGTGTACAACAACATGAGCGACGCGTTGTTGGTGGCTTCGGCAACAGTGGCGGCTTGCGCCGGGGCCATACCCTGGAGCATCTCGAATTGCACTCGTTCGGCGACACCTCGCTGTTCGGCCAGCAAGTGGGTCCAGGCAACATCGAACAAGTTGTGGCTTGCCAGGCCAAGGTGCACACCGGTCATTCGCTCGGGGTGCAGCAACCAGTCGAGGCATCGTTTGTAATTCGCATCTGCCTCGACCTTCGAACCGTACGGGGCCTGCGTCCAGCCATGCATGGCGGCATCGACCTTCTCCATGGCTAGATTCGCGCCTTTTACCAAGCGGATCTTCACCTGCCCGCCTCCGTCATCATGGCGCTTGTTCGCCCAGTCGACAAGGCGCTGCATCGCCGGAAATGCATCCGGAAGGTACGCCTGTAGAACGATTCCCGCATCGGCACCGAGGTACGACTCCTCGCCGAGAACCGTCATGAAGGCATCGAGGGTCAGGTCGAGATCGTGATACTCCTCCATGTCAAAATTCACGAACGTCGGCGGCTGCACCGACGATGCCTTGTCGACCAACACGCGCAGGCGTTCGGTAACTCGATGCAAGCTGTCGGCGTAGGCGAAGTGATTTAGTTGCGACGCAACAGCCGAAATCTTCACCGAGACGTAGTCGATGTCCGGTTGGTCGAGCAGACCAAGCAGTTCGTCGAGACGTCGTTGCGCCTCACGCTCGCCCAGCACCGCCTCACCCAAAAGGTTCACGTTGAGCGCGTAGCCGTCGGTCCGCTTTGCTGCGAGGTGTGTCTCGAGCTTGTCACGCTCCGCCGGAGCGACGAGGTGACCCACGATGCTTCGCATTCGACGGCGCGCCAACGGCATGACGAGTGCCGGTAAACGGGGTGCAAGCACCGCGCCTGCGCGAAGTAACACCTTGTCGAGCGGCGACAAGAAGTCCGGCAAGGTCGACGTCGCAACGATCGACGCCAGCTGGGCAGCGGCCACCCCGTTGTTGTCTGGACGCACGACCCGGTCGACGAATTGCATGACGAAGGCAACGCCGTCAGCGTCGGTCACCACACCCTTGAGCTGCTTCATGGTCGCTCGGTCCGCTGGCGTTTCGAGTTCCTCAGCACGGCGAAGCCAAGATCGAACCAGGTCAACTGCAGAGTCGGCAAGTCTCTCGGCATCAACAACATCGAACGAACAGGTCATCCCTCCATCGTGCCTGGGCGCAACGGTTGAGTCTTGTACGATTCGGCGCAAGATGACCGCGGAACCGAACAACGAGAAGAGAACGGCAGTGTTTCCGTGTCAGGCCGAACTCATTGCGCTATTCGAGACACTGGTCAATGTGATGTTCTCGGTGAAAGATCTCGACGGGCGATATGTCGAAGTAAATTCTGCGTTCGTGCGGCGAACGGGAACACGGTCGAAACGTGAAGTGGTCGGAACCAAAGCGTCCGACCACTTCGTTGCGGCATTGGCGAACCGCTACGAGGAACAGGATCGCGAGGTGTTCGAAACTGGCGAACCGCTCGTTGATCAACTCGAGTTGATACGAGGGCTCAATGGTGATCTCGGTTGGTATCTCACCACCAAACTTCCCGTCGCTAACCAGGCTGATCGCTCCACCCTGGTCGGGGTCGTCTCGGTGAGCCGCGATCTGCACGCACCGAGTACGGAGAACATCTCCCTCGAACGTCTGCAGCATGTCGTCGCTCACGTGCGAGCAAATCTACAAAGCACGATCAGAGCGTCCACGATGGCCGAGGTCGCTGAGTGTTCCGAATCGCAACTCGAACGTCGTATGCGGAAAGTTTTTGGGCTGTCGGCTACCCAGTATGTCCTGCGTGTCCGGGTCGATGCTGCGGCCAAACTCCTGATCGAAACCAACACACCCCTCGCCGAGATCGCCACGACCTGTGGCTTCTACGACCAGCCGAACTTCACGCGGCGTTTCGCCAGGCTGACCAACGCCACTCCAGCGCAGTTTCGCTCTGAGAACCGACGAGCGACCGACGAAATCACCTGAATCGGAGATGTCAGCCGCTCAGCACAACTACTGAGCCACCAAAGAACCTTGACAACCGTCCCTACTTCTCCGATATGGCACAGGGTTGGGTTCGCAGCCGAACTCGATGGCCGACCGGGCTAGGTCAACGGAGCGCTGAAGCGAGGGGTTCGAGTCGGCTGGC